>DASVQT010000074.1:0-17932 GCA_036388975.1 Allosphingosinicella sp. | reverse complement strand
TTGAGGCTGGGCGGCGCGGCCGCGCCTTCCGGGTCCGGGATGCGCTCAGGCGCGGGCACAATGCGCTCGGGCGGGGGTGTTTCGGGCGCGACCGGGATCACGTTGAGGCGCGTCTCGACGGCGCGCACGAAATCGACGGCGAGGCCGCTCACGATCCCCCATGCGAGGAGGACGTGGAGCGCCGCCACCAGCAATGCGGCACGGGCGCGCTCGGAAGGGGCGGTGGGGCTCGCCATCATGAAAAAAGGGGCGCCGGATCCTGCCCGGCGCCCCCTCTTCCTTTCGGCCGCGAAAAGCGGATCAGGCGCCGCTGGTCGCCGGAACGATCCGGATCTCGACGCGGCGGTTCGCCTGGCGGTCGGCTTCGGTCTGCTCCGGGTTCACGAGCAGCTGGCTTTCGCCATAACCGCGCGCCGCGATGCGGACCTGCTGCACGCCGCGCGAGCCGAGATAGGAGGACACCGCCTGGGCGCGCCGCTCGGACAGGCCCTGATTGTAGGCGTCGGTGCCGGTGCTGTCGGTGTGGCCGAGCACGTCGATCAGGGTCGACGGGTAGGAGACCAGGGTCTGCGCGACCTCGTCGAGCACGGGGCGGAACTGGGCCTGCACGTCCGCCTGGTTGTGGGCGAAGGTGATGCCGGACGGCATGGTGAGGACGAGCTCGTCGCCCTGGCGCTCGACCACGACGCCGGAGCCCGCCGTGCGGCGCTTCAGCTCCTGCTCCTGCCGGTCCATATACTGGCCGACGGCGCCGCCCGCGATGGCGCCCACGCCCGCGGCGACGATGCGCTCGGTGCGGTCGCGCCGGCCGCCGATCAGGTCGCCGAGCAGATAGCCGCCGATCGCGCCGACGCCGGCGCCGATCGCGGTGCGGGTCGGGAATTCGCGCTCGCCGGTCTCCGGATTGGTGACGCAGGCGGCCGTGCCGGTGAGAAGAAGGGCGGCAAAGGCCGCGGTGATACGCTTGGACATACTCATTCCTTTTCCCGAAAATGGGGTGAACGGAGACGCTAACCGCCGCTGCCTGACCTATGTTCCACATCCGGCTTGAACCGGACCTGAGGAACAGGTTGTCGGGGCGAAAGCTAAAAGGCTAAACGGGCGCCACCGCTTATGGCTCCCGCTCCCCCCGCCCTCGCCCCCTTTCCCTGGCTCGACGCGCTGCTCATCCTGCTGCTCGTCGGGGTGAACGGCCTGTTCGCCATGTCGGAGCTGGCGATCGTGTCCGCACGCCGGCCGCGGCTCAAGGCGATGGCGAAACGGGGGCGGCGGGGCGCGCAGACCGCGCTGGACCTCGGCGCCGATCCCGGCCGCTTCCTTTCCACGGTGCAGATCGGCATCACCATGGTCGGAATCATCGCCGGCGCTTATTCGGGCGCGCGGCTCGGCGGCCCGGTCGGCGAACGCATCGAGTGGCTCGGCCTCGATCCCGCAACGGCGCAGACCGTCGGCTTCGCGCTCGTCATCGTTCTCACCACCTACGCGTCCCTGGTGATCGGCGAATTGGTGCCCAAGCAGTTCGCGCTCCGTGCGCCGGAGGGGATCGCCTCGGTGATGGCGCCGCCCATGCTCTGGCTCGCCCGCGCCACCGCCCCCTTCGTCTGGCTCCTCGACAAAACCAGCGCCGGCATCTTCCGCCTGCTCCGCCTCCAGCGCGACACCGACCAAAGCGTCACCGCGGAAGAACTCCACATGGTCGTCGCCGAAGCCCACCACGCAGGCGTCATCGAGGAAAGCGAACGGGCGATCATCTCAGGCGTCGTGCGCCTCGCGGACCGGCCGACCCGCGAAGTGATGACGCCGCGCACCGACGTCGAATGGATCGACATCGACGCCGAAGCCGACGAACTGCGCGAAACGCTTCGCGGCACGCCGCACAGCCGCCTGCCGGTGGCGGAAGGCTCGGTCGACAACATCGTGGGCGTCGTCCAGGCGCGCGACATCGTCGGCGCGCTGATCGACGGGCGGCCGCTGGACCTTCGCGCGCTGATGCGCTCGGCGCCGGTCATTCCCGACCAGATGGACGCCATGGATGCCCTGGTCGTGCTTCGCGATTCGGACGTGCCCATGGCCTTCGTCCACGACGAATACGGCCATTTCGACGGCCTCGTCACGCCGGCCGACCTGCTGGCCGCGCTCGCCGGCGCCTTCGCGTCCAACAATGCGAGCGATTCCGATCCGCCGCTCGTCGAGCGCGAGGACGGAAGCTGGCTGATCTCCGGCTCGCTTTCGGCCGACGCGCTCGGCGACCAGCTCGGCATCCCGCTGCCTGAAGACCGCGACTATGCAACGGTCGCCGGCTTCGCTCTTTCGGTCCTGAAGCACCTCCCCGAAACGGGCGAGCGCTTCGATTATCGCGACTGGCGCTTCGAGATCGTCGACATGGACGGCCGCAAGATCGACAAGCTCATCGCCGAGCCGGTGGCGCGGGACGGCTGAGCGCAGGAGCGCGCTCGACCGTAAAAGCGTCATGCCGGACTTGATCCGGCATCCACCTTCTTTTTCTTCTTCGCAGCGTATTCGCAAGAAGGTGGACCCGGATCAAGTCCGGGGTGACGCTTTACCTTGCTGCAGATGAGCGCGCCTAGCCGCCGAGCTGGCCGAACCGTTCTTCGAAGCCGTCCTTGTCGCCGCGGGCGAGATAGGAGGCCTGTTCGGCGAGGCGGTCGCGCGCGATCCGGCCGCGAAACGGCCCGAGCTTCTCGTCCAGCATGGCGATCTCGGTCTCGCCGAGCCCCGCGAGCTGGGCGTAGCGGGTGATGCCGAGCTCGTTTAGGCGGGCGGCGAGCTTGGGGCCGCAGCCTTTCAGCTTCTGGAGATCGTCGCGGCCGTCGGGATCGTGGCTGTCGACGTTCAGCACATCGGCGACCACGTCGCGCGCCGCGGCCGACATCTCGTCGGCCACGCCCGAGCCCGAGGGCACGGTCTCGGCGGCCGGCGGCGGCGGGGGCGCGGGAACGGCCGGCGGCGGCGGCGCCTGGCGCAAATAGGGCCGCTCGTCCTTGGCGCGCTCCGAAAGGATCGGCGCGCGGTTCTTGCCCGCCCGCGAGGCGCGCACGAGAATGAAGGCGAGCACCGCCACGGCAAGCACCGCGACGACGATCGAGATGAGAAAGATGGTGTCGGTGCCCTCGGTCATTGCGCGTCGGTTCCTGGCTTATTCGTGGGCGGGGCGGCGCGGCGGAAGGTCCAGCGCGCGGCGGCGAGGCCGATCAGCAGCGAGGCGAGGATCGGCAGGATATTGGCCCAAAGGAGCGTGGTCATCGGCGGGTCCTCAATCGAGGTAGGAGGTGCGCTTGCGGCGCGTGAACAGGTAGCGGCCGAGACCGAGGCCGATGCCGAACGCCAGTGCGCAGAGCAGCAGCGTTTCGAGGATCAGCGGCGTCACCCGCTTGTTCTCGTCGTTCCAGCGGATGTTGGAGACGCCGGGAATGGTTTCCATGCGCTGATTGATGCCGGGAAAGTCGTCGAGGCCGTTCTTCTGGAAGCTGTCGGCCTGGCCGCGCAGCACCACCGTCCGGGCGAGCGGATCCCGCTGCATGGCCGCGGTGACTCCGGGCAATTGGGCGGAGCGGAGCCGAAGCTGCGCCCGCGCTTCCAGCGCGTTCACGAAGCGCTCGCCGCCGCCATAAGGCCCATGGTGCAGCCAGCCGGCGAGCAAGGCGACGGCAAGGCCGATCAATATCTTCGTCCAGCGCGGCATCGTTCCTCCTGAGCTTTCCGGTATGATCTTAGCCGGGAAGGCGGCCCAAGGTCAGCCCTCCCGCGATATTTCCCGCCAGCCGATGTCACGGCGGCAGAAACCGGAGGGAAAATCGATTGCGTCGACAGCCGCATAAGCGGCGCGCCGCGCCTCCGCGACGGTGGCGCCGCGGGCGGTGACGGACAGGACGCGGCCGCCGCTCGCGACCAGTTCGCCGGCGGTGAGGCGCGTTCCGGCCTGGAAGACGCGGGCGCCTGCGACGCGCTCCAGCCCCGAGATGCGGCCGCCGCTTTCGGGGGTTCCCGGATAGCCGGCGGCGGCGAGCACCACGGTGAGCGCCGCCTCGTCCGAAAAGACCGGCGGCGCCGCGGAGGCGAGGCGCCCTTCGGCGGCGGCGAACATCAGGGCGAGGAGATCGCTTTCGAGCCGCATCGTCAGCACCTGGCATTCGGGGTCGCCGAAGCGCGCGTTATATTCGATCAGCTTCGGTCCCTCGGCGGTGAGCATCAGGCCGGCATAAAGGATGCCGCTATAGGGGCTGCCCTGCCGCGCCATGGCGCGGATCGTGGGGACGACGATCTCCGCCATCGTCCGCGCCTCGACCTCGGGCGTGAAGATGGAGGCCGGGCTGTAGGCGCCCATGCCACCCGTGTTCGGCCCCGTATCGCCGTCGCCGACGCGCTTGTGGTCCTGCGCCGAGCCGAAGGGGAGCACCGTCTCGCCGTCCGTCATCACGAAGAAGCTTACCTCCTCGCCTTCGAGAAACTCCTCGATCACGGCCGATCCGCCCGTGCCGGAGAAGATCGACGCCAGTGCCTCCTCCGCCTCGGCCGCGTCTTCGGCGATGACGACGCCCTTGCCTGCGGCGAGTCCGTCCGCCTTGATCACGACCGGAAAGGAGAAGTCGCCCAGCGCCGCTTCGGCGGCGAGCTGGTCGGACGCGCGGGCGTAGCGCGCGGTCGGGATGCCTTCGCGTCGGCACAAATCCTTGGTGAAGCCCTTCGAGCCTTCGAGCTGCGCCGGGATCTTGTTGGGCCCGAACACGCGAAAGCCCATGGTGCGCAGATTGTCGGCGAGGCCGTCGACCAGCGGGGCTTCCGGGCCGATGACGACCAGGCCGATCGTGTGGCGAATGCAGAAGTCCGCCACGGCGCGGTGGTCGGCGGGATCGATCTGGGCGAGCTCCGCATGCTGCGCGATGCCGGGATTGCCGGGCGCCGCATAGAGCTTGCCCAGCAAGGGCGATTGCGCCAGCGACCAGGCCAGCGCATGTTCGCGCGCGCCGGACCCGATGAGCAGTAGATTCATGACAGATTTCCCGAAGGCCGCCCCCAACGCTGACGGCGCGGGGCTGTTAGCAACCGAGGCGCCGGGCGACAACGCGCCCGCCTTCTCGGTCAGCGAACTGTCCGGCGCGCTGAAGCGCACGGTGGAGGACAATTTCGCCCACGTCCGGGTTCGCGGCGAGATTTCGGGCTTCAAGCGGCACAGCTCCGGCCATTGCTACCTGACGCTCAAGGACGAGAATGCCTGCATCGACGCGGTGATCTGGCGGGCGAGCGCGGGGTCGCTTCGCTTCCGGCCTGAGGACGGCGTGGAGGTGATCGCCACCGGACGGCTCACCACTTTTCCGGGCCGCTCCAAATATCAGGTGGTGATCGAGCGGCTCGAGCTGGCCGGGCAGGGTGCGCTCATGGCTTTGCTCGACAAGCGACGGAGGGCGCTGGCGGCCGAGGGGCTGTTCGACGTAGGGCGCAAGAAGAGGCTGCCGTTCAGCCCGAAGACCATCGGCGTCGTGACCTCGCCGACCGGCGCGGTGATCCGCGACATCCTCCACCGGCTCGCCGACCGCTGCCCGTGCCACGTCATCGTCTGGCCGGTGCCGGTCCAGGGCGAAGGCGCGGCGGCGCAGATCGCGGCGGCGGTGCGCGGCTTCGACGCGCTCGCCGAAGGCGGCCCGGTCGCGCGGCCGGATCTCATCATCGTCGCGCGCGGCGGCGGATCGATCGAGGATCTGTGGGCCTTCAACGAGGAAGAGGTGGTGCGCGCCGTCGCGGCCTGCTCCATTCCGATCGTCTCGGCGGTTGGCCACGAAACCGACACCACCTTGTGCGACTTCGCCGCCGATGTGCGCGCGCCGACGCCCACCGCGGCGGCAGAGATGGCGGTGCCGGTGCGCCGCGACCTGCTCGGGCAATTGCGCGAACTGAGCCACCGGATGGAGCGCTGCGCTTCGCGCACGGCGGAGCGCGCCGACGAGCGGTATCGCGCGCTCGCGCTGCGCTGGCCGGAGCGCGACATGCTGCTCGCGCCGCAGCGCCAGAAGCTCGACGACATGGCCGATCGTCTGCCGCGGGCGCTCGGCGGGCGGCTCGACCGGGCGCGCGGCGCGCTCGGCCATGCCGCCGGCGGGCTCCGGCCGGGGCTGCTGGAGGGTGCGCACCGCCGCGCGGCGGAGCGGCTCCAGGCGCTTTGGCGCGTCGCCGAACTCGCCCATCCAAACCGGCCGCTCGAGCGGGGCTATGCGCGCGTCGAGGACCGGTCCGGCCGGACCCTCGTCTCGGCCGCGGCGGCGCGGGAGGCGGGGCTTCTCAAGCTTGTGTTCAGCGACAATGTGGTGGAGGCGAGCGTCGGCGACGCGGCTCCGCGCAAGCCCGCCAAGCGGGGCGGCGGCGGGCCGGAGCGCAAGCCCGAGCAGCACAGCCTGCTTTGAAGAGGAAAGAAGAACGATGCTGATGTCGAGCCGGGGGCGGCCTGCCAAGCTCCATTACCTGCCGGGCACCTTTCGCGTCCTCGCCAATGGCGACCATGTCACCTGCGCCGTCACCGGCCAGCAGATCCCGCTCGACCAGCTTCGCTACTGGAGCGTCGAGCGGCAGGAGCCTTATGCCACCGCCGAAGCCTCGCTGAAGGCGGAAGGGCGTACGTGAGGGGTGTCCTTTTCGGTCTCGCCGTCCTCGCGGCGTGGCCGGTCGCGGCGCAGGGCCCGATCGCGGTCGAAGGCCAGGCGGTCCAGGGCGGGCTCGTCCGCGGCCGCGTCCCTGCCGGCACGGCGAGCCTGTCGCTCGGCGGCCAGCCGGTGGCGGTGGCGCCGGACGGGCGGTTCCTGACCGGCCTCGACCGCGATCACGGCCCGAGCGCGACGCTCACCGCGCGCCTTTCGGACGGCCGCACCGTGACGCAGCCGCTCTCCGTGGCGCCGCGCCGCTGGCGGATCGAGCATGTGAACATTTCCCAGCGGCCGCCCGCTGTTCCCGACGAAGCCTATCGCCTGCGCCGCGAGCGCGAAACCGCGCGCATTCGCGCGGCGCGGGCGCAGCGCTCCGACACGAGCGGCTGGGCGCAGCGCTTCGTCTGGCCCTCCATTGGGCGGATCAGCGGCTGGTTCGGGTCGCAGCGCATCTTCCGCGGCGTTCCGGCCGCCTATCACTCGGGCGTCGATGTTGCGGCGGGCGCGGGGGCGCCGGTGGTCGCGCCGGCCGACGGCATTGTGGTGCTTGCCGGGCCGCCGATGTTCAGCCTGGAAGGCAATCTCGTCATCCTCGACCATGGCATGGGGCTGAACAGCGCCTTTCTCCACCTTGCGACCAGCGACGTTTCTGTGGGGCAGCGGGTGCGGCAGGGGCAGAGGATCGGGACGATCGGCGCCACCGGCCGCGCCACGGGGCCGCATCTCCATTGGAGTTTGATGTGGAACGGGTCGCGGCTCGATCCGCAGCTCGCCGCCGGGCCGATGGGCGCCGCCTGGCCATGAGCTGCACGGCGTGAGCCGGGCGCGCGAGGTCGTCGCGCGTGCCGCGGAGGCGCGGCAGGCGGGGCGCACGGCCGAAGCGCGTGCGGCGATCGAAGCCCTGCTCAGGGAGGAGCCCGGCTCGCCCCACGCCTGGAACCTGCTCGGCGTCATGCAGGCCGAAGCCGGCGAGGTGGAAGCGTCGCGCGCGAGCTTTGCTGAACTCGCAAGGCTCGATCCCAAGGCGCCGGTCGTCTGGCTGAACCTCGGCCGTGCCCACGAGGCGGCGGGCGACCATGCGGCCGCGCTCGCGGCATTCGACGAAGCGCTGGCGCGCGAAGCCTATTTCCTGCCGGCGCTGCTCGCCAAGAGCCGCGCCCTGGCGGCGCTCGGGCGCGAGGCGGAAGCGCTCGCCCTCACCCGCTCCTTTCTCGCCGGCATCCCGGTGGACGCGGCCTTTCCGCCCGCGATCCAGGCCCAGCTCGGCGAGGCGCGGGCCTTCGTCGCGGCGCATGCCGAACGCAGCGCCGACCGCTATCTCGCCGCCATTGCCGAGGTGGAGAAGGCCTATCCGGGCGCCGACCTCGGCCGCGCCCGCGGCTATGCCGAACAGCGTGCCGGGCGCCGCAAGATCTACCAGCAGCAGCCGACGGGCGGGCATTTTCCCTTCCTGCCGGCGATCGAATATTTCGACCGCGCATATTTCCCGTGGTTCGCGGCCCTGGAGGCGAATACCGCGGCCATTCGCGCCGAGCTCCTCGCTTTATGGGCGCGGGAGGATCCGGCCTTCCGCCCCTACGTCGCCTACCATGCGTCGGCGCCCGTCAACCAATGGGGAGAGCTCAACCACAGTTCCCGTTGGAGCGCCTGGTTCCTGTGGGAGGACGGCGTGCGCAACGACGATCACTGCGCCCGCTGCCCCGCCACCACGGCCGCGCTCGCCGATGTTCCGCTGCTCGACATTCCCGGCAAATCCCCATCCGTCATGTTTTCGGTGCTGCAGCCCCGCACCCGCATTCCGCCGCACACCGGCACCACCAACGCCCGGGTCACCGTTCACCTGCCGCTGGTCGTGCCCGAAGGCTGCGGCTTCCGGGTCGGCGCCGAAACGCGGGAATGGCGCGAAGGGGAGGCCTGGGCCTTCGACGACACGATCGAGCATGAAGCGTGGAACGACAGCAACGCGCCGCGCGCGCTCCTGATCCTGGACGTCTGGAACCCGCTCCTTAGCGAAGCGGAACGGGCGGCGGTGCGCCTGATCGGCTGATCGCGGGACAGGAGCGCGGCGGCAGCCGTTCGCCTAGTTCATCCGGCGCATGCGGATCGCCGTCTGGTTGTTCACGTTGGCGAGATAGGAGCCCATGGCTGCACGGCGGATGCGGATCGGCTGCCCCGGGCGCGGCCGGATGTTGAGGCTCATGCCGTCGATCTGCACCCAGCGTGCGCCGTCGGCCAGCTCGATGATCCACTTGCCCATCGCATTCTGCGTCGCCGACCGGATCGTGGTTTCGATCCGCGAGGCTTCCTCCTCGTCCTGATTGTCGTCGCCGAAGATGCCGAGATTGGGGACGGTCAGGCCGAACAGCGAGCGGCGGGTGCGGCGCACCTGGCTGCGGTCCATGGCGAGCAACTCGCCGCTCGCCTGCGCCTGATCGAGCGTCGCGACTTCGCGATCGTAGCAGGCGAGGCGCTCGGCCTCGGCCGCGATGGCGCGGCACTCGACGACGCGGCTCAACACGGCGGGGCGCTCCTGGCCGGGGACCTGCCTCTGCGCCTGCGCCGCCGTGGCGAGGCCGGCGAGGAGCGCGGCTGCGGCGGCGATCCGGACGGGCGTGAAGCTGCGGGTCATGGTCCGACTTTCTGAAAAGGGGAGGTTTCTAGGCGGAGGTTAGGCGCGGAGCGGCGGGCCGCGCAAGTTGCGTCGGCGGCCGCAGAACGCCCCCAAAACCATTGTGACCTTTTTGCTACAGAGGCGTACCAACTTCTCTCGGGGACCGGGCCGCCATTGCCTTGCTCTCGGCCTTCTGCCTACACCGGAGGGTGAAAGCGGCTTTTTGCGGCCGTTTTCGCCGTTCGTGCAGGACCAGCAACAGTTGGCGGTGCGAAGGCGGGATGAAATTATCGTCAGATCCGGCGGCCCTCACCGTCGTTTGCTAGGGGACTAAAAATGCGATCAACACTTCGTCAGCGCCTGATGGCGTCGACCCTGATTTTCGGAACGGCGACTTTTGCCAGCCCCGCATGGGCGCAGCCGGTCGACGACGAGACTCAGGAGAATGCGGCTTCCTCGGTTGCGGATCCGACGCAGTCGTCCGGCCAGAACGTGAACCAGACCGACGGCGACATCTTCGTCACCGGTTCGCGTATCGCCCGCCGCGATCTGACCTCGAGCAGCCCGCTCACTGTCGTGCAGGACGAAGAGTTCACGCTCTCCGGCTCGGTCAACGTCGAGCAGGTGATCAACACCCTGCCGCAGGTCATTCCGGGCGCCACCGCCTTCTCGAACAACCCGGGCGGCGGCGTCGCGACGCTGAACCTTCGCGGTCTCGGCGCGCAGCGGAACCTCGTGCTGGTCAACGGCCGCCGCTACATCTTCTACGATCCCAACCAGGTCGTCGATCTCAACACCATTCCCCAGTTCCTGATCGACAGCGTTGACGTCGTCACCGGCGGTGCCTCGGCCGTTTACGGCTCGGACGCCCTCGCCGGCGTCGTGAACTTCCGCCTGCGTACCGACCTCGAAGGCATCACGGCCGGCGGTCAGTACAGCATCACCGAGGAAGGCGACGGCCGCCGCTACAACGGCTACGTCGCGATCGGCAGCCAGATGGCCGACGGCCGCGGCCACGTCGCCGCTTATGCGGAATATTACAACCGCGGCTCGATCTTCCAGGGCGACCGCGCCTTCTCGCGCACGACGTTCAGCGACAACTTCGCCGCTGGCGGCTCCCAGCTCGTCCCCGGCGGTTCGCCGGGCGTCCCGCAGGGCCGTTTCGTCGCGTCTTCGTCGATCACCCTCGCCGGCCTCAACCTGAACCCGGGCAACGGCCCCGGCCAGGACAACGACTTCACCGATCCGGGCGAATTCCCGGCGCTGGCAGTCGACATCGGCGCCGGCACCAACTTCGCCGGCGGCGGCGCGTTCTTCTTCGAGCCGGGCCGTCAGCGGGCCTTCGCCGGTGCCGCCAGCCCGGACGGCTTCAACTTCGCGCCGTCCAACTACCTCATGGTCCCGCAGGAGCGCTGGACGCTCGGCGGCTACGCCGAATATGAGGTCGTGGAGAACGTCAACGCTTATGCGGAAGTGACGTTTGTCAACAACCGCGTGCAGAACGAGCTGGCCGCCACGCCGATCACGCAGAACGTCGACTTCAACGTCGCGACGGCTTGTACGCTCGTCGACGCGGCGACCTGCGCGTCCTTCCAGCAGATCGCTGCCCGTCAGCAGTCGGCGATTGCGCTGGCGGCCGCTCGCGGCAACCCGAACCCGTTCGGCTCGTTCACGGCCGGCACCGGGACCTTCGGCGCTCTGCAGCCGGGCTTCGTCCGTCTCCAGGCGAACACCCGCACGACGCAGATCTCCAACCGCAACCAGGCCGACGATCGCAACGCTTTCCGCGTTCTGACCGGCGTCCGCGGCAACATCAGCGAAGACCTGACCTACGACGCGTATTACATGTTCGCCCGGACCCGCAATTCGCAGATCCAGGAAGGCAACGTTTCGCGTACCGCGTTCGTCAACAATGCGGCGAACGGCACCTGCAACTTCTTCGGTGCCAACCTGCTCAGCGACACCTGCATCAACAACATCTCCATTCTCGCGCAGAATACCGAGATTTCGCAGTTGCAGGTTGCGCAGGCGAGCGTCGCCGGATCGCTGTTCGAAACGCCGTGGGCGACCGACTCCGTCGGCTTCGCGCTCGGTGTCGAGTGGCGCAGCATGAGCGCGTCGTTCATCCCGGATACGGCTCTGTCCTCGGGTGACGTGGTCGGCTTCAACGCCGGTCAGCCCACCGGCGGCGGCTACAACGTCAAGGAAGTGTTCGGCGAGCTTCGTATCCCGCTCGTCCAGGACAACTTCTTCCACCGCCTCGAGCTCACCGGCGCGGCCCGCTACTCCGACTACTCGCTCGATGCGGTTGGCGGCGTGTGGACCTATGCCGGCGGCGTCGAATTCGCTCCGATCCGGGACATCTCGTTCCGCGCTCAGTATCAGCGCGCGGTTCGTGCGCCGAACGTCCAGGAGCTGTTCGGCGGCAACTCGGTGGGCTTCCCGCCCGCAACCGATCCGTGCTCGCTCGCGACGGCCGCAACCAATGCGACCATCAACGCGCTCTGCGTTGCGACGGGCGTGCCCACCGCCAACGTTGGCCAGGCGTTCCTCCAGCCGGGCACCCAGATCCAGGGCGCTTTCGGCGGAAACCCGAACCTGCAGGAAGAGCGCGGTGAAACCTTCACCACGGGTGTGGTGATCCGGCCGCGCTTCATTCCGCGCCTCAACATCGCCGTCGATTATTACGACATCCGGGTCGACAATGCGATCGCAACGGCCGGCGGCGGCGTGAACAACATCCTGAATCTCTGCTACAACGTGATCCAGGATGCCAACAGCGCCATCTGCCAGCTGATCGCTCGCGATCCGCAGGGCATCATCTCCGGCCCGCCGTTCGTCGTCTCGGCGAACAACGCGAACCTGTCGTCGCTGACGACGGAAGGCATCGACTTCCAGGTCGATTACAGCCTCCCGATGGGCTTCAGCATGACGGGTGCCGGCGAGTCGCGGCTGAACTTCTTCTTCCTTGGCAACTACAGCTGGGAGAACAACTTCACGCCGCTGGTCGACCTGCCTGACGACGTCGTCGAGTGCGCCGGTCGCTTCGGTCTCAACTGCGGCAATCCGACGCCGCGTTGGAAGTGGTCGAGCCGCCTCTCGCTCATCGACGGTCCGGTGACCACCAGCCTCCGCTGGCGCCATGTCGGTGCGAGCACCGACGACGACGATGAGACGGACTTCAACGTCGAGCGGATCGGTGCATACGACCTGTTCGACCTGTCCTTCTCGGTCAACGCAGGCGATCACCTCACGCTGAACTTCGGTGTGAACAACCTGTTCGACAAGCGCCCGCCGGTCCTCGGCTCGAACGCGGAGCAGGCCAACACCTACCCGGGTACGTTCGACGTGATTGGCCGCGACTTCTTCGTCTCGGCGAACGTTCGCTTCTGATCCGAGAATTGACTGCGAAACTGGGGGCGGCGAAGCAATTCGCCGCCCCTTTTTCGTAGACGCTGCCCAAGCGGCGGAGACGACCGACATGACCGAAGAAACCTTCCGGCTGAACCCGGCACTGGACGCCGAGGACCTCGCGGCCCGCTTCCGCGCGACGGGCCGGGTCAACATCGCGGATTTCCTGGCGGCGGAGGATGCGGGGCGTCTCCACCGCCTGCTCAAGGAGAGCAGCGAGTGGCGCCTCGTCCTCAACCAGGGCGACAAAGTGTTTGAGCTCGACCGCGCTGCCCAAGCCGCGCTCGACCCGTCTGCAAAGGCTCGGCTCGAAGCGGCCGTTCACGCCGCGGCACGCTACGATTTTCAATATATGTTCGAGACGATCCGGGTCCCCGACGAGGAAGAAGCCCGCCGCGCCAGGGGCGATGCGCTTGCCGGCTTTGCGAGCTTTTTATCGTCGCCGGCGGTGATGGCGCTGCTGCGGCATATCACCGGGCGCCGGGCGATCGACTTCGCCGATGCCCAGGCGACCGCCTACGGCCTCGGTCATTTTCTCAGCGCCCATGACGACGATGTCGAAGGCAAGAACCGCCATGCGGCCTATGTGTTCGGTCTGAGCTCCGCCTGGCGGCCCGAGTGGGGCGGCTTGCTGCTCTTTCACGGCCCGGACGGGCACATCGCCGAAGCTTATGTGCCGCAATTCAATTCGCTCACCCTCTTCGCCGTGCCGCAGCCGCACAGCGTCAGCATGGTGGCGCCGTTCGCGGCGGCTCGGCGCTACTCGGTCACTGGCTGGCTCCGCTCCCGGAGCGATGACGCCGCCGGCTAGTCCGCGGACGTCCAGGGGTGGTAGGGCGCGGCGCGAATCCAGCGCGTGGCAAGCCACTTGGCTCCGCTCGTCACGGCAAGGCCCGCGTGGCGGCTTGCAGGATCGGAACGGCCCTCCGCATCGACGTTCCGGAAGATGAGCGCGTCTCCCGCGCGGCCTGCAAAGGTGACGCCGGCAAGGTCGAACCGGGTCTCGCCGCCGCTGTAGCCGTCGTTCAGGTAGACGAGCACCGTCCAGTGCCGCTGGTTGCGAAGGCCGGGAAGCGCATCGACATGCGGCAGATATTGTTCTCCCGGCGCGTAGCGAAGGATGTGGAGAGGCTCGCCGCAGCCAACGTCGGTTCCGGTGACGAGGGCAAGGCGGCGGTTGAGAGTGTGGATGACGAGGTCCTCGCCGAACGGGCCGAAGCTCATGCCGCTCGAGGTGCGCACCGGATGCGGCATTCGCGCGCCGGTTGCCGGATCGATGACGTAGGACGCCTCCAGATGAGGCTCGGCCATGGTTGTGAGATAATGGCATTCCGCCGGCGTAAACAGGCCGCGGATCGCGCGAATGTCCGGGCGTTGGGCGAGCCGCTCGACCGGCAGCCGGGCCGCGTCCTCTTCCGAGAGCATCTTCGTGCGCGTAAAGGTGAGCTGGAGCTCGGCATAGGCGTCCTGAGCCCGAATCCTTTCCAAGAGCGCCGCGGCGGCCTGCGGATCGGAGGAGCAACCGGTGCCGTTCCCTTTGAGGATCGCCTGCATGCGGATCGCGCCGACATGGCCGACCGCGCCGGCCCGGGCGAGCAGGGCGTGGGCGCTCTCCAGGTCGCGAGGCCCGTTCGTGCCGAGAAGGCGCCACTGGGCGAGCTGGAACAAGGCCTCGCGGTCGCCACGCTCGGCCGCGCGCTCTACGTCTGCGGGAAACAACATTGCCAATGGCTAGCGGCGCGGCGCGGGCGCGGCAAGGCGCCGCCTCTCGTCGACCCCCTCTCGTTTCCGCGCCGCGAGGCTGCTAGGCGCGGGCGGACACGAAGAGGATCGAAACGTGACCGGTGAAATTCCCCTGTTCGAGATCAACCCCGGCCTGCAGCGCGCGCGCCTTGCCGAGACATTCGCGCGCGACCGGCGCGTGCAGGTGCGCGACCTTCTTACCGAGCCGGCGGCGCGGACAATCCATCGCGTCCTTTCGCGCGAAACACCCTGGGGCCTCGCCTGGCGCGCGGGCGACGACGGGCCGAACTCCCTGCGCCGCCACGAAATCGCGCAGCGCCAAGCGGAGCTTCCGGCGATCACCGGCAAGATCTCGCAAGCGATGCGCGGACGCGATTACGCCTTCGCTTATGCGCATTATCCGATCCTCACCGCCTATCAGGAGGATTGGGGCGAGCATGAAGCGCTGCGCCTGCTGATGGAGCATATCAACGACGAGCCGCTGATGAACCTCGTCCGAGAGATCACCGGCATCGAGAGCCTGGTGAAGGCGGACGCCCAGGCGACGCTTTACGGGCCGAACCATTTCCTCGCCGCGCATGACGACAGCCATGTCGCCGAAGGGTGGCAGGTCGCTTATGTGATGCACTTCTGCGCCGAGGATTGGCGGCCTGACTGGGGCGGCTACCTTCTTTTCTACGACGAAGCGGGCGACGTGGTCGCCGGCTTCCGGCCGAGGTTCAACGCGCTGAACCTGTTCCGCGTACCCCAGCGGCACAGCGTCAGCTACGTGCCGTCATTCGCGCCGGTTGGCCGCTTCGCGATCACCGGCTGGTTCCGCGACCGCTAGGGTCGCAAGCGCTTCATTCGGCCACGACGTCGAAGGCGGCGGTCAGCCGCTCGCCGGCCGAGAAAGGCCGGGTGCCGTGGAAAAGGTAGCTGGGGAACAGCGCGATCCTGCCGGGCACCGGTTCGACGCGCGCGAGCGGCTCGAGGCCGAGGCCGAGTTCGGACGGGGCGCCGCCGAGTTCCAGCCAGCCTTCCATCAGTGCCTGAGGTGCGGGCACCACGAAGTAGCAGGCGGAAGACAGCGCGCCTTGCGAATGAAAGTGGGCGACGTGGAAGCCGCCGCCGGTGAGCCGCACCGACCAGGAGCCCGTGATGCGCGGCCGGCGGCTGCGTAGGCGCAGAAGCGGGTGCGCAGGATCCGCGGGCGGGAGCCGCTCCCAATAGTGATGCACCGCCTGTTCGACGGCGGCCCGCAGGCGGCGGATTTCGGGCTCCTCGCGAGCGAAAAGGGCGCCGCGGGTCTGGGTGCCGCCGCGCAGCGACTGGCCGATCGGGTGGGCGCGCGTCCGGTGCAGGCTGCGCAGGCGCTCGGCGATTTGGATCAGCGCCGCTTCGTCCAGCGCAAGGGCCTCAGCCCCGAAGAGGCCGGGCTGTTCGAGGAGCCAGCCTGCGCGAGAATCGCCGAGCAGGCGCCAGGCGATGCCGGTGATCGCCCATGCGCCGACGTCCCACGGAGCTTCGGCGCGCGCGGCTTCGGCAAGGGCGGCGGCGTGCGCAACGTCTCCGGTGCGCAGCCGGTGCCGGGCTTCCGTCAGGCTCCGCGCCGGCATCTCGGGCAGCGCCGCGAACAGGCGATCGGCCCGCGCGGTCTCGCCGGCTTCGGACGCGCGCATGGCTTCGAGCAGCATGAACTCGGGATCGTCGTCGCGCCCCAGAGACGCGCGGGCGCGCGCCGCCGCATCGGCGGCCTCGCGGTGGAGATCGGCCTCGCCGAGCGCCGAGGCGTAAGCGAGCCAGAGGGCGCGGTCTCCCGGCGCGGCGGCCAGCGCAGCCTCCAGGGTGCGCGTGAAGGCGCGGCCCTCGCCGGCTTCCCAGCGCATGCGGGCGAGCACCTTCTGCCCCTGCGCCCAGCCGGGCTGCGCAGCGACGGCAGCGGCAAGGGTCGGGATCGCGTCCGGGTCGCCCTGCATTTCCATGGCCTCGGCCAGGTCTAGCAGGATCTGCGGGTCGCCGGGGCGGAGCGCGGCGGCGCGGCGGTAGAGTGCGGGCGCAGCGCCCTCGCCCCGCTCCATCGCGACTCGCGCGCGGCCGTAAGCGGCGAGGGCGCGGTTCGGCTCGGCGGCAAGGGCGGCGTCATAGGCGGCGGCGGCCTCGCCGAGGCGGCCGAGATCGCGAAGGACGCTGCCGCGCGCGGAGTGCAGGCGGGCATCTCGGCGAAAGGCCGCCGCAGCGGCATCGAGATCGGCGAGCGCATCTTCGAAACGCCCGAGCGTTTGGAGCAGGAGGGCGCGGTTGAAGCGCGCTTCGTGATGCGACGGGTCTGCGGCGAGGGCCTTGGCGTAGGCGGAAAGGGCGGCGTCGTGATCGCCGCAGTCGGCGTGGAAGTTGGCGAAGTTGCCGTGGATCGTCGCGTCGTTCGGGGCGGCGGCGAGGGCGGCTTCGAAGGCGGCGCGGGCGGCCTGGAGGTCGCCGCGGCGGCGTTCGACCAAAGCGAGGAGATGGAGAACCGCCGGGTGCGGGGCGGCGAGGCGGCGGACCTGGAGAAGGTCGGTCCGGGCCGCGTCGAAGCGCCCGGCGGCGAAGGCCTGCTGCGCGCGCGCGAACAGGGCGGCGGGATCGAGGGACGGCTGCATCGCCGCCCCTCGATGCCGCTTAGGCCGCCTCCTGTCCAGAAGCAGGGGCGGGCGCCGGGTTCAGGCGCAGGGCGCCCTCGCCCTCGTCGACATGGACGGTGATCCCGTCCGGCACGTCGCCGCGCAGAATCGCGTCGGCGAGCGGGTCCTGGACGTATTTCTGGACGGCCCGCTTCAAGGGACGGGCGCCGTAAACGGGATCGTAGCCGACGCGGCCGAGCCAGGCGCGGGCCGCGTCGGTGAGCGCCAGCGTAACCTTCCGGTCGGCGAGCAGCTTCTGAACGCGGGCGACCTGGATGTCGACGATCGGGCCCATATGCTCGGCATACAGACGGTGGAAGAGAATGATCTCGTCCAGCCGGTTGAGGAATTCCGGCCGGAAGTGGCTCCGGACCACCTCCATCACCTGCGGCTCCACATCCTCGACGCTCTGCCCGTCGACGAGCCCGGTCAGATACTGGCTGCCGAGATTTGAGGTGAGGACGATGATCGTGTTGGTGAAATCGACCGTGCGGCCCTGGCCGTCGGTCAGCCGGCCGTCGTCCAGCACCTGGAGGAGGATGTTGAACACGTCGCCGTGCGCTTTTTCGACCTCGTCGAACAGGACGACCTGATAAGGCCGCCGCCGCACCGCTTCGGTGAGCACGCCGCCTTCTTCATAGCCGACATAGCCCGGAGGCGCGCCGATCAGGCGGGCGACGCTGTGCTTCTCCATGAACTCCGACATGTCGATCCGCACCATCGCGTTCGAATCGTCGAACAGGAATTCGGCGAGGCTCTTGGTCAGCTCCGTCTTGCCAACGCCGGTTGGGCCGAGGAACAGGAACGAGCCCATCGGACGGTTCGGGTCCTGAAGTCCGGCGCGGGCGCGACGGATCGCCCGCGAGACGGCG
>DASVQT010000073.1:0-2195 GCA_036388975.1 Allosphingosinicella sp. | reverse complement strand
GAAGAGAGTCACCTGCTTGCCCTCGGCAAGGCAGGCGAGATCCTCGATTTCGGACAGGGTCGTCGCCGGCGGCTTTTCCAGCAGGACGTGCAGCCCCCGCTCGATGCATTCGCGGGCGATGTCGTAGCGCACCGACGGCGGCGTGCAGATGGCGACGGCGTCGATGTCCGAAACCGCTTCGAACATCTCCGGGTGGCGCGCGAAGCCCGGTACCGAGCCTTCCCGCGGCGCCTTGGAGCCGACGTTGGCGGCAAGCTCGAACCGCTCGTTGCCGGCGATGGACGGAACATGCTCGTCCTCGGCGATCTTGCCGTAGCCGATGATGGCGAGTCGAAGCGGCTTCACGCGGCGGCTCCGCGCACCGCGGCGACGAAGGCGGCGGCCTGGCGCCCGACGGTTTCCGCATCCTGGCCGGGCCGGTAGACTCCGGAGCCGAGCCCGAAGCCGTTCGCGCCGGCCGCAAGCCAGCCCGGGATATTGTCCGGCGACACGCCGCCCACGACCAGGAACGGCACGTCGGGCGGCAAGACGGCCCTTTGCGCCTTCACCACCTGCGGACCCGCCGCTTCCGCCGGAAAGAATTTCAGCGCCGTCGCACCGGCTCGAAGCGCGGTGAACGCTTCGGACGGCGTAAAGAAGCCGGGCGCCGAGACCATGCCGGCCGCCACCGCCGCCTCGATCACCGGCACATAGGTATTGGGCGAGACGATGAGGCGTCCGCCCGCATCGGCGACTCGGGCGACGTCCTCCGGTGCCAGCACCGTGCCGGCGCCGATCAGGGCGCGGTCCCCGAAGCGGCTGGCCAGCCGTTCTACGCTCGCGATCGGGTCCGGCGAATTGAGCGGCACTTCGATGATCCGGATGCCCGCCTCGAAGATCGCCTCGCCGACGTCGACCGCTTCCTCGGGCGTGACGCCGCGGATGATCGCCACCAGCGGGCATTGGCCGAAGAAGAAACGGAATTGCTCGATCGCGCTCATGCCATTGTCTCCGCCAGCGCCCTGGCTCCGGCGAGGAAGGCTTCCTCACCGTCTACTTCGCGCGCCGCACAACCCGCGCTCTTCAGCCCCGCCGCATAGAGCGCAGTCAGCTCCGGCCGGCCCATGACGACGATCTCGCCCGCGGTCGCATGGCGAAGGCCCGTGCGCAGGTCCGTGCCGATCAGCAGGCCGCTCGTATAGGAGGCCGCATCCTCGCGCGCCGCCTGCCCCAGCAGCACGCGGGCGCGCACGGAGAACAATTCGGCGGTGAGGTCCTCGTCCGACAGGCCGTGGAGGACGCCCTCTTCAAAGGCGGCGCCCGGCTCCGCATCGATCTGGAGCAGGTCGGACAGGATGCTGTGGGCCTTGAGCAGGCTGAACATTTCGCCGGTCATGACGGTCCGGAAGCGGGTGACGCGGCCGCCCTCCATCGTCACCCATTTGTTGTGGGTGCCGGGATGGCAGACGAGCCCGTCTTCCGGCATCAGCCCGGCGGCGAGCGCGCCGAACATCTGCACCTCCTCGCCCCGCATCACATCGGCACGGCGGTCGTTCAAAAAGGAGAGGCCCGGGACGATGGCGGTGCGCCCCTCCTCCGCCCAAATGATGTGGGCGGCGAGATCGCCGGCGCTTGCGGGACAGGGCACATAGGGCGCCTCGATCCAGCCGCGGTTCGAGCCCACCATGCCGCCCATCAGCATCGGCAGGTCGCCGAGCCGCTCGCGGATCTCGGCGACCGCGGCCGGGAAGCCGCCGGCTTCGACGCCGAGAATGCCCTTGTCGTCCTCGAACTCGCCGCCCTGCCGCCCGTCGGCGCCGATCAGATAGGCGCGCCGGTTGGTCGTGCCCCAGTCGACCGCGATGAAGCCTTCGCTCCAGCCCATGTCCATCCTCTTCATGCGCGCAACAACGCCCTGCCGCGGCTGTTTGACCATCCCGGCGGCGAAGGCTAGCAAAAAGCTACACCCGGGGGATGCGTGAAATGGACACGGACCTGCTTATCGGCTTCGCGGCGATCGCCGCCGTGGTGCTGCTCATCGTCTGGGCCTCGCGTCGCGCCAGGCGGAGCGGCCGGCGGACGCAGGACGGCGACGCTGCGGGCGCCCTGATAATCGCCGACACGTCGGACAATTCCTCCTGCGACAGTGGCGGCGGCGACAGCGGCGGCGGTGACTGCGGCGGCGGCGGCGGCGGCGGCGGGGACTGATGCTTGCG
>DASVQT010000072.1:0-2273 GCA_036388975.1 Allosphingosinicella sp. | reverse complement strand
TTGCGGCGGCGGCACCCCCTTATCACCCGACCGATCCGGGCCCCTCTGGCGCCGCCGTCAACCGGCCGCGCGATGTCGGATCACACTAGCGGCATCTCGATGGGACCTCACCGATGGAATTTCTCTTCTCCGACTGGCTGGGCACGCCGCTCTGGTTCTGGCTTGCCTTTCTGAGCATCGTGGTCGCGCTGACGGCTTTCGACCTTGGCATCCTTCACAAGGAGGACAAGGAAATGGGCATCGGCGAAAGCCTCAAGCTTTCCGCCTTCTACATCAGTATCGCGCTGCTGTTCGGCGTCTGGGTCTGGATCCAGAAGGGCGCCGACCTGGGCATGAAATATTATACGGGGTTCTTCATCGAGAAAGCGTTGTCGATCGACAACGTCTTCGTGATCAGCCTGATCTTCACCTATTTCGCCATTCCGCGCATGTACCAGTACCGCGCGCTCCTGTGGGGGATCATCGCGGTCATCGCCCTGCGCGGCCTCATGATCGCGGTCGGCGCGGCGGTCGTGCAGGAATGGTATTGGGTCCTGTACGTCTTCGCCGCCTTCCTGATCGCCACAGGCATCAAGATGCTGTTCGCCGGCGACAAGCCGATGGACGTCGCGAGCAACCCGATGGTGAAGTTCATCTCCCGCCACATGCGGGTGACGCCGGATCTCCACGCCGAAAAGTTCTTCGTCCGGGTGCCGGACGCCAAAACGGGCAAGCTGGTGCGCGCGGCGACGCCGCTCTTCCTGGCGCTGGTCGTCATCAATCTCGCCGACCTCGTCTTCGCGGTGGATTCGGTGCCGGCGATCTTCGCGATCACCACAGACACCTTCATCGTCTACACATCCAACATCATGGCGATCCTCGGCCTGCGCGCCCTCTACTTCGCGCTCGCGGCGATGGTGCACCGCTTCCACTACCTGAAATACGCGCTGGCGCTGGTGCTGGTGTTCATCGGGTCCAAGATCTTCGTCTCGGACTTCCTGATGGGCGGCGACAAGTTCCCGCCGGTGCTCAGCCTTCTCGTGACCATGGCCATGATCGCTGCAGGCATCCTCTACTCGCTGTGGAAGACACGCGGCGCCGAAGAGCCGAACTGGCCGGCCAAAACTTGATTCGCACGCCTCACCCAAACTTCACCCATCATCCAAGGAGATACGATATGCCAACGAGACGCTCGTTCCTGACCGCGACCGGCGCGGGCGCAGTCGCCGCTGCCGCAGCAATGAGCGGCACGGCTGCCCTCGCCGAGCCGTCTCCGCCCGGCACGGCCCCGGCGAGGGGCGGCAGAACCCTGCTCACGCCGGACCAGGCCCTGGCCTTGCTGAAGCAAGGGAACCGCAACTTCCTGACCGACAGCCCCGTACGCGCGGCGGTCGGACGCCAGCGCCGGCTCGAAATCGCGCAAAGCCAGGCGCCCTTCGCCGCCTACGTCACGTGCTCGGACAGCCGGGTCTCCCCCGAATTGCTGTTCGGACGCGGCCTCGGCGAACTGTTCATTATCCGAAACGCCGGCAACACCGTCGATACGGTCGCTCTGGGCAGCATCGAATATGCGGTCGCCGAGCTTGGCGTGCCGCTCGTCGTCGTAATGGGCCACGAGCGGTGCGGCGCCGTCGCCGCAGCCGCTTCGGTGGTCCGCACCAACGCGACGTTCCCCGGAGCGATCGGGCGCATGGTGGAGCCGATCATCCCCGCCGTGCTGGAGGCTCAGCGTCAACCCGGCGATCTGGTCGAGAACGCAATTCGCGAGAACGTCCGGCGCGTCGTTCGGCAATTGCGCACCGGCACCGATCCGCTTCTGCTCGATCCGCAGCGCACCGGGCGGCTCAAGGTCGTCGGTGCCTATTACGATCTCGACACGGGGTCGGTCGACTTCTTCGACGAACCCCGTGCCTGAGGGGAGCATCGGGAAGCCCAGCGGTTTTTGGGCGCTTGTGTCGCCGGCCATCCTGTTCGGCATGCGCTGCACCGGCCGCATCCGCGTTCGAACCTGACGGTGGCAGGGCGATTGCCAAGGGCATGTCGCTCTACCTGCCGGCTGCGGCTGCCCTGAAGGGGCGGGGCGCTACTTGCGGAAGGCCCGAAGAGCAGGGGCCGGAGCCGAGCGCCCCGACTGCGGCCGTGTTCGCTTAGAAGCAGACCGTTCGCTCTCGGTCACAAGACACTACGGCTCGCTTGCTCACACCTTGAAGCGATGATCCCGATGCCACTCGAGATAAGCCGGGTGCGGCCGGTAAGCCGGGTTGCCCGGCGCCGCCGCCCGCCGACTCTTGTTC
>DASVQT010000071.1:0-20140 GCA_036388975.1 Allosphingosinicella sp. | reverse complement strand
GGCCTCGAAACCTTCGGGCGCTCGCGCGACAGCAGCCATGCGGTCAGCCCGGTCAGCGCGCCCATCGCGATCCAGAGGCCGAGCACGACCGGCGCGCTGTCGCGCTGGCCGGGGTGCCGCGCGACGGCCGAGAGGATGTAGGGCACGGCCGGCAGCGCGATCATCAGCGCGCCGCCCAGCGTGAAGCCGATCGCGCCGCCCTTCCCCGCGCGAAGCAGCAAGGCGCGGATCGCGAGCCCGACGAGCAGCATCGCGGCCCACAGCATCAGCAGATAGAAGAGGATCAGCGACACCGGCCGCGGCCATCCGCCCGATGCCCAAGACACGGCCCCTCCGAACAACGCCGCTGGCACCGGCGCCAGCAGGAACGCACCGACCCTGTTCATTCGTCGCCCCTCCTGTGTTGCGGCAGCTTAGTCGATGGGCGGCGCCTTGTCCCCGGACGCGTCCGCGCTGCGGAGCGCGCCACGTTGACAGCGCGACGCTCGCTACACAGAGTAAGTGTGACGCGAGGATCCCGCATGCCCACCAGCCGCTCTTCACGAGAAGAGGTACATCGTCAGTGGCTGCGCGCGCAGGGGCTGCGGCCGATCCAGTTCTGGGTCCCCGACGTGAGCAATTCCGCCTTCCGCGCCGAAGCGCACCGCCAAGCCCGAGCGGTTGCTCAGAGCGCGTACGAGGCGCAGGATCAGGCGTTCATCGACTCGATCTCCGAATTCTGAGCCGGCGGAGGCTTGAAGCGGGGCGAAATCTGGATGCAACCGGGTACGATCCCTCCGCGTCTCCGCGTGAACCCTGCCCTTGTGCCCGCGTGGTGCGCGGCCTTGTGCTTTTGGCGACATTCGCTAACTGAGTCGCACAACTCCCCCGATGGCTTCGGTCGTCGGGCGCACGGCGGGCGAGAGCCCGCCGTTGCTTTTTGTGGCCGAACGCAATGCAGAAGCATTTCTACACGAAGGCTTGAATCTGTATGATGAGCTGCTGAAGGGCTCACGGAACAAGCGGCTCGATCTGGAGTGACGCTTGGCCTTCGCACACTCGCGCGGTCACTTTGCGCATCAATTCACTTTAGGGGCCACCAGCCGCCAAAAGTTTTTGCAGCTGTTTCTGCACCGCTCTTCCAATTTTCCACGGGTGATTGCGCCAGAACGCGTAGAACTCTGTTGCAGTCTGAAATTCGCCTGTCTCTGTCCTGATCCGCTCGATGTCGTCGACCGCGCCGAGGTACTCGCGCGTGGTTGAGCTCCGCATCTTTGAAGCTATTTTCCAAGGCTCAGCCACAAGGATCTCGAAGTCTTCGACCCGTGCCAAGGACGCCACGTTCAAAGTATAGAGGCAGATAAGGTCAATGTGACCTTCGTAGTCTGCGAAGGGACGGAAGGTGCCCGGCCATTTCAGCGTCGGGTAGAGGAAAAAGGTGTTGCCCGTGTACAGGGTGATGCGGCTGTCGGTTTTCCCGGTGGGTATCCTCTTCTTGCTAACTGCTCTTCGAGCGACCTTCACGTCGATGGCGAAGAACCGCCCATCGACCTCCAACTCTATGTCCGGGTAGCCGCGCTCAGTTCCGCGTACGAGTGTTACCCCTGAGTCGGAGAGCCGCTCCAACAGGAAATCCACCACTGCCACTTCGACGATGTTGGCGAGCGCCGCCGGCTCCCTCGGGAGGGGAAGGAAATGGTCACCCGCCGATAATTTCTCTGCGAGTTCTGCATCGTTGGTCGCAACCAGCGGCCACTCATGCTGCCCGTGCGCTTTATAGATCGCTATGGGCTCAAAGGAGTAATCGGCGCATGCGTCGCGCAGGAGTCTGACAGCTGTCGCTGTGTCCAAAATTAGTCCCCCCGTTTGCGGCTGTCCGCCGTTGCCGACTTGTAGCCGGAGAGCTAGGAATCGCAAATGAGCACAGGTGGGCAAATGCGGGCCATTAGCCTCTTCACAGGCGTGGGTGGGCTGGATTTCGGCTTTGAGGCAGCAGGGTACGACACGGCTGTCGCGCTGGAGATCGACCGCGCCTGCTGCCGAACGCTTCGGGCGAATCGCCCTTGGCGAGTGATCAATGACGATATCCACAACGTGGAAACGGCCGACTTGCTCGCGATCGGGGGGATTGCGCCGGGCGAGGCGGATGTCCTCATCGGTGGCCCGCCCTGCCAACCTTTCTCGAAGTCGGGCTATTGGGCGACGGGAGACTCCAAGCGCCTTCAGGACCAGCGCGCCGACACACTGTCTGCGTACCTGCGAGTCCTTGAGGAAGCCCAACCTAAGGTCTTCTTATTGGAGAATGTCTACGGCCTTGCATATCAGGGCAAGGATGAGGGCCTCGATAGGATACTAAGAGGCGTTGAGGCTATAAATCAAAGAACGGGAGCGAACTACAAACCTAAGTGGCAAGTTGTGAACGCTGCGAGCTACGGTGTTCCGCAGCTGCGCGAGCGTGTGATCATCGTGGCCGCGCGGGATGGCGAGGATTTCAACTTTCCCAAGGCCCGCTTCGCCGCTCCGGACTCCTTGGGGCCCGACCAGGAGCCGTATCGAACCGCTTGGGACGCGATCGGGGACCTTCCTGCCTTTCCCAACGAAGATCTATCAATGGGTGGTAAGTGGGCTGACCTGCTCCCATCGATCCCAGAAGGGCAGAACTATCTTTGGCACACCCGTCGCGGCGGCGGGCTACCGCTCTTCGGGTGGCGCACTCGTTACTGGAATTTCCTTTTGAAGCTCGCAAAAGATCGCCCGTCCTGGACCATTCAGGCGCAGCCGGGTTCTGCAACGGGCCCGTTCCACTGGAAAAGCCGCAAGCTGTCATCACGAGAGCTCGCAAGGCTCCAGACCCTGCCGGAAGATGTAAGCTTTCCAGTGAGCCGGAACGAAGTGCAGCGGATGTTAGGTAACGCAGTGCCGTCGCTGCTCGCGGAAGTGCTCGCGCGTGAGATCGCGGTGCAGCTGCTCGGTCGACCAGCGTACGAGCCGGCGCCTAAGCTCCTTCCGCCGGTGCGGAAACGCCGGCCGAAGCCTGAGGCAGTGGTGCCCGTATCTCGCCCGTATCTCGCCCTCATCGACGATCATGCGGATCACCCTGGTACCGGCCTTGGCCGAGGTGCGGCACGGCGCGTCACCCGCGCCGCCTGAAGGTGTGGGGCAGCCTCGTTGGGTGGCTCTCGCAGCTTCGATGTCATGCTCCAACGACATCAATCCTCCCGCACCAGCTCCATATGGCTCACGCCCAGCGCCGTCGCCAGTTCGTAGAGCGTCACTATCGTCGGATTGCGCTTTCCGCGCTCCAGGTCGCTTATATATTGCTGGCTGAGGCCGCTGCGTTCGGCGAGTTCTTCCTGGGTCAGGTCGGCGGCGGCCCGGAGGCGTGCGGCGTTTCGGCCGACCAGTTTGCGCATGTCCACGCATAAAGAGATGGCGTCGAGAGGGCGCGGAGTTTATCAACTATAATATGTGGACGGTGCAGCCGAGTCGGCGGTTTTCGGTGAGTTGCGGTGATCGGATCGGTGTGCGCGTGCGGTTCGCATGAGCGGGGACGGGGATCGAGCGGCGGTAGACCCTTATGCGGCGGAGTGGCTTCGGGCGGTGGCTGTGATGCTGGCGGCGACGCTCGATTCGGCGGGGTTCTTCAAGGCGGCGGCTTATGCGGAGATGGCGGCGGACGCTGTCGGCGAGGAGGAGCGGGGCGGGGCGGGTTGAGGGAGTCCCTCGAGACGCCGCTTCGGCTTCGCTCAGCGGCTCCTCAGGATGAGCGGCGACTTGTGAAGTGGTCCGCCGGCGCGGGCTCGGGGCCCCCTCCACCATGCTTCGCATGGCCATGCTCGGGTGCGGACTGCCCCCGGCAGCCCGCATCCGTTCCGGTGGAACGGCAGCCCGAGCATTCCCCGTCCCGGGGAGGAATTGAAGGGGCACATCTTTCCTTTCTTTGTAGGATTTCGTCGCATAGCTGAATTGCCTCCATTTGATTCTCACGGGGGCGAACATGACGGCGAAGATGTCGGCGGCGCGGCGGGGGGCGTTTCTTCGGGCGCTGGGCAGGACCGGCAATTATGCGGTGGCGGCTGAGCAGGCGGGGGTTTCGCGAGGCTGGGTGCTGAAGGCGCGGCATGAAGAGCCTGCGTTCGATGCGGCGTGCCGGGAGACGGTGGCGGCGGTGCATGCCCGGCTCGAGGAGGCGGGAGCCGCGGCGCCGGGGAGCGGGAGCTGGGGGCATCTCGACGGGGCGCGGCTGGTGGTGCGGGGGACCGGAGGCTCAGTCCTTCGAGACGCCGCCGGGGCGGCTCCTCAGGATGAGCGGAAACGTATGCGAAGGGTGCAGATCGGACGGGCGCGGGCCGGGCAATGGGGGCCGCAGACCGAGGACCGCTTCCTGTCCGTCCTGTCGGCGACGTGCAGCGTCAAGGCCGCCTATACCGCCGCGGGCATGTCCAAGGGCTCGGCTTATGGGCACCGCCTTCGCTGGCCCGGCTTCGCGGCGCGATGGGACGCAGCGATCGAGTTGGGCGCGGTGCGGCTCGAACTGGCGCTGGCGCGGTGGGCGCAGAACCTGTTCTCGCGGCCGGGCCTGCCCAAGCCGGCGCCGATGCCCAGGCTCTCGATCGACGACATGCTGCACAACCTCTACATGCACGGCCACCAGCTTTACGGGATCGGCAAGCCGCCGGGGCTGCCGCCCGCCGCGGCGGCGTCGGGGGAAGAGGCCTGCGAACGGGTGATCCGGATGGTCGAGATCTTCGAACGGGGGGCCGAGGTCGGCGAAGACGAACTGGCCGAACTGCACCGGAACTGGGCGGCGCGGGCCGAGGCGCAGCCGGCGTGGGACTGGCGCGAGCAGGCGGCGCGCGCGGCCGCGGACGGTCGCGATGGGGGTGCGGGTGAGGGGGCGGGCGAAGTCTGACGGCCGGGGAGGCGACGGGCACGACAGAGGGCGGCGGCGCCTTCTTCGCGGCCGGTGGAGCTAAACGGGCGGCGGGCCGTTATGCCGGGCTGGCGCCGGTTGGGTGTCCTCCAGACCTTCTAGAAGGAAAAGCTATGCGAATGACGATCCTGGCCGGTGCGGCCCTTGCCCTTGGTCTTTCCGCTTGCGGCGGCGGCGGCGGTTCGGAAGCGAACGATGCCAATGCCATGTCAACGGGCAATGCGATGATCGATCCGATGATGGATCCGAACATGACGCTGGACGCCAACGGCATGAACGCGTCGGGCGGCATGGGCGCGAACGGCGCGGTCGACGCCAATACGCAGAACATGATGCAGCTCGACGCGAACACCAACGCGCCGGACACCAACCTCGCCAACGGCCTGTAAGGGCCCGGGCGCGGCGGCGGGGCGAACGCTTCCGCCGCCGCCCGGCGAGACGAAAAAAGGCCCCGCGGGTTGAACCGCGGGGCCTTTCTTTTTGCCTGGGCGCCGGCGCTCAGCGGCCGCGGTCGGTGCCGCTCGGGGCCGGATCGGTGCGGGCGGTGTCGCCGGAGCCGGTATTCTGGCCGGAGCCGGAGTTGAAGCCGCCGAAGGCCGTGCGCCCCTCGCCGCGCTCGCCGCCTTCGATGTCGACTTCGGTGCGGCGCACGGTGTCCTGCACGGTTTCGACATGCTCCTCGGCGGTCTTGGTGACGACCACTTCTTCGCGGACGCTGGCGACCTTCTGGACGACCGCCTCTTCGGCATGTTCGCGCATTTCGATGGTGCGCTCCTGGAGGAGGTCGGCGGGGGCGCCGGCGGAGGTCGAGGGCGAGGAGGCGCCGAGGCCGGGCGCGGTGGTGGCGTCCGTCGCATGGGCCTGGACGGGGCGGCGCTCCACCGCGACATGCTCCTCGCGCAGGGTCACCTGCTCCTGCACGGGCGTTTCGCGGACGTAGGAGCGGACTCGGGCGCCGCCGCGCTCGACTTCGCGCTTGCCGACGCGCAGCTCTTCCTCGACGATCGGGATACGCTGCTCCTCGACGACGCGGGCGCCGGTGTTGGTGGCGGTTCCGGTGGAGGTTTGCGCATTGGCGCCGGGGGTCCAGCCTTCGCGGCGCCAGCTTTCCTGGCGATTGTCGAGATCCACGCCGCCGGCGCTTTCCTCGAGAATGGCGACGATGCGGTCGGCATCCTCATGGCCGTCCACTTCGGCGCAAAGCAGGGCGCCGCCGCGGCGAATGCCTTCGCCGTAAGCGTGGCGGTCGTCATTGGAGAGATGAAGGCTGCCGAGCCCGCCGCCGCTCGTGTCGCCGGACTGGCCGTCGATGATCCGCACGCTGTCGGCGCGGACGGTGGAGGACAGGCGCTCGCGCGCGGCTTCGGCTTCGGCGCGCGTGTCGTACAAAGCGGTCACGGTTCGGGACATGCATAAACTCCTTACTGGCCCCCGCGGGGTTGAGGTCCGGAAACGGCCGCGGGGAAGAGCCGCCCGGAAAAAGGTGCGGCGGCGCCTAGGCCGGCGGGTCGTAGGGCTCGGCGCCGCAGATGGTGAAGGCGCTACTTTGCCGGAGCGGAACGACTGCAACTTCCTGCTCTTCGGCCATGGCCGCTCCGATACTCGACGATCTGCTTAGGGATGCTGTCGAAACACCTTCCGCCGGGTGCGGTTCCCTTCAAAAGACGAAGCAGATCAACAACTTGTTTCGAGACCGAACTGAAGAAAGAACGGAACCGGTCAGTCCAACAGCCGTTGCCGCCCCGCCCCATGGGCCGGTACAAAACAGGAGGAACCGACATGAAGACGACCAACTTCGCGCGCGGCGCGATCATCGCCGCCGCCCTTTCGGTCGTGGCGCCCGCCGCGGCCGTCGCGCAGGACAATACGACCACCGGCGAGACGACCTACCAGGCGCGCGAGCAGGACGATGACGACGATTTCCCCTGGGGCCTTCTCGGTCTCCTCGGCCTCGCCGGCCTGCTCGGCCTGAAGCGCAAGGAGCGCGACATCCACGTCGACGCCCGCCGCAACCCGTAAACGGTTCGAGGCCCCGCCGTCCTGTCCGGACGGCGGGCGCCGCTCCATGCGGGATCGCGGAAATCGGAGCCGGCAAACGCGGTTCACCCGCCCCGTCGGAGCGCTGCAACCCGCCCTTCGACAGGCTCAGGGCTGGCGAGTTGAGGCAGATCGAGGACGTTTCCTCATGAACCCGCCAGGTCTGAGCTTGTCGAAGCCCGGTTCGTTCGCGCGGCGGCCGGGGGCTGCAACTCGCGCTTCGACAGGCTCAGGGCTGGCGGCCGGGGCGCGACGGTCAGCGCTTTCAACGCCCACCCGCCAAACGCTTGCACGTCCGCCCGGAGGGATGTTATAACATCCGCTGTGCAAAGGCTGCTCACCCTCCTTATCGTCATCGCGCTGACGTTCGGCAACGGCTCGGCCGTCGCGGCGGCCTTGTGCGAGCATGGCAGCACGGCCGCGCACCAGGTCGCGCTCGACAGCGGCGACGAGGGCGTCGCCGCCGATGCGCAAAGCGAGGACGCCGCCGCCGCCGCCGCGTCCAAGAAAGCCGCGCCCGGCGAGAACAATGCCGCCGTGGCCGGCTACATCCTGCCCGCCGATCCGGCCGCGCCGATGCCGCTCCCGCGCGCCGGAACGAATCTGGCGCCCGAACGCGGGTCGCCCCTCGCCGGCCTCTCCGTGCCGCCTTTGCTCGAGCCGCCGCTCGCCTGACGGGCGGCGCGCCGTCGGCGCGCTTTTTTCAGCTCCGCCGCAGCCCGGCTCCGCCTTCTCGAGGCGGAGGAGCGCGCCGGAGCTTTCCAGCCTTCCCGTCATACCGGCTCGCGCCCGGTTTCGAGCAGCGAGCGGCCGCCCTTCCGAGGCGGCGCCCATCAGGAAAGTTCACCGTCATGCTTCGCAATGTACTTCTCGCCGGCACCGCCGCCTTCTGCCTTCCCCAGGCCGCCTTCGCACAAGGGAGCGAAGCCGCGCCCGCAGCGGCCGCACCCGCCGATGCTTCCGCGGACGCCGATGCCGCCGCCGCGGACGACCAGTCCTCCGCGGCTCCGCAGGCCGAGCGCCGGCGCGGCCACCATGAGGATTCGGCGGAGATCATCGTCACCGGCAATGATGTGCGCGAACTCGATCTCCTGTCCGGCGCGTCGGCGCTGACCGGCGAAGCCCTGCTGCGCGACCTTCGCCCGCAGCTCGGCGACACGCTGGCCCGGCTTCCCGGCGTGTCCTCCACCTCGTTCAGCCCCGGCGCATCGCGGCCGGTGCTGCGCGGCTTCCAGGGCGAGCGCATCCGGGTGCTGACCGACGGCATCGGATCGATCGACGTGTCCAACACCTCCGCCGATCATGCCGTCACCATCGATCCGCTCACCGCCGAGCGGATCGAAGTGCTGCACGGCCCCGCCGTCCTCCTGTTCGGGAGCCAGGCGATCGGCGGCGCGGTGAACGTGCTCGACCGGCGCATCCCGCGCGCGCTTCCCGAAGGCGGCTTCCACATCGATGCGATCGGCGCCTACGGCACGGCGGCGGACGAGCGCAGCATCGGCGCCGCCGCGGACGTGGCGCTGGGGCGCACCGGCCTCGTCTTCCACATCGACGGCAGCTACCGCAACACGGACGACCTGCGCGTCGGCGGCTTCGTGCTCGCGCCCGCGCTGCGCGCGGAGCAGCTCGAGATCGCCGAAGAGGAAAGCGCCGAAGGCCATGTCGAGGAAGCCGAAGAAGCACTGGCGAATGCCAACCGCCGCGGCCGCATCCCGAACAGCGCCACCGAGCAGAAGACGCTCGGCGCCGGCCTGTCGCTGATCCGCGACGGCGGCAGCCTCGGCTTCTCGGTGAGCTGGTTCGACAGCGATTACGGAGTCCCGACCCGGCCCGGCGCCGGGCACCATCATCACGAGGAAGGCGAGGAGGAGCACGAGCACGAGGACGAGGGCGAGGAGCACGCGCACGGCGAGGAAGCGGTGACCATCGGTCTCGAGCAGATCCGCGCCGATCTTCGCGGCGAAGTGGAGGTGGGCGGCGGCTTTCTCGACCGCATCCGCGTCCGGCTCGGCGCCGCCGATTACGAGCATACCGAGTTCGAAGGCGACGAGGTCGGCACCGTGTTCCGCACCCAGGGGATGGAAGGGCGGTTCGAGCTCATTCAGGCCGACCGGGGCGGCTGGCGCGGCGCGAGCGGCGCGCAATTCTTCCGCCGCGACTTCGAAGCGATCGGCGCCGAAGCCTTCGTGCCGCCCAACGAAACCAGCCAGTTCGGAATCTTCACGCTGCAGGAAGTGTCGGCCGGCGGGATCGAGCTCGAAGCCGCGGCGCGCTACGAGCGCACCCGGGTGAGTTCGGACGTGGCGGGCGTCGACCGCCGGTTCGGCGCCTTTTCGGCCGCGCTCGGCGCCGCATGGGCGCCGCGTGCGGGCCTGCGCTTCGGCCTCAACGCGTCGCGCGCCGAGCGGGCGCCGGCCGCCGAGGAGCTGCTGTCCAACGGTCCGCACGTCGCCACCCAGGCCTTCGAGATCGGCGACCCCGATCTTCGCAAGGAGAAAAGCTGGGGCCTCGAAGCCTATGTCCGCGCCGAAGCCGGGCCGGTGCGTCTGCGCGCCAGCGTCTTCGCCAACTGGTTCGACGACTACATCTTCCAGGACGAAACCGGCGCCGAGCAGGACGAGCTTCCGGTGCTGCAATATTTCCAGCGCGATGCGCGCTACGTCGGCTTCGAGGCGGAGGCGTCGGCCGAACTGTTCCGCGCCGGCGGCTTCACCGTGCGCGGCGAGGCCGTCGCCGATTACGTGCGGGCGACGGTGGACGGCAGCGGCCCGGTGCCGCGCATCCCGCCGCTGCGCCTGCTCGGCGGCATCGAGGCGGCGTCGGACGCGCTGACCGGCCGGGTGGAAGTGGAATGGGTCGCCGACCAGGAACGGGTCGCCGCCTTCGAAACGCCGACGGACGGGCACACGCTGGTCAACGCCTCGCTCGCATGGCGGCCGTGGGGCGCGCGGCGGGAGACGACTTTGATCCTGTCCGCCAACAACATCTTCGACGTCGATGCGCGCCGCCACGCGTCCTTCACCAAGGATTTCGTGCCGCTTGCCGGACGCGACGTCAGGCTCGCCGCGCGCTTCAGCTTCTAGCCGTGCGGCCCCTGGACGATGCGGCGCGCGTGCCTTCGGGCGCGCGGCTGAAGCTGCCGGCGAAACGCGCAGCCATGAAGGCCATGCGTTCATGGCCCGCGGCGGCGTTGTGCCTGATGGCGGCGCTGCCCTGGTCGGGAGCCGCCGCCCGGGACCGGGAGCATGAGCGCCTGCCGCGCGCCGTTTCGGACGGGCAGCTCCTGCCGCTGTCGCGCGTGCTCGCCGACGTGCGGCGGCAGATGCCGGGACACGACCATATCGGCACCGAGTTCGACGCGGCGGCGCGGCGCTACCGTCTGAAGTTCATCGGCGGCGGCCATGTCGTCTGGCTGGACGTCGACGCCCGCACCGGCCGGATCCTTGGAAGGATGGCGCCATGAGGCGGTCCGCCGCCGCCGCCGCCGCCGCCGTCGCGGGGAGCCGGAGCGCGTGGCTGGATGTGCTCGGCATCGGCACGGCCGCGGCCTGCCTCGTTCACTGCCTCCTGCTGCCGCTCCTGTTCGCGCTGCTGCCGAGCCTGTCTTCCGCTCTCAGCCTCCCCGAAGAGGTGCACCTCGCCTTGTTCGCCTTCGCCGTCCCGGCAAGCGGCGGGGCGATGCTGCGCGGCTACCGTGCGCACCGCGTGATCCACCCTGCGTTCGTCGCCACCTTGGGCGTGACGGGACTCGGCCTGGGCGCCCTCGGCGGTTTCGAGCCGCTAATCGAGACGGCGATTACCGTCGCCGCCAGCCTCCTCCTCGCCGCCGCCCACCTCCTCAACTGGCGCCTCTCGGGCCGGATTGCACCCTGCCGCGGATGAGCTCGGCAGGCACTAGCAACAAGAAAGTGGCCCCGTGCATCGCGGTTTGATAATAGTTGATAGCGACCAGCCCGGAGAATGATGGTGATCAGTGCAGAACTCGGAGGTCAGCTCGAAGCGTTCGTCGCCGGGCTCGTGGAGAGCGGACGCTACAACTCCAAAAGCGAAGTGCTTCGGGAAGGGGTGCGCATGATCCAGGAACGCGAGGCTCGGCTTGCCGCGCTCGACGCATCGATCGGGCGCGGGCTTGCCGATGCCGAGACCGGCCGCACGGCGCCCGCCGCCGATGTGTTCGACCGGCTGGAGGCCAAGTACAGGGCAATGGACGAGCACGGCGCGTGATCGTTCGCCTCACGGATGAGGCCAAGCGCGACCTTGAGGCGATCGGCGACTGGATCGCACGCAACGACCCGCGGCAAGCGGTCCGTTTCGTCCGGGCACTGAGAGAAAGCTGCCTCGGGCTCGCCGACTTTCCTGAGCGTTTTCCCCTGCTGCCGCGGCATGAGGCCCATGGCGTCAGGCACCGTGTCCACGGCAATTACCTGATCTTCTACCGCGTGTTGAACGATCAGGTGGTGGTGCTCCACGTGCTTCACGGGGCTGTGGACTACGCCCCCATCCTCTTTCCCTCATGACGCCTGCGCCGCGGGTGGGCGAAAGCAGGTAGCAACGCTTGGGGCGGTTCGGGGGTTGGCGTCGTCGTGAGGAGAAACACGATGCGTCCACGGCTGAAGCGGATCGACGAACAGGCGATCGTGATCACCGGCGCGTCCAGCGGCAACGGGCTCGCCGCGGCGCGCGAAGCGGTGCGGCGCGGGGCGCGGGTGCTGCTGGTGGCGCGCAACCGCGAGGCGCTTGAGGCCGTCGGCCACGATCTGGAGCGGAGCGGCGGCAAGGTCGCGATCTGCGCCGCGGACGTCGCGGACGAAGCGGACGTGCAGCGCATCGCCGACACGGCGATCGACGCGTTCGGCGGCTTCGACAGCTGGGTGAACGATGCTGCGGCGGCGACCTACGGCGCGATGGAAGACGTGCCGATGGAGGACCACCGGCGCATCTTCGACGTCAACTACCACGGGCTGCTGATGGGCTCGCTGGTCGCGGCGCGGCACCTGCGGCTGCGGGGCGGCGGGGCGATCGTGAACCTGGGCTCCGTCCTTTCGGACCGGGCGATGATCTTTCAGGGGCCCTATTCGGCGACCAAGGCGGCGGTGCAGGCCGCGACCGACGCGCTGCGCATGGAGCTGGAGCGCGACGGGACCGGCATTTCGGTGACCCTGATCAAGCCGGGCTCGATCAACACGCCCTATCCGGAGCATGCCCGCAATTATATGGACGCGCCGCCGCGGCTGCCGCCGATGCTCTACGATCCGGCTCTGGTGGCGGAAGCGATATTGTTCGCCTGCGAAACGCCGCGGCGGCAAATCTATGTCGGCGGCAGCGGCTGGCTGATCTCGGTGGCCGGCAAGCTCGCGCCGCGGGCGACGGACCTCGCCATGGAAGCGTTCGGCGTGGGCGCGCAGCAGAAGCCGGGCGACCCGGGCGACCCCGGCAAGCGCGACAATCTCTATGCACCCCGCTCGGACGGGGAGGCACACGGGCGCCAGGACGTGTTCGTGCGTCGGACCAGCGTGTTCCTGCAGGCGCAGACCCGGCCGATGATGGTGCCCTTTGCGGCGGCGGCGGCGGGGGCGGAAATGGCGGCGGGGCTGGCGCGAAGCCTGCTCGGCCGGACGCGGCGGACGGCGGCGGCCGTGCCGGTGCCGGTGCCGGCGGAACCCGGGCTGGAGCGGCCCTATCGGATCAGGAAACTGGGAGCGGATCATGGATGACGAACGGATCAGGCAGTTCGAAACCGACCTTTGGGTCGGCGGCGAGGAGGTTTACCGGCGCTCGATCGCGCCCGGCTGCGTCATGGTGCTGCCGGAGCCGCCTTATGTGATGAGCGGCGAAGAGGCGATCGAAGCGGTGTCGCGCACGCCCAGGTGGAGCGAGGTGGAGCTTGCGGATCTCCGGGTCGAGCGGCCGCAGGAAGGGCTGATCGTCATCGCCTACGGCGTGACGGCGTCGCGCGGCGCCGAACGATTCGCCGCGAACTGCACCTCCACCTATCTGCGGATCGCCCATGAGGACTGGCGCGTTGTTCAGCACCAGCAGTCGCTTCGCGGCGCCGCTGCCGCTTCGGGCGGTGCGGGCCAGGCGGGCGGCGGCGGCGGCGAGGCCGGCGCGATGGAACAAGCGCAGCAGGACGCGGCCGAGAAGAGGGAGGACGAAAGTGGCTATCAATGAAGACCCGACGCGCGGCACCGGGCCGGACAAGGTGACGGAAGCGCAGGCGCCCGGGCTCGACGCGCCGCCGCATGCGCAGGAGAATGAGACGCCCGGCGACGGCGCGGCCGATCCGGCGCGCGGCGGGTGCATGAAGTTCGGCTGGGGCTGCCTTCCGGTCCTGGGCGGCCTGATGCTGATCCCGGCCGGGCTGTTTTTCTAATACGCTTCAACCGATCAGGAGACGCCCATGGCGAAGCCGCCCCCCAGCACGCCCCATTCCGACATAGACGGCGTCCACCAGGACGAGCGCCCGAACACGGAAACCGCGGACGAATCCGGCCAGACGCCGGCGAACCTCGGCCTCGCCCGGTCCGAGGGGAAGGGCTACCCCAATTACGTCGACAAGGACGGCAACAAGACCGGCTGACCGGGCTGGCGGTCAGGGCTGGCGGTCAGGGCTGGCGCGGCTCGGTTGCGATCTCGCCCGAATTCACGTCGACTTCGGCTTCCGCGGCGTTGCCGAACAGGTTCGCATTCTGGGTGAGCAGCGCATTGGCCTCCTCGGCGAGGCGGCGCTCCTGTTCGACGACCAAATTCTCCGCCTCCGCGTCGTAGGTGCGGCCCTTGTTCTCGATGTCGGCACGCAGGTCGTTGAACTGCTCGGCGACGCTCGGCTCCTCGCGGCAGGCGGCGGTGGCGAGGAGGACCAGGAGGGCGGGGAGAACGAGGCGGTGCATGACACCCCCATACGTCATTCCCGCGGAAGCGGGAATCCATGAGCGCCAAATGCCGCGCGCTGCAGCGACTCCCGCTGGAGTCCCGCTTTCGCGGGAATGACGGGCGGAGATGTGGGAGGAAGAAAGTGGGGAGCTTCTGTTGCTCGGTGCTCCCCGTACCGCCGGTGTCCGCTTCTGTTGCCCGGTGCGGCCCGAACCGCGCTTTAGCTTTGTAACGTCACCCGTGAGGGATCAGTTACGCGGCAATCGCGAGTGCTTCGTTATCGTTGGCACTTGTGTGATGGGCCGTCGCGGTGGTCCCATTCCGAGCGAAAGCAGTGCCTTTCAACACACGTCGATCCTAGTTCGGCCCCATCAGCTTCCCTGCCGAAACAGGGGAAATGGTGGAGCCGCCGGGTACCGCCCCCGGGTCCGCTGCGTCTATTTTACACTACACTTTATCGCCGTAGCCGGGCGAACCCGGCACGACCCATATAGGCGATATGCACGCTGAATTGAAGACCTTTAGCCGTTCGAGCCGTGCCCAAGGGTCGACGCGGCGCCCCCGCCCCGCGCGCGAAGCTCGTCCCGGATCTCGCGAAGCAGGATGACGTCGGCGGATTCGGGCGCGGGCGCCGCCGCTTCCTTCGCCGCCTTCTGCTGGATGAGGCGCTTCAGCATCCGCACCATCAGGTAGATGATGAAGGCGACGATCAGGAAGTTCACCACCGCCGTGATGAACTGGCCGTAGCCAAGCATCGGCACGCCGGCGGCTTTCAGCGCTTCGTAGCTGTTCGTGTCCCCCGCATAGCCCGCCGGGATGGGCCCGAGCAGGATGAAGTAGCTGGAGAAATCGAGGTCGCCCATCAGCCAGCCGATCACCGGCATGATGATGTCGCTCGTCAAGGACGTGACGATCGCGGTGAAGGCCGCGCCGATGATCACGGCGACGGCGAGGTCGACGACGTTGCCCCGGCTGATGAACTCCTTGAAACCGCCCATGCCCTGTTCTCCCTCCTGTTCGCCGCCATCGCCTTATTTCGTTGCGGGCGTGCAGCGTTCGTCCTAACTCACGGCGAAGGTCGACAGGAGGGCTTTTTCGCGATGAACCGGACGCGTCTCTTTGCGGTGCTTGTTCCGCTCGTCCTTCTTCTTTCCGCCTGCGGGATCAATTCGGTGCCGGCGGCGCAGGAGGAAGCGCGGGCGCGCTGGGCGGACGTCCAGAACGATTATCAGCGCCGCTCCGATCTCATTCCCAACATCGTGAACACCGTCCGCGCCGCCGCGGCGCAGGAGCGCAACGTCCTTCGCGAAGTGACGGAAGCGCGGGCGAGCGCGAGCCGCATCCAGCTCACCGGCGAGCAGCTTTCGGACCCGCAGGCCATGTCCCGCTTCGCCCAGGCCCAGTCGCAGCTCACTTTGTCCCTGCAGCGGCTCCAGGAGGCCTATCCCGAGCTCCAGTCGAGCCGGCAGTTCGAAATGCTGATCGTCGAGCTCGAAGGCACGGAGAACCGCGTGTCCCGCTCGCGCGAGCGCTACAACCAGGCCGTGCAGAACTACAACACCCTGATCCGCACCTTCCCTTCCTCGATCGGCGCCAGCGTCGTTCACGGCGCCGAGCCGATGGTGCCCTATCAGGCGGAGCCGGAAGCGCAGCGGGCGCCGCGCGTCGATTTCGGCAATTCGGGCTGATGGGGTCATTCGGGCTGATGGCGGGCGCGGCCGCAACGCCGCGCCCGTGGCTGCTCGTCGCGGCGCTGCTCGCCCTCGTGGTGAGCCCGTGGGCGGCGCCGGCCTTCGCCCAGGCCGAGACCGCGGCGCCCGAGGTGACGCGGCGAGTCACCGACGGCGCGGACATGCTCCCGCGGGCCGATGAGGAGGCCCTCAACCGCCGCCTGTACGAGCTGCAGCAACGCACCTCGCGCCAGCTCCTCGTCGTCACCGTTCCGAACCTCGGCGGCCAGCCGATCGAGACCTATTCGATCGCGCTCGCCGAGCGGTCCGGCGCCGGCGGCCGTGAAGCCGACAACGGCGCCATCCTGCTCATCGCCCGCGACGACCGGCGGATCCGGATCGAAGTCGGCGACGGGCTGGAGCCCATCCTCACCGACGCCATGTCGCACATCATCATTCGCGACCGGATCACGCCGCGCTTCAAGGCGAACGATTATCCGGGCGGCATCAATGCCGGCGTGGACGCGATCGTTGAACAGCTCAGCGCCCCGCCGGAAGAAGCCGAGCGCCGTGCCCTCGCGGCCGGCCAGTCGCAGCGCCAGGCGCAGGCGGACGGCGGCGGCGACACGTCGATCATGGGCGTCATCTTCTGGATCTTCGTGCTCCTTTTCGTGATCGGCGCCATGGGCCGGCGCGGCCGCCGCGGGCGGCGCTACGGCAGCCGGCGGCGGCGCGGCGGCTGGGGCTCCTCGCCCGTGATCATCTGGGGCGGCGACTGGGGCGGCGGCGGCGGCGGCTTCGGGGGTTTCGGCGGCGGCGGGGGCGGCGGCGGCGGAATCGATTTCGGCGGCTTTTCGGGCGGCGGCGGGTCGTTCGGGGGCGGCGGCGCCTCGGGGAGCTGGTGATGCGCTTCAGCCCGGAAGACCATGAACGGGTCACGCAGGCGGTCGCGGCGGCCGAGCGGCTCAGCGACGGCGAAATCGTGACGGTCGTCGCCGATCGGTCGGACTCCTATCACGACGTGGCGCTGCACTGGGCCGTGCTCGCCATGCTGCTGGTGCCGGCCGTGCTCGCCGCGCTGCCGGAGAGCTGGTTCGAATGGGCCGAAGCCCTGATCCTCGGCTGGAACGGCGAGCTGACCCGGCCGCTCCTGATGCTGTTCCTGGTGATCAAGCTCGCGGCCGTCTTCCTCATCGTCCGCTTCGCGCTCGCCTGGACGCCGCTGCGCATGGCGCTGACGCCCGGCGGCACCAAGAGCCGGCGGGTGGCGCGCCGCGCGCTGTCGGTCTTCCGCGTCGCGGCCGAGAAGAAGACGCACGGGCGCACCGGCGTCCTCCTTTATCTCTCGCTGCAGGAGCGGCGGGCGGAGATCGTCGCCGACGAGGCGATCCATTCAAAGGTGGCGCCGGACGTCTGGGGCGAGGCCATGGCCGTGCTCGTCGATCATGTCCGGGACGGAAAGGCCGCCGAAGGCATGGCGCTCGCCGTGGAGAAGATCGGGGCGGTGCTTGCGACGGCCCTCCCCAAAACGCTGGACGACCCCAATCAGATTTCGGACCGGCTGCTCGAGATATGACGCACGACAGTATTGAAGGCGGCGACGACCGCGACCTTCCCGTCGAAACGGTCTGGGAAGGCCGCTTCATCGCCGCGAAGAAACGCGGACGCTGGGAATATGTGTCGCGCACGCGCGACGTCAGCGCGGCGGTGATCCTGGCGGTGGACGACGGCCATGTGCTGCTCGTGGAGCAATATCGCGTGCCTGTCGGCGCGACGTGCATCGAGCTTCCCGCCGGCCTGGTCGGCGACGAGACGGAAGGCGAGGAGGTCGCCGCCGCGGCGATCCGCGAGCTGGAGGAGGAAACCGGCTACCGCGCCGAGCGGATGACGGACTTCGGGCGCTTCTACGCCTCGTCGGGCATGTCGTCCGAGGGTTTCTGGCTGCTCCGCGCCGAGGGCCTCACCAGGGTGAGCGAAGGCGGCGGCGTCGAGGGCGAAAACATCAAGGTCCACCGGGTGCCGCTCGGCGACGTGCCGGCCTTCGTGGCGGCGAAGCGGGCGGAAGGTGCCACGGTGGACGCCAAGATGCTCCTATTGCTGGCGCCCTCCATTCTCGAACAAGCGCCGCGCGGCTGATTCGACGGTGAAGGGCGCGTCGGCCCCGGCCATGACGTGAGTCCAGCTGCGCGCGCCGAGCGCTTCGGCAAGGCAGCGATATTCGGCGATCCGGTGGCCGCCGCCTTCCGCGCGGACGCTGTGGGCGCGTACGTCTCCCGCCGCGAAGTCGTAAGGTCCCTCCGCCGCGTCGAAGCCGCTTGTCCTGGCAGCGGCGACGAGGCCGCTCAGGTGCGCGCGGCAAGCGGCGGCGTCGGCGAAGCGCTCGGCGGCGGCCGCGAAGTCCGGAATTTCGGGCTCGTCATGCGCGGGAAGCGCAGCGGCGAGGAGCAAAGGCGACAGGAGGAGGAGCGAGCGGATCATCGCTCATGCTCCGCCGCCGCCGGTGAACCGCGCGTGAAGCCGCGGCTCAGTAAGTGATCTTGCCGGTGACGAAATTGTCGGCGTAGCTTTGCAGCTTGAGCTTCCTGTTGGACGGCGGGACGATGTGGACGTCGACGCCCTCGCGCTCGGCATAGGCCTTCGCTTCCTCGAGCGAGGCGAAGACGATCACGACCTGGTTCTGCGTGTCGGCGCCGCCGGACCAGCCGGTCAGCGGATCGGGGCGCCGCGCGGTCTTGGACTCGAATTCCAGCACCCATTCCTCGGTCGCGGCGCGGCTCGCCTGCATGCCGTTGCGGTAGCGCTGGTAGATACGGGCTTCGGCCATGGCGTTCACGTCTCCTCGCGCGGGGAATTGCGCCAGGAACGGCATGGAATCAAGCGGCGGCGCTTGATGGGGCGGCTGGGGGGTGCGAGAACCATGTTCATGTCGCAAGGCGGGGACATCGCGCGGACGCCCGAGCCGCCTTATTATGCGGTGATCTTCACATCGGTGCGGACTGACGATCTCGAAGGCTATGGCGAGGCGGCGGCGCGCATGGAGGAACTCGCCGCCACCATGCCGGGCTATCTCGGCTTCGAGGCGGCGCGCGACGGTCTCGGCGTCACCGTCTCTTATTGGGCCGATCTCGACTCGGTTGCCAACTGGAAGCGCGAGGTCGAGCATCTCGCCGCCCAGGGCGAAGGGCGCCGGCGCTGGTATGCGCGTTACGCGACCAGGATCGCGCGCGTCGAGCGGGACTACAGGTTCGAACGGGGCGACGCCCCCGTTCCCTGATCGTCCCTGCCCGCTTTCGCGGAAATGGGGAAAGGGCGCTTGACGGCAGGAGCTTTTCCGGTTCTGATCAGTTACGTTATAACATCAGAGCAAAAGGAGAGGATCATGGCCGCGACCTTCCAGACCGCCGACGACGTGCCGATGAGCGAGATGAACACGACCCCGCTCATCGACGTCATGCTGGTCCTCCTGATCATGTTCATCATCACCATCCCGATCTCCAGCCACAAGGTGCCGATCGACACGCCCAGCGGCCCGCCCACCGACGCGCCGCTGCCCACTGTGCACCGGCTGAGCCTCGATGCGTCCGGCCAGGCTTTCTGGAACGGCGCGCCGGTGAACGACGCCGGGCTGCGGGCGCGTCTCGCCGAACATGTCGCCGACCCCGCGTCGCCGGCGCTGCAGCTCACCACCGACGCGGAAGCGCGCTACGAGCGCTTCGACCAGATCCTGGCCGCGGTGCGCATCGCGGGCGTCACCAATGTCGGCTTCGACAACGACCGCTTCGCCGGCGCCTTCTAGAGCGCGCCATCTAGAGTTCGGGCGTTCGCCTGCGGCGGCCGTGCACCACCTTGAGGAGCACGGCCGCGGCGACCAAGGCCGCAAGGGTCAGCCAGAAGCCGATCTGCGGATCGACGGTGATCGCCTCCGCGATCTGGCTCAGCTCCTTGTCGAACCCGCCGGCCTGCGGCGCGCCCGGGCCCTGCTTGTTCATCCCTTCGGCGAGCCGCGCTTCGGCGCCGCCCTTGATGCGGACCAGGACGTCGAAGGCGATCAGCACCGCCGCGGCCACCGCCGCCGCCATCGCCGCCGCGACCCCGGTGCGCAGCGGCTTCAGAAAGGTGAGCGCGAGACCCGCGACGATCAGCACCGCCGCGACGATGACGAGAATGTCGGGCTGGGTGGAACGCGCGAAGCTCGCCGCCGGATTCTCGCCGCCGCCCATGGCGCCGCCGAGCAGGCCGCGCCCGGCGACGAGATCGACGTCGCCGGTGGCAAGGCCGAGGCCGGTCATCCGCACCAGCGGCTGGCCGGCGCACGAGACGGTCACCCAGGGCAGGAGGAAGCAGAGCAAGGCGATGCCCTTGGCGCCGCGCGCGAAGTTCAGGAGATTGCGGGTCGATCCCTCGTCCGCGGCCGCGCCGCCGTCCGCGTCAAAGGGTGCGTGGCCGTGAGCGTGGTCCGGGCCGTGCCCGGCGCCCTGCCCGGTGCCTTGGTCGTTGCGGTCGTCGCTCATGCCTGTTCTCCCCCTTGGCTGTGACGAAGCGCAGCGGATCATGCGGGCGCGGCCAAGTCAATGGTGGGCCCTGGGGTGGGCTCCGGGGCGCGGTCTGGACGCGCCCCGGCGCGGGCACTAGCGTCCGCCGCCATGTT
>DASVQT010000070.1:0-39749 GCA_036388975.1 Allosphingosinicella sp. | reverse complement strand
GGTGGACGGCACCAGCCGCTTTTCGCCGCACCTCCATTTCGGCGAGCTTTCGCCGCGCCTGATCTGGCACCGTCTGCCGGACGAGGCGGGCGAGAAGTTCCGCAAGGAGCTTGCCTGGCGGGATTTCTCGCACAACGTCATGCTCGCGCAGCCGAACATCGGCGAACAAGCGGGGCGGGCGGCTTTCGCCGCTTTCCCCTGGCGGAGCGGAGCGGCGGCCGACGAGGATTTCGCCGCCTGGAGCCGGGGCCGCACCGGCTATCCGATCGTCGATGCGGGCATGCGCCAATTGTGGGCGACGGGCTGGATGCACAACCGTGTGCGGATGATCGCGGCCTCTTTCCTCGTGAAGCACCTGCTGATCGACTGGCGCCGCGGCACCGACTGGTTCTGGGACACGCTGATCGACGCGGATTACGGCAATAACGGCCAGAATTGGCAGTGGATCGCCGGAACGGGCGTGGACAGCCAGCCCTTCAACCGCATCATGGCGCCGCTCGTCCAATCGCGAAAGTTCGGCGCGGCGGACTACATAAGGCGCTGGGTGCCGGAGCTCCGCGCGCTCGGCGACGAGGAGATACACGAGCCCGGCGAGTCCCGGCCGCGCGACTATCCCGCACCGATCGTCGGCCACCGCGCCGCGCGCGAGCGTGCCCTGGCTGCGCTGAGAGCGTTCCGGAGCGGGGCGGAGCCCGCGGCGGGGTGACGCCGCCGGTGACGCCCGACGGGCGCTACATCGTCGTCGAGGGCCGCCTCTGGCGCGCGAGCAATCCGCAGCTCGCACCGGATGTGCGGCAGGCTCTCGTGGACGCGCTGATGGACGCGCGCCGCGCCGTCGCGGCGGCGCTCAAGGCCGGGGACGGCGCGGCGCTGGCGGCGGCGCGAGCGCGGGTGCAGGCCGCCAAGGTGGCGCTCGGCGAGCGCGGACCGGTCTGGTGGAGCGACGATGCGCCCGATCTCAACCGGCGGATGATTGCGGATACGCCTTATGCCGCGTGGTGGCGGTCTCGCCCGGGCGAGTGAGGCGCCCCGCCGGCCGCCGCTCGAAAAAACTTGAGAAAGGCGGCGTCATGGCCTCAGCGTTTCCAGGCGAACGGCGGGAGACGGAGAAGACATGCGGATCAACCGCGCCAGCCTCGCCGCGGCGGGCCTGACGCTCGCCGTGCTCGCGGCGCTCGCCTTCGGCGCGCGGTGCATGTCGCTCACCATGGTGAGCTGTTCGGTGACGTCGCTCTGGCAGGACCAGGCGCAGCTCGACGTGCCTTATGCCGGCACCCGGCCCGAAGTGGTCGCGGCGATGCTGGAGCTCGCCTCGGTCGGCCCGCAAGACCATGTCGTGGATCTCGGCACCGGCGACGGGCGCATCCTGATCGCCGCCGCCCGCGATCGCGGCGCCCGAGGCGTGGGCGTCGATCTCGATGCGGGGCTGATCGCGCGGGCGCAACGGAGCGCGCGGAGCGAAGGCGTGGAAGCACGGGTGACGTTCCGGACGGAGGACCTGTTCAGGACGCCGCTCGCCGAGGCGACGGTGCTCACCATGTTCCTGCTGCCCGAAGTCAATCTCCGGCTGCGGCCACGCATTTTGAGCGACATGCGGCCGGGCGCGCGGGTCGTCAGCCACGCCTTCGACATGGCGGATTGGCGCCCCGACGCCGCGACACGGGTGGGCGGCTCGCGGCTCTATCTGTGGGTGGTCCCCGCCCGGGTCGAGGGGCGCTGGCGCATGGTCCGCGCGGAAGGCGGCGCGGCGGAGCTGACGCTCCGACAGAGCTTCCAGCGGCTTGAAGGTACGTTAGCGGCAGGTGGACGGTCAGTTCCTGTTCGCGACGGGCGGCTGAACGGCGCCCATATCCGCTTCGCGGCCGGCGACGGCGGCGCGGCGGCGCTCTACGAGGGCATCGTGCGCGGCGACACGATCGAAGCGCGTCCGGGAACCGGCGCGTGGCGCGCGACTCGGGTGGAGAGCGGGCCTGGCGCCGTCACCCCGCGAGAATGATCGCCGCCACCTCTTCGATCGACCCGGCGACGAGGAGCGAGTCGCCGCCGACGACGCCGACCTTGGTTTGCCCGTTCTCATGGGAGCGCAGCCAGGCGACGTTCTCGGCGACGACCATGTAATCGCCGCCGCGCGACCTCAGCATGATGAACTTCATATTGGCTTTTCCCTTGCTGCGCTCGACCTAGCGCAACAAGCTCTGCGTCCGGTTAACGAAGCGCGGGCTCCCGACGCGTTCCGGTCGCGGCCGCGGGCTCGCGCAGGAGGGTCCAGCCGTCGGGCAGGAAATCGACCGACATGAAATAATAATAATTGCAGCCGCCGCTCGTTCGGTAGCTGCTGCCCTTCAGGATGCCGAAGGCGGTGGTGCCGGCGAAGACGGGGCCGCCGCTGTCGCCGCCGCGGCAGGACGGTCCGGCCACCGTCACCCAGACCGGATCGCACGGCCCGCCGCAAAGGTCTCCCGGCGGCGCGAAATGGGTGAGCTCCACTTCGGCGCAGCTGTAGCCGGTGGCTTCGCCGCGGTGGCAGACGGTCTCGCCGCCGCGAATGGCGGCGCGGCTGCGCGCGCCGGTGAGCGGGCGCAGGGACCGCTTGCGGCTGTCGGCGTAGAAGACGGGGCGGTGCGGCGCTTCGCCGACATGGACCTGGACGTCCTGATACTGCGCCCCCCAGCCGCCGACGAAGCTCAGCGGCACTTCGCCGCCGGTCTCCGGATCGTAATAAGTGAGGCTGTCGGGGCAATGGGCGGCGGTGACGACGCCGGTGCGCGCCCCGTCCGTGACGACGAAGCCGGTGGTGCAGAATTGCCGTCTGCCGCTGACCGGCTCGACACCCTCGACGCGGCCGCCCCCTTCGATTCCTGCGTCGGCGTCCGGTCCGTCGATGGCGCGCAGACGCACGGGCACGCCAGCGAGGCGGGAGACGCGCTCCGCATCGGCGGGATCGGCGCGCGTGCCCCGCACTGCGACGACGAGTTCGCCGGTGCGCGGGTCGATGCCCATGCCGGTGAAGCGCGGCAGCGCCCCCTGAATAGCGGCGCGATGCTCCGTCATGGCGCGAAGGAGCTGCGCTTCAGACGCCGCCGCGCGGGTCCGGAAGACGATCGGCACCGAAACGCCGTCGACAAGGACGTTACGGTCCGCGACCCGGCGGCGGCCGGTGAGCAAAACGACGATGCGCCATTCGGGACTATGCTCGATCGCCACGCCGGCGATCCGCCTGCCGTAGCGGGCCCGGATCGACTCCACGGCGGCGACGCTCGCCTCCTGGGCGCGCAGGCGCCGCGCCGCTTCGTCCGCCGCGACATTGTGCCGCCGCGCATAATCGGCCGCGTCTTCGGCGAGAGCCTCTGCGGGCGTCTGCACCGGCACGGCCTCCTGCGCGGAGGCCGGCGAGAGCGCGGCACTTGCCGCTGCCAGTCCGACGAGAAGCTTGAACGATTGCCGCAATTCCCGATCACCCCGCTTGTAAGCGCTCGCAGCGCCTTCGCGCAGGCGAGGTTGACGGAAGCTGACCGAAGCCCGGCTAGCGTGAACCGCAGACGCTGTCCGTCGCCTCGCGCGCCAGTTCGAGAACTCGCGCGACGCTCAGGGTCAGCGCTGGGCCGGCTGCGCCCGCATCGATCGCTTCCTCGGCTTCGGACGCGGCGGCGCTGAGGGCGGCGAAGCCGAACATGCCCCCTGCCCCGGCCATGCGGTGGCAGATCGCGCGGATCGCCGCGCGGTCGCCGGCCGCCGCCGCCGCCTGGAGCGCCTCGACGTCGCCGGAAAGACGGGCGCAGAAGCGCAGGCGAAGGTCCTGCATGATGTCGTCCGCCATGGCGCTTCGCTTTCGGATCAGGGTGCGCAGGACGTGCCGGTCTGCGGCGCGACCAGGGGCGTGACCGTGACGGTCAGCGTGTCCTGGTAAGTCGGCGCCGCGACCCGGCCCACGCCGCCGTCGAGGAGGGTCGTCTGGATCGGGAGGAGCTGGCCCGAGGCCGCGAGCCCGGCGCGGGCGCAGACCCGCTCGATCGCCGCCGGATTGGCGGCGTCGCGGGTCTGGCCGACGAAGGTGGCGCGGTACCGCAAGGATTGTTCGGGAAGCGCGGGATTGCCGCCCGGGTAAGTCAGCCGATAGCCATTCTGCGACGTCATGCGCACCGAATAAGGGCCGGAGCTCGCCACGCGCACATAGCCTGTGCGCGGCCCCGGGTCGGTCGCCACCTGAGCCTGGGTCTTGGTGCCGACGTCGCCGAAATCGAGCGCCGGGCCGACGTAGCTCGCCTGGAGCGCGCTCAGCACGTTGACGTTGATCTGGATGGCGGCGGACAGCCGGGTCGGAGTGGTGACGTCCGCGAGACCGCCCGTGCCGATGCAGACATAGAGAATGTCGAAGCGGATCGGCTCGCCGGCGGAAAGATCGGTGTTGGCCGGAATGGTGACGTTCAAGTTGAACGTCGTCGACACGTCCGGCGACGATGCGCCGCCGAACCGGTAGAAGAGCTGACCGGCGCGCTCGCCTTCGACGGGAAGGCCGCTCGTTGCATTGTCGGCGTAAAGGACGTTGCTGCCGTTGTAGACCACCTGGTAGCGCGGCCCGCCCGGCGGCTGGACGAGGATGAAGCTCACCGACTGGGTCTTGGCGCCGCCATTGGCATAGCGGGTGAGGGTCAGCGGAATGCTGATCTGCTGGAGCGCGTTGGGGCTGAACGGATCGTAGGTGACGCTGGCCGGCGCCTGGGCACGGCCGGTGACTCCGCAGGCCGTCTGCGCGGCGGCGGGCGCGGCCCAGGCGAATGAGGCGGCGGCGGCGAGCGCGAGGCCGGCGATGAGCTTGTGCGGGATCATGGTCGTTCGCCTTCCTGCGGAGTGAGCACGCCGGCGCGGACGATATTCTCGGCGCCTTCGGGAATGTCGAGGATGAAGGTGGAGCGGCGGTCGTCGTCCATCACGATGCGCCAGCGGCCGGGCGCGAGGCCCGAAGCGCCGAAGCGCCCTTCGCGATTGGTGAAGATCTGGACCGGCGGCCGTTCCGGGTGTGCGAGCTCGGTCGCGGCACCGGTGATGAGCGACAGCGGCGCGCCGTCCGCTCCGGACAAGGTGCCGAGCGCGGTGATGCTGTAATCGGAACCGACCCGGAGCTTGTAGCCGCCGCGATAGGGCGGAAGCAGGCGGAACGTGCCCTGGCCGAGATCCGCCCCGGCCGGCGCCGTCGGCGAATCGATGCCGACGACGCGCTCGATATAGGCGCTGAGCGCCGGATGGGTGGCGGCGCCGAGCGCGCCGGTGGTGGCGGTGAAGCCGCCCGGATTGCGCTCCACGACGATGGGCGCGCCGCGCAGGTTCCGGTGGCCTGTGACGATAGCGAAGGCGTCGTTGATCGGCCGTCCCCAGGAGACGGCGCCGTCGGCGAAGGCGAGTGACGTCCCGACGCGCAGGGAGCTTCGCTGGCTGAGCGAGTCGCCGAAATTGCCGTCGAAGCTGCCGAAGTGGCTGAAGCCGAGCTCGGCCCGGTTATGATAATAAGTGGCGGCGGCATTGGCGCCCGATCCGAAGCGGCTGCGCTCCACGTCGGCGGCGACGCTCCAGGCGCCGACGCCCTGGCCGCGCAACGTGTTGTACGACACGCGCGCGCGGTCGAAGCGCGTGTCGTAATCGGCCCTGACGCTGGACTGGCGATCGAGGCGGAAGGTGAGCGACACGTAAGCGCCGAGGCGGCGGCCGCGCTCGTCGCCCTGCCAGCTCAGATCGCCGCTGAAGGCGAGCTTGCGGGACACCCGCACGCCCATTGTGCCGCGCAGGTTGAACGCGTCCTCGGCGTCGCCCCGAGCGATCGAATAACGGCCGTCCACGCCCGCATAGACGCGCTCCGAAACGGTGCGCGAATAGGAGCCGCCGAATTCGAGCAGGAAAGGATTGAACGGCTTTCCGTCGCCGAGTGACGCGAAGGCGGCGCTGCGCGCTTCGGCGAACAGGGTGAGGGAATCCGAACGGCCGCCGGTGCGCTGGATGAGGCGCTGAAAGGTCGCCTGGGCGGCGAAGCCCGCGCCCTCCCCGCTGCTTCGCGACGCCGCGAGATTGCCGCTGAACAGGCCGAGCGGACTGGACCAGACCGCTTCGAGGCCCGCCATCTGCGTGTCCGCATCGGCCTGGACGTTTGCGCCGAGCGTCAGCGTTTCGCTGAAACCGCGGCGCAGGAAGCCGGTCACGGCGGGATCGTCGCTGTAGGACGGCCCGCTTTCGCCCTGCGGCGACGCAATGCCGGCATAAAGGCCGAACTCGGTGAGGCCGGGCGCGAGCTGCGTTTGATCCAGGAAAAGGTTGAAGCGCACCGTCTCGGAGCGCCCGGCGTCGTCCAGGATGCGCAAACGGACGTCGTTCGCGCCCTGGGCGAATGGAAAGTCGCGCAGGTCGTAATTCCCCGGCTGCAGCTGCAAGCGGCGCAGAAGCTGGCCATTGGCTTCGATCTCGACGGTGGCCGGACGATCGAGGCGGAAGGCGCGGCTGCCCCGCGGACGGGCGATGCGCTGGGGCTGGAGCACCGAATAGCTGCGAAAGACGGAGAGGCCGGCAATGTCGGGCGCCGACTGGAAACCGCGGCTGATCGTCTGGAGGTCGCCCAAGGTCCAGCGAACCAGCCGCCGCCGATCGTCATGGACGAGCCGGTTGCCGAGCCGGGTGAAGTCCCGCGCCGCCGAGCCCGGCTGCCAGATCGCCTCCCCTTCCGCGACCAGGCCGCCAAAGGCGCGGGCGGCGCCGTCGATGAAGAAAACGGGCGCCGCGAAACCGCCGTCCGCGCCGCCGTGGAGATAGTCCAGATTGCCGCGCAGGTTGAGATAGGCGCTGGTCCGCGCCGGCTCGACGAAGGCACCGACGCGGCTGTCGTCGAGGCGGCTGAGCGCGATGGACTGGGCAAGCCGCCGCTCCGGCGCGACGGTGACGTCCAGCTCCAACGCCTGGGGATCGTAGGCGATGCCGATGCCGGCGGCGGCGAGATCGGCGGCGGCCAGTGACGGGCGGGCGCGCAGGGCACGCATCGTCCCCGCGTCAACCACCCGGTCGAGGAGGTCGAGGATGCGGGCGGCGTCGAATGACACACGGTCCTGCGCGTCGATCGCGATCGAGACTTCGCCGAGCGCCGCATTGTCGAGATTGGCGGTGACGGAGAGCGTCACCGTGCGCGGCGTCGGATTGAGGCGCGCGCCTCCCGCGGCGGGCGGATCCAGCACCACGCGCGCGCCGGCCTGCGCGGCCGCCATATCGGCCGCGCCCGCTTGTGCGTTTTCGGGAAGGAGGAGCGGCCCTGTTATGGTCGCGAGCAGGGCCGCCCGGAGGCGAAGGGACATGGGTGCGTCAATCGCCCGGCGTGAAAGTGGCTTCGATCACCGCGTCCGGGCGGGCGAGCGCGATCGGAACGAGCACGCGCCGGGTCTGGCCGCCCGCGATCAGGCCGTAGCCGATCGTCTGCTGAATCTCCGGCCCGGCGAGCACCGTTTCCGACAGGCGGCGACCGCCGCGGTCCTTCTGCACGATGCGCAGGCGCCCGTTGGACAGGTAGCCGTGGGCGGCGGCCGTGTTGGTGACGGTGAGGGCGGCGGCGGAACGGCCGTCCTCCGTCGCGCCGACGGCCGCATCGTCGATGCGCAGCGCCGGCTCGGCGCGCTGCGGCGAGACGCTGACCAGCACCTGGAAATTGTAGAGCACCTGGATGGCCGGCTGGCCTTCGCTCCGCTGCACGGGGAGCTGCGCGACCGTGACGTAATAATGTTTGGAGCGGGCGAGCTCCGGATTGCCGACATAAGCGACTCGGAAGGCCTGGGTCTGCCCCGGCTGGATCACGGCCATGGGCGGAAAGACGGTGAGATCGCCCGAGTCGCGCCCCGTCGCGGTGAAGCCGTTGCCGTCCGGGATCAGCTCCTCGACCCGCAGTTCGACATGAAGCGGCACGGCGAAGGTGTTCTGCACGATGATCGTCTGGGTCATGCCCGTGCCGGGCGTCAGGTTCAGGACGACGGGCGAAACGGTCATCGCGGCGGCGGGCGCGGCAAGGCCGGCCAAAGCGGCGGCAAGGCCGATCAGGCAGGCGGCGAGGAAACGGCGAAGCGACTGGAACAAGGTCATTCTCCGGTTACGGGGCGACGCTGAGGGTGATGGTAAGCGTGTCGGTATAGGTGCCTTCGACGAGCTGGGCGCCGCCGCTCGCCGGCGGGGCGCTGACCCGCACGTAGGACCCCGCCTGGTTCACCGACGAAGCGGCGAGCCGCAGGCCCTGGGCGGTGCTCGCCGGGCCGCGAAAGGCGCAGCCGCCCGCCGAGGTCAGCGTGGCGGCGGCGCAGGTCGCGTTGGCGGTGGATCTGCCGTCGCTGGCGACGAGGTTCAAGGTCACGTCGTAGGCGGCCCTGTTGGTATAGCCGGTGGGCGCGGCCGCATTGTTCACGAGGCCGCCGTTCGAAGACACGACGGCAACGCGCGACGGGCCGGTGCAGTTCAGCGTGAAGGCGAAGCTGTTCGACAGGCCCTGCTTGTCGAAATTCTCCTGGCGGTAGCTGCCCGAAGGCGCGCCGCCGTCCGCAAAGCCGCAGCGCCCGCCGACCGAGGCCGTCACGGGCACGCTGAGAACGATCGGGTTGCCGCCCGCATAAGCCGTCTGCTGCGCGCGCGCCGGCGCCGCCGCCGCGACAACGGCGAAGGCGGCGGCGAGGGCCAGGAGAAAAAGGCGGGCGAAGCGGATCATCGGATATGAAAGAAGGGCCGGACGCGCCATGCGCCCGGCCCTCCCCTTGTTCCTTTCGCTCAGAGCGACGGGTTGATGTAGACGGAAACGGTGCTGGTGTAGGTGCCTTCGGCGAGGAGGCTGGTCGCGCCGCCTTCCGGACGCAGGCCGAACACGCTCACTTCGACGTTGTTGGCGCCGCCGGCCGCGATGCGCTCGCCGAGCGCCTGGGTGGTCGCCGTGCCGCCGCCGGTCAGGGTCGAATAGGAAACGGTGCTGACGCCGCCCGACGCGCGGTTGACGCGGACCTGCGCGGTATAATCGATGTCGTTCGAATAGCCGGTGCCCGGATCGGTCGCGCCGCCGGTGTTGAGGCGGGTGGCGAGGATGCCGACGCTCGGATTGGCGGCGGTGCAGACGACGCGGGTCAGGACCTTGAGGCCGTCGGCCGGCGTCGCGGCGGTGGAGCCGCCGAGCGTCGAGCGCAGCGTGCCGTCGGCCGTGTCGAGGCGCTGAAGGTCGATCGCGCCCGAGAAGGTCTGGGTGTCGTTGCCGCCCGGCTGGACGACGGAGCAGCGGCCGCCGACGACGCCCGTGACGTTGACGGTGCCCGTGGTGCTGGTCTGCGCGGCGGCCGGCGCGGCGGCGAGGGCGGAGGCGGCGATGAGCACGGAGGCGATGGTCTTGTTCATGATCTTCCCTTTGGCGAGTTCGAATGTGGTGAAGCCCATCTGCCTCGTCCGCCGGCCGCGCGATATTGCACCGCAGGCAAAATCGTCTCGGCCCAAGGGCATAGGCCGCTATATCCTTCGGTATAGGAAGACGGCGCATGGCAGGCCCTCGGGCGCCCGCGGAGGCTTCAGCCCTCGGCTTTGGCCGTGAGCAAAGCCAGCTCGGTCCGGTTGGCGACGCCGAGCTTTTCGAAGATGTTGTGGAGGTGGACCTTCACCGTGCCTTCGCCGATGCCGAGCTCGGCGGCGATGTCCTTGTTCTTGAGGCCGCGCACAACGAGAGACGCGATGGCGCGCTCGCGGGCGCTGAGCGCGGCGAGCGGCCCGGCGGCCGAGCCGTCCTGCGCGGAAAGGCTGAAATCCATCGCCCGCTGCAGGATGTCGTGATCGATCCAGCGCCGCCCCGCGACGACCGCGTCGAGGCAGGTCAGGAGCTGCTGCATCGCCGTCGCCTTGATGACGAGGCCGTTCAGGCCGATCTGCAGCGCTTCGTAGACCCGCTCGTCCGAGATGCGTCCGGTGAGGAGCACGACGGGACGCCGGTCGCCGCGCTCGCGCAGCGTCCGGAGCACGTCGAAGCCGCTCCGCTCGGGCATGTCGAAGTCGAGAAGGAGGAGGTCGGGCCGCGCGGCGGCGATCCTCTCGAGCGTGGCCGCACCGTTTTCGGCCTCGCCGACCACCTGGTAGATCGATCGCGAAAGGAGCAGCTTCACCCCTTCGCGCGTGAGCGGATCGTCGTCCGCAAGGAAGATTCTCGTCATAACCTCGTCGTACGCAAACCCGCGGTGCGACCTATCGCCGCGCCCCGGCCGCGATGCAACGCAAGAAGGCGCGCCTTGCCCCCGGCGGAGCGATCAGCGCGGCGAGACGACGATGCGGACGAGCCTCAAGTCGGCTTTGCCGGCCTCGACGATCGAGACGGACGCGCCGCCGCTGCAGAGCGGCTGCAGCGAAGCCGCGCCGGCGGCGGGATCGTGGCGAGGGGCACGGCAGCTGGCGGGGACGTAGCCGCCGACCGCGATGCGGGCGGCCGGCGCGGCGCCGGCCGACGGGTCGACGCTCGCGGCAAGTGCAAGGATGTAGCTCAGCATGATCGGGCGGCCCTCCAGCCTTCCGGGTTAAGCGGACAGGCTTTCGGATAACTTTAGCGGCCCTACCGGGGTTCCCGCAGGCGGCATGAGGGACGACACGCCTTCACGTTGAATTCATGCGCACTGCCCTTTAGGTGGAACGTGATGAAAACATTCGAAAAGCTCGCCGTCGCGGCCCTGGTCGCGGCCGCCGCCGCCGGTGCCGTACAGGCCGCCGGTCCGGCCCAGCCGACCGGCGTTTGGCGCAATCCGAAGAACAGCGTCCACGTCCGCATCCAGCCGTGCGGCGCGAACGTCTGCGGCACGGTGGTCTGGGCCAATGCCCGCGCGCAGGAAAAAGCACGCGCCGGCGGCACGGCGCGGCTGATCGGCACCCAGCTCTTCCGCGAGTTCCGGCGCGAGGGTCCGGACAGCTGGGCGGGCCGCGTCTTCGTTCCCGATCGCAACCAGAGCTATTCGGGCACGCTGCGCCTCGCCGGGCCGAACCAGATCGTCGCGCGCGGCTGCCTGCTGGGCCGCTACCTTTGCCGTTCGCAGACCTGGAGCCGCGTTTCCTGAGCCTCCCAACCGCCGCCGCCGCGCCTTCAGACATTGTCGGAGCGGCCGCGCGGCGCTAGGCGCGGGCGCGGCGATCAGGCCGCGAAAGGGACAAGCGCGCGATGTGGCGATATTTCAGGGGTGCGACCGTTTTCACGATCGTCTGCCTCGGGCTGGCGGTCTGGCTCGGCTGGGCGACCACCGGCACGATCGGCGGCACGCTCGGCATCCTCTGGATCGTGGTCGTGCTTTCCGTCCTCGAAGTGTCTTTGTCCTTCGACAATGCGGTGGTGAACGCCACCGTCCTGAAAGACATGGATCCCAAGTGGCAGAAGCGCTTCCTCACCTGGGGCATCGCCTTTGCCGTGTTCGGCATGCGCGTCGTCTTTCCGGTGGCGATCGTCGCGATCGCGGCCAAGGTCGGTCCGATCGAGGCGGTGCAGCTCGCCGCCAACGATCCCGAGGAATATGAGCGGATGATCACCGCCGCCCATGTCGGCATCGCGGGCTTCGGCGGTGCCTTTCTCGCCATGGTCGGCCTCAAATTCTTCTTCGATCAGGACAAGGACATTCACTGGATCGGCGTGATCGAGAAGCGCCTCGCCCGTCTCGCCTCGATCGACGCCATCGACATCGCCCTCGTGCTGCTCGCCCTTTACGCAATCTCGCGCATGCTGAGCCCGGACGACGCGTCGGCGCTGATCAACGCCGGCATCTTCGGCATCCTCGCCTATATCGCCGTGGAAGCCGTGAACTCCGTGCTCGAGCCGCCCAAGGTGGATCTCGCCAACGCCGCGGCCCGCTCCGGCCTCGGCGGCTTCCTGTACCTGAACGTGCTCGACAGCGCCTTTTCGTTCGACGGCGTGATCGGCGCCTTCGCGCTTTCCAACAACATCTTCATCATCGCCTTGGGGCTCGGCATCGGCGCGATGTTCGTCCGGTCCATGACCATCCTGCTCGTCGAAAAGGGCACGCTCGCCCAATATCGCTATCTGGAGCACGGCGCCTTTTGGGCGATCCTGGCGCTCGCCGCGATCATGCTCCTCTCGGCGCGCTGGCACATTCCCGAAGTCATTACCGGCCTGATCGGCGCGGTGCTGATCGGCCTCTCGCTCTGGTGGTCGAGCCGCTACAACCGGGTGCGCAAGGGCGACAATTGCCCGGAAGACGAGCCGCACACGCCCATCCGCCCGGGCGGAAGCCGGATCGAGGACAAGGAAGCGGGAGGAGCCTGAGGCTCCTCCCCTCCCGGTTACCGATCAGAAGCCGATGGAGGCGCGGGCGTAAAGGAAGCGCCCGTTGAAGCCGAACGGCGAGAAGCCCGAATAGGGCAGATAATATTGGTTGATCGGGTAGAAGCCGCCGCCTTCCGACGCGGGGCGTGCGCCGATCGGCGAACGGTCCGGATAGATATCGAACACGTTGTCGGCGCCGACAGCGAGCTCCAGCCGGCCGAAGGCGCGGTAGCGAAGCTCGAGATCGGTCACCCACTTGGCGCCCAGCCGGATGTCGTCCGGCCCGAGCAGGGTGAGGCTCAGCGGATCGGCGAGCGGCGCGGTCGCGCCCGGCGCGATCACCGAGCCGAAGCGCGTCGTGCGCGCGGTGATCCCGAAATTGCCCATCTCGCCGTCGGCGCTGAGCACGATCTTGTCGCGCGGCTGGCCGTCGGTGAAGCGGATGCCCTCGACCCGGCCGAACAGGACGATGCCCGGGATGGTGGCGAGCGGCCCCAGATTGTTGAGCCGGTTCACGATCCGGGTCCGGTTGCGGTTATAGGCCGCGGTCAGCGTCCAGTTGCCGATCGACTCGGTGCGCCAGCGATAGCTCGCCACCGCGTCGAGGCCGCGGGTGCGGGTGTCGAGGCCGTTGATGAAGAAGCGCGCGGCGCCGACGCTCTGGAAACCGTTGGCATCGAGCAGGGCCTTGACCGCGGCGTTGACCGCCGCCGTGCCGGCGCCGGCGGCGCCGAGATTTTCGGTGAGCACGATCCGGTTGTCGATGTCGATCTGGTACCAGTCGAGCGTCAAGGTGAGCCCGGGCACCGGATTGGCGGTCGCGCCGAGGCTGAGGTTGATCGAGTCCTCGGGCTCGAGGTCGTTGGAGCCGAGCGCGCGGGCGACCGGGCTGTTCACCGCGAGCGTGCTGATGTCCACCGGCAAGCCGTTGATGAAGTTGGTCGACGTCGTGGTGAAGAATTGCTGGTGCAGCGACGGCGCCCGGAAGCCGTTGGAGATCGAGCCGCGCAGCGCATAATTCTCGACCGGCTCGTAGCGCAGCGCCAGCTTGCCGTTCAGCGTGCCGCCGAAGTCCGAGAAATGCTCGTAGCGCCCGGCGACCACCGCCGTGAAGCCGGGGAACAGGTCGGCGTCGATTTCGGCATAGGCCGCCCAGCTGTGGCGATCCTCGTCCGTCGCGCTGCCGGTCGGGATGCCGGGAAAGCCCTGAGCGCCCGCCGGCGCGGCGCGGCCGGGGAAGCTGCAGACGTTGGTGCCGGCGTTGAACACGCCGCCCTGGCCGGCGCAGTTCGCCGCGGTCGTCGTGAAGGACGCGCGGAACAAGGGGCCGGTCTGGAAGGATTGCGCGTCGCCCGGGCGAATGCCGTAGCTTTCGCGGCGGTGCTCGGCGCCGAGCGCGAAGGAGACCGGGCCGGAAAGGCCCAGGTCGAACTCGCGCGAGAAATCGAGGTTGGCGACGAACTGGCCGTAGCGAAGGCCGCCGGCATCGAACGTGCTCTGGCTGGCCGTGCCGAAAGACGTGTTGAGGCTGTTGCGCACCGTATAATCGAAGCTGTTATGCCCATATTGCGCCGAAAGTTCGGTGCGCCAGCCGGCGAGCTCGCCGCGAATGCCGCCGGTCACCGAATAATCGTCGAGATCGGTGTCGATCAGCGGCAGGAAGCCTTCGGGCGTCAGCGGAACGAAATTCTGCGCGTTCGGCGTCTGGCCGGGAAGCAGCGCGCCGAAGTCGCGGTTGGCGGCCGCATTCTGGTTGCGGAAGTTGGCGGCGCTCAAACCGTTGCGGTGCCCGTAGGAGCCGAAGCCGAAAAGCTCCCATCCGCTGCCGCCGAGCGGCATGCCCGTGTTGATGAAGAAACTGTAATCCTCGGTCTGCGCATCGCCGTAGCGGAACTGCAGCCGGTCGAAGGTGAGCTCGCGCGGGTCGAAGGCGGCGGTCGGCCGGTTGAAGTTCGGGCGCAGGTCGAAGCCGGCGCGGTTCGTGGCGTTGCGGTCGCGATATTCGGCCGTGAGGTTCACGAAGCCTTCGCCGAGCGGCACGCCGATATTGGCGCCGAGCGTGTACATCTCGCCGTCGCGCGCACGGCGCTCGCCGTCGCTGGTGGCGGCGAGGACGCGGTTGTCGTTCGGGTCGAGGAAGGGCTGGCCGTTGGCATTGGTCTGCAGCCCGGTGATCCGCGCCACGTCGTCGAGGGTCGTGTGATAGCGGCCGAAGGTCGCGGTGACGCGGCCGCCGTCGGGCGCGTTGCGAAGCTGGATGTTGATCACGCCCGCAATCGCGTCCGAGCCATATTGCGAGGACGCGCCGTCGCGCAGCACTTCGATGCGGCTGATCGCGAGGCCGGGGATCATGTTCAGGTCGACCGCCGCGCTGCCGCGCCCGATCGTGCCGTTGATGTTGAGCAGCGACGAGACGTGGCGCCTTTTGCCGTTGACCAGCACCAGGGTCTGGTCGGGGCTGAGGCCGCGCAAAGTCGCCGGGCGGAGCGCGTCCGTGCCGTCCGCAATCGAGGGCTGCGGGAAGTTGAAGGACGGAACCAGGTCGTTCAGGATCCGGTTGGTCTCGGTCTGCCCGCTATTCTGGATCGCTTCCTCGCCGATGACGTCGATCGGCACCGGGCTGTCAGCCAGGGTTCGGTCGGTGCGGCGGGTGCCGGTGACGATGATCGGGGAGCCGGCGGCGGCTTCGGCCTCGGCGGTGTCGGCCTGGCCGGCGGGCGCTTCCTGCGCCGGCGTCTGGGTCTGCGCCGCGGCGGGCGCGGCTCCAAACGTGGCGAGCGAAACTCCCGACAGGAGCAAGGCGGCGGCGCGCGTATTGATCATCTGATCCCCCTTCGAACGAATTCCCCGAAGGAGAGACTATCCTAAATCAACGGAACCGATAGCCCACGCGCGGCGCGATTCAGCGATGCCGCGGAATTGTGGCCGCGGAAGCACAGTGTGGCGTCGTCCGTGCGCTGCAATCCGGGCTTCGACAGGCTCACCCCTGGCGGGGTTTGGGGTGCTTGGTCAGGGCGAAGGCCGCGCACCTCCTCTTGCCGCCAGTCCTGCGCCTGTCGAAGGACGGATTGCAGCGCGCCAAGGCCCGCGCCCCGCCTCAGCTCCGCGGCTGCGGCCTGTTCTCCAGCCGCGCGCTTTCGACGATGCGCTCCACCTCCGGGATGATTTCCGGGAAATAATGGCGCTTGGGCGCATCGAACAGGATCATGTAGAGCCGCCCGCCGACGACCGTCCCGACGACCCGCCCCTGGCGAGTCACTTCGCTGCCGCTCAAATGCTCGTAATCGTACTGGAAGCCGGGCTGGCCAAGGAAGGTGCGCGGCTGCAGCCCCGTCATGGTGAAGCTCACCGAGCCCGCGCGGATCCGGTAATAGCTTTCGATCATGGACGCGATTTCGGGCGGCGTCATGTCGGACCGGAAGTTCGGCACCTGGCGGATGTCGCGGCGGCGCTGGTAGCGGACCAGGGGCTTGCCGTCTTCCAGCCCGCCGATGAAGGCGAGGCCGTCCAGCGGCAGGCCGTGCAAAGTCCAATTCTCCTCGCGCGGAATGTCGTAGGTCTGGCGCGGCACCCTGTTCCAGCGAATGGTGGGCCTCACCACCATGGTGCGGGCGACGTCATGCTCCTGCGGCTCGATCAGGCGGAAGCGGTTGAAGCCGTAGCCGCCGCCATAGCCGCCCCCTCCGCCCGCGCATCCGGCGACGGCGAAAGCGGCGAAGAGCGCGAGAATGAGCCTCGTCATGCGGCCTCCTATTGCTGGATCGAGTAGCGGACCATCGCCGCGTCGGGCGCGTTCGGGGCAAGCGCAAGATAGCGGGCGAGCGCCGTTTTGCCTTCCTCGCGCCGGCCGGCCTGGATCAGCGCATAGCCGTGCATCCGCCACGCTTCCGGCGGAGCGTCCGGGAAGGTCACGGCCTGCGCGTAGCTGGCGGCGGACAGGTCGCGGTCCTCGCGCCGCCCGCGCAGGCGGATAGCCTCGGCCTCGTAGAAGCGCAGCAAACCGTTCCAGCCGTCGGAAGCCAGGTTGTTGACGATGAAGAGGCTGGCGCCCGGGTCGTTCAGCTTCACCTGGTCGTCGAGCAGCATCTTGCGGTGGGTGCCGAGCGAATTCAGATAACGCTCGCGGCCGCGGTCCCAGCTCTCACGGCCGGTGCGGACTTCTGCTGCGGAGGCGCGCAGATCCGCCATGCGCGTTTCGGGCGCGGGGTGGCTGGCAAGCAGCGAATAGCCGCGCCGGGGCCGCCGCCGCCGCATTTCGGCGCTTGCTTCCGTTTCCTGGATGAGCTGGCGCCAGACTTCGGGCGCGGCATTGGGATCGTAGCCCGTTTCCGCCATCTGCCGGACGCTCATCGCGTCGGCCTCCGCTTCGAGCTCGCGCCCGTAAGCGGCGAGCGTCAGGATGGTGCCGAGCTGCGCCAGCCGCACCGCGTCGCCGAGATACACGCCCGCCCCGGCGCCGCCGACGCCCGCACCCATTGCGAAGATCGCGAACAAATCGGTCCGCCGCCTGACGTCTCGCCAGCGCCGGATGTGGTGGCGGCGAAGGAAATGGCCGGCTTCGTGGGCGATCACGGTGGCGAGCTGCGCTTCGTCGCGCATGCGGGTGAGGAGGCCGGTGAAGATCACCATGAAGCCGGTCGGCGCCATGAAGGCGTTGAACTCGGGAACGCGGGCCAGATAGATGCGCAGGTCCTGCGCGGCCACGCCGCCGACCCGGCTGACGATGCTCTTCAGATAGGAAACGAGGTTGGGATCGGTGACGAGCAAATTGGAGCCGGCAATCTCCTGCTCCACGCGCTCATATTCCTGCCACATGCCGCGCTCGTCCGCGGCCGTGGGGCGGTAGCCGGGACCGATCAGCGACTCCATGTCCCGCGGCCTGATCCGCGCATGGGCTTCCCCGACGCCGAGGAGACCGGTGCAGCAGGCGCAGCCGAGCCCAGCCAGCATCATCCGGCGGGTCAGCGGCAAGGCGTCGTCCATGCTCATCTCCGCCCCGGCCTCAATCATTGTCGCGGTTGCGGACGTTGCGGCCGGCGCGCATCCGCCCGATCAGCCGGTCGACCATCTGCGCCGCGCCCTCGCGCGTGCGGATGTCGCCCGATTGCGCCTGGAGAACGTTGAACCAGACCACCTCGCCGGTCCTCAAGTCGACGAGGGAGGCATAGCCCTGCTGCGATCCGCCGCCGATCTGCGGCGCGCAGAAGCCGACCAGGCAGCCCGCGATGCCGAGCACCTGGAGCGCGATCCGCCCGGTCGACGCGTAACTGTCCTGCGCGTTCAAGAAGAGCGCATAGTCCATGCCCGTCGCCTGCCCGAGACGGACGGCGTCCTCCCCCAGAGTCCAGTCCAGCCCCTGGCGGCGCTTGGTGGGAAGGGTGAGGCCGGCATAACGGTGGATCACGATCGCATTGCCGACGGCGGCGAACAGGCGCTCCACTTCCGCCACTTCGTCGGACGACATGCCCTGCACGCCTTCGCGCGTTTCGAGGACCTGGGTGCGGCCGCCGCGCGCCGCCTGCTGCTGCCTCAGCGCTTCGAGGATGAATCCCCTCGCCTGTTCGGTCCATTCGGCCCGCGGCTCGACCAGGCCACCGGTCTGAATCTGCCCGACCGACACGTAGGGCCGCATGACGAGGAGGGAGAAGTCGCCCTGGGGCGGCGCGAACTCGACGTCCGCGAACTGGCGCGTCTGGACGCAGCCGGCGAGCGCCAGGGAGGAAGCCACGGTAAGGACGAGCGCGGACCGGATCATGACGCCACTCCTGAATGAGCCGACGGGGCAGAGGTGCAGGAAAAGGCGAGGGAAAGCAATGGCTTCCGAATTCCCGCTCGTAGGGGCCATTCGCCTGGAACGGGTGCGACCCGGATGTTCGCGCGGCAAGGGGGCACTCCCGCATCGCGATCGACCAGGCGAAGCGGCGGGTCCGCAAGGGCCGGAAAAGTTGACCGGCGCCACGCCGCGTTACCCGCAATCGGGTCAACTTCGAGAGAGCGGCTGAGGTCGGATCCGGGTGAGCGGCAAAGGGCGCGACTGGCGTCGGCGGACTTCATGTGCCGTTCGTAAGCGTCGAAAACCTACAAAGAAAGGGTCGGGTCGCGCCTGTTGCATCGGGGCGGCGTCGACCCTCGCAGTGGCGCCTGGCTCCCTCTCCCCGCGGAGGAGAGGACTGGGCGTGGCGCTCGGCGGCGGGCGCTGAGGCGAGGAGTCGAACCCCGCCCACCCTGCTTCTCCCCGCATGGGAGAGGTTCAGGTTCAGGCCGCGCGGCGGAAGAGGCCGGTGCCGATTAGGCCGCTGTCGGCAAGGCCGATGGCGGTGCCGCAGAAGCCGCATTCGGCGGAGAGGCGCCCGATATACCAGTGGCTCCGGCCGCAGCCGGGGCAGCGATTCACTTCGCCCGGGTGGTAGATCGGCATGAAGCCGCGCCGTCCGGGATCGTGGGCGAACACTTTCGAACCGGTATTTTCGATGGTCCTCAACATCGTCTCAACTCCTCGTCGCACCGCATTGTGCGATGAACCGTTATGTGGGCGCGACGAGTTGAACGCTTTATGAATGGTTGCGTTCCTGCAACAACTGAAACTTCGAAGCCACACCGGTCTCTCGGAAGCTGCAACAACTGAAACTCCGGCCAGCGGTGGCTCAGATGTTGTGCCACCAGCGCGGCACGAGAATCAGAAAGAACGGCGAGCCGAGCATGAACCCGAGCCCGGCGAGGTCCCGGCTCGAACCGTCGATGACTCCGTCCCCGACCAGCAGGTACATGCCCAGCAGAACGCCCAGCCCCACGAGCAGGTACCGGACCAGATAATCCGGCAGGAACCAGAAGAGACCCCAGCCGACCAGCTCCGCGGCCGCCACAACCGTGTCCGCTACCGCGCCGCCCACGATGTCGCCAGCGTCCGCGTCTCCGAAGATGTCGCCAGCCTCCGCTTCTCCGAAGATGTCGCCCAGGTCGTCCATGGCATCGAGGCTAAGGCGCGCCGGAGCGGCGCGCCAGCGAAAAGCGTGCAAACCGGCCGGAGGGGCGCGAAGCTTGAGATGCGCCCGTGGAGCGGCGGAAACCGCGCCATGAGGCTGCACCTCCATTTCCACCCATTTCATCGTTCTGCCAGAACGTGCACGTCGCCCTCTACGAGCGCGACGTGCCGTTCGAGCCCGACGTCGCTGCCATGGCCCGAAGGCCGCGATTGAGCCTCAGTAGAGCAGGTAAGGCCGCCGCTCTTCGGCCCAGGCCGTTTCGTCGGGCAATGTGAGCGCGTCGAGGTCGCCCGGCGTCGACGCCGCGTCGTCCACCCATTCCCTCAGGCCCGGGCCGCCGTTGATGACGTCGATGGCGAGCTTGTCGAATACGTATTCGTAGGGGAAGTCGCGCCACAGCGGATAGTCCGGATAGAGCCGGCGGATCGCCTTGAAGGCGAGGGACTGGAGGCGCCAGGGGCGGAAGGCGTCGTGATTGTAAGCCGGGCCTTCGGCGTGGAAATGAAGCCCGTTGCAAAGCGCCTTGGCGTGCTTGTGGAAGGTCGGCTCGAACCAGGTTTCGCGGATGAGGACGCCCTGCGTCCAGTCGGGCGTGAAGCGGCGCATCTCGGCGAGCACCGCCTTGGCGTCGATGTCGGGTGCGCCGAAGATCTCGAGCGGGCGCGTCGTGCCCCTGCCCTCGCTCAGCGTCGTCCCTTCCAGCATCACCGTCCCGGCATAAGCGCGGGCCATGGACAGGTTCGGCGCATTGGGACTTGGATTGACCCAGATGCGGTCCTCCGGCCAGCCGAAGCCCGGCGCCGCCTCAGGCGCGTAGCCTTCCATTTCGATGACCCGGTAGGCGACGTCGAGCTTCATCGTGTCGATGAACCAGCGGCCGAGTTCGCCGAGCGTCAGGCCGTGGCGCATCGGCATCGGCCCGGCGCCGACGAAGCTTTCCCAGCCCGGTAGGAGCGTCGTGCCTTCGATCGGCCGGCCCGCCGGGTTCGGCCGGTCGAGCACCCAGACTTCCTTGCCGTGCTCGGCCGCGGCTTCGAGGACGTAAAGAAGCGTCGTGATGAAGGTGTAGATGCGGCAGCCGAGATCCTGGAGATCGACCAGGACGACGTCGAACGTGCCCATCGACTGGCCCGTCGGGCGGCGCACCTCGCCGTAAAGGCTGAAGACCGGGATGTTGTGGACGGGATCGGTGAAATCGTCCGATTCCACCATATTGTCCTGCTTGTCGCCGCGCAGGCCGTGCTGCGGCCCGAAGGCGGCGCTGAGCTTCAGCCCGGTTGCGGCGAGCGCGTCGAGCGAGTGGGTGAGGTCCTCGGTGACGGAGGCGGGATGGGCGACGAGGGCGACGCGGCGCCCTTCCAGCGGGTGGCGCAGCGCCGGATCGGCGAGGAGGCGATCGAGACCGGTCTTCATCCCTCGCCAAGTGGCGGGAGTTGAAGCGCAAAGCAATCGGGATGATGGAAATCCGGCGCGCCCGGCGGGTGGGCGAGCGCCCAATAGGATTTCGCCCCGCCCGCCTCCTCGATCACCGCCGACAGACCGAGGCCGCGGCGGCCCGCCGCACGCAGCCTGAGCGCCGTCCGCACTTCGAGCCGATCCTCGCCCGCCTCCACCTCGATCCGCGGCGCCGGCAGCTCCGCTTTCTGCATTCCGGCGCGGTAGCCGGTGAACCGGTAGGCCGCCCATTCGCGCGACGGCGAAACGTTCAGTTCGGAATAAGCCGCCCCCTCCTCGTCCGCGAAGAAGGCTTCGAAGCATGTATGCTCCCAAAGCCGGTCGCCGCGCCGGGAAAGCGCCGGCGCTGGCACGGCGAGCTCCGCGATCCGGCCCAGCACCGTCCAGCGCAGGCCGAGCACGCCGCCGGCGCCGCGCGCGAGATCGACGTCGATTCGAGTCACGGCCCCGCACGGCGTGTCGGGGTGGCGAAGGAGCCGGGCGCGCAGCATCAAAGCCTCGGATCCACCGGCTCGCTTTCCATGGCGAGCACACCGAACACGCATTGGTGGACGCGGCTGAGCGGCTCGCGTTCGACGAACCGGTGCAGCGCCTCCAGGCCGAGCGCGAATTCCCGAAGCGCCATGGTCCGCTTGAGGCCGAGCCCGCGCGCGCGAAGGCGCGGGAGGTTTTCGGGAAGGTCGTAATCCGGCCCGTAGATGATGCGCAGATATTCGCGGCCGCGGCATTTGATCGCCGGCTGCACCATGCCCTTGCCGCCGCGCGCGACATAAGCGAGCGGCTTCACGACCATGCCCTCGCCGCCCGCGGCGGTTAGTTCCTCCCACCAGCCGATCGCGTCCGCCACCGCGGCGCCGTCGGAAAGGTCCAGCCGCCGGTGCGCCGTCGCGACGATCAGCGCCGGATCGGCGGCTGCGAGCCGGTGCGCCTCGGCCATGTGCCAGAGATGGTCCTTGTCGGCATGGACCGCGCCCTCGCTGGCGAGCAGGTGGAAGGGGGCGATCCGCACATCCTCGATGCCGCGATACGGCGCGACGTAGCGGTTATACGCATCGCGATACGCCCCCGCCGCCCCGAGGCGCGCGGCGCTGCGGGCGGCAAGATCGTCCACCGCCACGCCGCGTGCCTGCGCAGCGGCAAGCGCTTGGGTGAGCGCCCCCAGGCCGGCGACCGCCGCGGCGCCGACGGGCGCATATTGCTGGTCGACGAGCGCCTGCGCCTTCATGCTCCACGGCATGATCTCGGCGTCCCAGAGGACCCAGTCGGAGCCGAGCCTGTTCCACAGTCCGGACGCGGCCATCGCCTCGTCGATCCGGTGGAGGGCGGCCGCTTCGATGTCGCGTTCGCCGAAGAAGCGCCGGCCCGTCCGCGTCATGACGACGCCGCGTTCGCCGCCGGCGATGCCGAAGCGCTTCTCCGCGGCCTCCAGCGTCCGCGCGAGCACGATCAGCGCGCGCGAGCCCATATGCTTCTCCTGCACGACAAGGTCGGTAACGCCCTTGCTGCCATAATAGGAAAAGGCTTCCTCCGGCCGCTCCAGCCAGCCGTCACGCATGCTGGTCTCGGACGGCGACATGGTGGGCGGCAGGTGGATCAGCCAGCGCGGATCGACGGCCCAGCGGCTCATCACTTCCAGCGCCGCCGACGCATTGTCCTCGCGCACCACCACCGTGCCGATCGTCCGCGTCGCGATCGCCTGCTTGCCGAGCACGTCGGCAAGGTCGAGCTGGACCGCATCGCCGGCGCTTCCGGTCGCCGCGGGCTGTACGAGCGGGCGGATCGGCTCGTAATAAGTGCGGGCCGCCGGCACGTCGACCAGCTCCTGCTCCGGCCACCGAAGCGCCGTGAGCTTGCCGCCGAAGCAGCAGCCCGTGTCGATGCAGAGCGTGCCGTTGACCCAGTTCGCCTCCGGCACCGGCGTGTGGCCGTAGACCACCTTCGCCTTGCCCTTATAGTCCGCGGCCCAGTCGTAGCGGACCGGCAGGCCGAACTCGTCGATCTCGCCCGAAGTCTCGCCGTACATGGCAAAGCTGCGCACCGCGCCCGACGCCCTGCCCTGCATCTCCTCCTTGAGCCCGGCATGGGCGACGACCAGCCGGCCCTCGTCGAGCACATAATGGCTGACGAGCGAGTCGAGGAAGTCGCGCGCGTCGCGGGCGAATTCGGGCGGCTCGGCGGCGAGCTGCTCGATGGTCTCGGCGAGCCCGTGCGTGGCCTTGACGTTGCGTCCGGAAAGGTGGCGCTTCAACTTGTCGTCATGGTTGCCGACCACGGCCAGCGCCGTTCCGCTTTCCACCATGTGGCGCGCGATGCGGATGACGTCGGGCGAGCGCGGGCCGCGATCGACGAGGTCGCCGACGAAGATCGCGCGCCGTCCTTCGGGCGGCGTCACCCGGACGTCCTTGCCGTCCCAGGCGACCGCATAGCCGAGCTTTTCCAGCAGGGACTCCAGCTCGTCGCAGCAGCCGTGGACGTCGCCGATGATGTCGAACGGCCCTTTGTCCTCGCGCCGATCGTTCCACAGCTTGGTGCGCGAGATCGTCACCGCGTCCACTTCTTCGGGCGAGCGGAGGGTGTGGACGTAGCGCAGGCCTTCGCGCTGGAGGCCGCGCATCGAGCGTTTCAGCGACTGCATCTGGCGCCGCACCGGCCCGGCGCCGAACTGCCGGTCGGGCCTCAGCGCGTTGCGCTCCACGGCGATCTTCTCGGGCAGGTCGAACACGATGCCGACGCCCAGCGCGTGCCACTTCCTCGCGAGGGCGAGCAGACCCTTGCGCGACTCCGGCTGGACGTTGGTCGCGTCCACGACGGTGAAGCGGCGGTTCTTCAGCCGCCGCTCGACGATATCGTGAACGATGGCGAAGGCGTCGGCGGTCGCCGACTGGTCGCTCTCGTCGTCCGCCACCCAGCCGCGGGCGCGGTCCGACGAGACCACCTCCGTGGCGAGGAAATGCTTCGCGGCAAAGCTCGACTTGCCCGTGCCGGAGGCGCCGATCAGCAGCACGAGCGCGAATTCGGGAATCTCGATCAGCACCGCGTGAACACTCCCATCTGAGTCGGCGCGCCAAGCTCCGGATCGGCCGCGCCAATGCCTTCGAGTCGAACCTCGTAGCCGTGCGCGGCCGCGACGCTTTGCGCCCAATGGGCGAATTCCGCGCGAGACCATTCGAAGCGGTGATCGGCGTGGCGCATCGCGCCCGCCGCCAGGCCCTCGAACCGCCCATTGTAATCCCGGTTCGGCGTGGTGATCAGCACCGCGCCGGGCCGGGCATGGCCGAACAAAGCCGCTTCAAAGGCGGGCAGCCGCTCCGCTTCCATATGCTCGATCACTTCCACGACAGCGGCGGCGTCGAAGCCCTTCAGCCGCTCGTCCCGGTAGACGAGCGAGCCCTGGACCAATTCGATGCGCTTCCTTTGAAGATCGGGCATGCTTTCCAGGCGCAGCCGGTCGGCCGCGACGGCGAGGATGCGCGGCGCCACCTCCACCCCCACGATGCGCTGGAACTGCCGATCCTTGAGGAGCGCACGGATCAGCTTTCCTTCACCGCAGCCGAGGTCGAGCACGCTCGCGGCGCCGAGGCTCTTCAGCGTGTCGAGCACGCGCTCCATGCGCAGATCGTTGAGCCGGATCGGCTTCTCGAACGCGTCCTCGCCGGCGTCCCGCCCTTCCGCTTCCTCAGCCTCTTCCGGCTCCGCGACGTCGAAGCGCGCCGTGGCCGAGCGGACCAGCGAGCGGAAGTTCTTTAGGTAGCGCCGGACGATCAGCTCCCGCTCGGGATGGGCTTCGAGCCAGCCCTCGCCCTTGCGCAGCAGCTTCTCGACCTCGTCCTCGCCGATATAATAATGCTTCTTGGCGTCGAGCACCGGCACCAGCACGAAGAGGTGGGTGAGCAGCGCCGACAGCCGGGCCTCGCCCCGCAGCGTCAGCGTCACATAAGGGCTGTCGCCCCACTCCGGATGCGCCGGATCGAGCGGGATCGCCTTCGTCTCCACCCGGTAACCGAGCGGTTCGAACAATCGCGCGACGAGGTTTTCGCCGCCCGCGCGCGCCGGAAGCGGCGTCAGCGTCGCTTCGAGCGGAATGGCCGCGTCGGCAAGCGCCTGGCGCAGCTTCGATCGCCCGCCCATCGCGGTGTTGAACGTCCGCCCCAGCGCCACGGCCAGCAGCGACGAAGCGGCATAAGGCCGGTCGGTGACATATTGCTCCTCGAGCGCGGCGGCGCCCCGGCTCTTGCCGCGGACGAGCTCCACCGGGTCCACCTCGAGGGTCAGCGCCGCTGTGCAGCGCTCTTCCGACGCTTCCGGAAAGAAGACGATGGCGCGCCCGAACGGCAGGCCCGTTTCATGGACGTTGTCCGGATGCTTCATCAGCAGATAGCCGAGATCGGTCGCCGGGCGGTGCGTGGTGGTGAGGGTGAGGAGCATTTCGGGATCCGGGAAATGAAAAGCCCTTCCGAACAGGGCTTCGGAAGGGCTGCATCTCGAGTGTGTGGAGGTTTTTTCAGTCGCTCCAGCTCAAGGCACAGCCCGCAGTCGAGGCGCGCGCATATTCTCGGCGCCGAAAGCGGGCCGCGAGGAGCGTTGGTAAAGGGCGCATGCGAGCGTCATGCGCGGCTTTGTGCGCCGCGCCTGCCTTCCCCGTCAAGTCCGGCCGCCTACAGTCCGGCGGCTGCGCTCAGCCGAGCGCCTTTTTGAGGAGTTCGTTGACGACGCCGGGATTGGCCTTGCCGCCCATCGCCTTCATCGTCTGCCCGACGAAGAAGCCGAACAGCTTGTCCTTGCCGCCGCGGTAGTCGGCGACCTTGTCCGCGTTAGCGGCGAGCACGTCGGCGATGACCTTTTCGATCGCGCCGGTGTCGCTGGTCTGCTTCAGGCCGCGCTCCTCGACGATCGTGCCCGGATCCTCGCCGGTCTCCAGCATGATCTCGAACACCTGCTTGGCGAGCGTGCCGGACAAGGTGCCGTCGACGATGAGGCGCAGGAGCTCGGCGCCCTGCTTGGGCGAGACGGGGCTGTTCTCGATATCGTGTCCGAGGCGATTGAGCGCGCCGAACAGGTCCGAGATCACCCAATTGGACGCGCGCACCGCATGTTCGTCGCCGACTTCGGCAAGCAAAGCCTCGAACCAGCGCGCCGTCTCCACTTCGGCGGTCAGCACCGCGGCGTTGTAGACGGGGAGGCCGAGCACCTGCTCGTAGCGGCGGCGCTTGGCGTCCGGCAATTCGGGCAGCGAGGCGCGGCATTCGGCGAGGAACGCCTCGTCAAGGACGACCGGCAGCAGGTCCGGGTCGGGGAAGTAGCGGTAATCGTGCGCTTCTTCCTTGGAGCGCAGCGAACGGGTCTCCGCCTTGTCCGGGTCCCACAGCCGCGTTTCCTGGACGATCGTTCCGCCCGCTTCGAGCACGTCCACCTGGCGGCTCGCTTCATGCTCGATCGCGGCCATGATGAAGCGGACCGAATTGACGTTCTTGGTCTCGGTCCGCGTGCCGAGCGGCCCGCCCGGGCGGCGCACCGAGACGTTGACGTCGGCCCGCATCGAGCCCTGCTCCATATTGCCGTCGCAGGAGCCGACATAGCGCAGGATCGAGCGCAGCTTCCTCACATAAGCGCCCGCTTCCTCGGGGCTCGTCATGTCGGGCCGCGAGACGATCTCCATCAGGGCGACGCCGCAGCGGTTCAAATCGACGTAGGAGAAGCTTGGATGCTGGTCGTGCATCAGCTTGCCCGCATCCTGCTCGAGATGGATGCGCTCGATGCCGACCGACTTGGCGGTGGTCTCGTCCTTCTCGTCGGTCAGGATCGTGATCACGCCCTCGCCGACGATGGGATGGTAGAGCTGGCTGATCTGATAGCCCTGCGGCAGATCGGCGTAGAAATAGTTCTTCCGGTCGAAGCGCGACCAGGCGTTGATCTCGGCCTCCAGCGCCATGCCGGTGCGCACCGCCTGGACGATGCATTCGCGGTTCGGCACCGGCAGCATGCCGGGCATTGCCGCGTCGACGAGGCTCACCTGGCTGTTCGGCTCGGCCCCGAAGTCGGTCGACGCGCCGGAGAAGAGCTTGGCCCGGCTCGTCACCTGGGCGTGCACTTCGAGGCCGATCACGACCTCCCATTCGCCAGTGGCGCCGTGGATGCGGTAGGTGGAGGCAGTCTCAGTCATGAAGGCACCGGAGGTAAAACACACCCGCTAGGGCTGAGCCTGTCGAAGCCCGGGTTTCCAGCACTGCAAACCGCCCTTCGACGGGCTCAGGGCTAGCGGTTTTCGAGATGCACGACGACGCGCTCACCACCAGGCCTCCGGGCGGGCGGTGAAGCCGGCGCGTTCTTCGAGGGCGAGAGACATGTTGAGGACGCCCTGCTCGTCGAGCGCGGGGCCGACGATCTGGAGGCCGAGGGGCAAGCCCTGTTCGTTGAGGCCCGCGGGGACGGACATGGCGGGGAGCCCCGCGAGCGAGGCAGGAACGGCGAAGACGTCGTTCAAATACATGGCAATCGGGTCGGCGCTCTTTTCGCCGAGCGCGAATGCCGCGGAGGGAGCCGTCGGCGTCAGGATATAGTCGCAGCTCTCCCAGACCCGCTCGAAGTCGCGGGCGATCAGCGCCCGCACCTTCTGCGCCTGGTTGAAATAAGCGTCGTAGAAGCCGGCCGAGAGGACATAGGTGCCGATCATGATCCTGCGCTTCACTTCCGCTCCGAAGCCCGCCGCGCGGGTCGCTTCGTACATGTCGGTGAGATTGCCGCCCTCGGGCGCCACCCGCTTGCCGTAGCGGACGCCGTCATAGCGGGCGAGGTTGGACGAGGCTTCGGCCGGCGCGATGATGTAATAGGTCGGCAGGGCGTATCTGGTGTGCGGAAGCGAGACTTCGACGATCTCCGCCCCGGCGTCGCGCATCAAGGCGATGCCGCGCTCCCAGACCTCGTCGATCTCGTGGGGCACGCCCTCGATCCGATATTCCTTGGGAATGCCGATCCGCTTGCCGCGCGCGTCGGAGGACAGGTTCGCCTCCCACTGCGGCACCGGCAAGTCGAGCGAGGTCGAATCCTTGGGATCGAAGCCCACCATGGCTTCGAGCATGATCGCGCAGTCGCGCACGTCCCGCGCCATCGGCCCAGCCTGGTCGAGCGAACTTGCGAAGGCGACCATGCCCCAGCGCGAGCAGCGGCCGTAGGTCGGCTTGATGCCGCTGATGCCGACGAATGCCGCGGGCTGGCGAATCGAGCCGCCCGTGTCCGTGCCGGTGACGCCCGGGGCGAGCCGCGCCGCGACGGCCGAGGCCGAGCCGCCGGAGGAGCCGCCAGGGGTCAGCGCCGCATTGCCGCCGTCGTTGCGCCGCCAGGGCGAGAGGACGGGCCCGTAGCCGCTGGTCTCGTTGGACGAGCCCATGGCGAACTCGTCCATGTTCAGCTTGCCCAGCATCCCGGCGCCGGCGGCGAGGAGATTGCCCGAAACGGTGGATTCGTAGACCGGTTCGAAGCCTTCGAGGATGCGGCTCCCCGCCGTCGTCTGCACCCCCTTGGTCGCGAACAGGTCCTTGATGCCGAGCGGCACGCCGGACAGCGGCTTCAGCGTGCCCGAGGCGCGCGCCGCGTCGGCCGCATCGGCGGCGGCGAGCGCGAGTTCGGGCGTCTCCACGGTAAAGGCGTTCAGCCCCCGTCCCGCCTCGACGTTGCGGATAAAGGCTTCGGCCACGTCGCGCGCGCTGAAGGTGCCGCCCCGCACCCCGTCGCGGATCTGCGCGACGCCGAGATCGGTGAGGTTGGTCATTCGATCACCTTCGGGACCGCGAAGAAGCCGTGTTCGGCGACCGGCGCATTGGCCAGCACGTCCTCGCGGATGCCGCCGTCGGTCACCGCGTCGGCGCGCAGGCGCAGGACGTTGGGGATCACCGCCGTCATCGGCTCGACGCCCGACACGTCCACCTCCTGCAATTGCTCGACCCAGCCGAGGATGTTGTTGAGTTCGGGCGCGAGCGCTTCCACCTCGGCATCGCTGACGGCGATGCGGGCGAGGCGCGCGATATGGCGTACGGTTGCGGCGTCGACTGACATGATGCGCGGGCGCTAGCATTCGTGCTGCGCTGCATCAACAGACTTGCAAAGCGCGAGGCGATGCGCTTGATCCCGCCGATGCTGGCACGGCGCTTCCTTTGGGTGATCGCAGCGATCACCATGCTCTTCATCATCGGCGCGATCGGCTACAAGCTGTTCGAAATGCAGCTGATGCGGCTCGCCTTCGTTCCCAAGACGGAGTTTCGCGAAGTGCCGATGGCTGCGGGCTCGAGCTACGAACGGGCCGACCTCTGGCTCGCGCGGCCCGACCTTCCCGGCAATCCTTCGCTCTGGGTCCCCGAAGGCTTCCAGCCGACCAACCGCCCGCGAGCCTCCGTCTTCTTCATCCACCCGACCTCGTTCCTGGAACGCAGCGCCTGGAACGCGCCGGTGGACGATGCCGAATCGCAGCAGCGCGCGCGCCTCTTCGTGCGCAGCCAGGCGAGCGCCTTCAACGCGGTCGGCGAGGTCTGGGCGCCCAAATACCGCCAGGCCGCGTTCGGCGCCTTTCTCACCACCGAAGCCAATGCAACCCGCGCGCTCGACTTCGCCTATCGCGACGTCCTCGCCGCCTACGAAGCCTTCATCCGCCAGGCGCCGGACGACCGCCCGATCATCCTCGCCGCCCACAGCCAGGGCAGCCTCCACCTCACCCGCCTCCTAGCCGAGCGCATCGCCCGCGCGCCGGAGAAATCGCGCATCGCCGCCGCTTATGTGATCGGCTGGCCGATTTCGATGACCGCCGATCTTCCGACCCTCGGCCTCCCCGCCTGCGAACGCGCCGGCCAGGCCGGCTGCATCCTGTCCTGGCAGAGCTTCTCCGAGCCGGCCGACCCCAAGATGGTGACCGACGTTTACGACAGATCGGCGGGGCGAAACGGCGTCAGCCGCGCCGGCACGCGCATGCTTTGCACCAACCCGCTTACCGGCAATGCCGGCGATGCCGCCCCGGCCGAGCGCAATGCCGGGACGCTGATCCCCAATGCCGATTTCACCGCCGCCGAGTTCCGCCGTGCCTCCGTCCCGGCCCGCTGCGACGTGCGCGGCTTTCTCCTGATCGGCGAAAGCCCGCCCGATTTCGGCGAGTACGTTCTCCCCGGCAACAATTACCACGTCTTCGATTACAGCCTGTTCTGGGCGAACGTGCGGGCCGATGCGGAGGCGCGGCTCGCAACCTTTCTCGCCCGATGATCACGGCGAGCGCCGCCGAATTTCGCGACGCGCTGCCGCAATGGGGGCGCCTCATGGGCCTCGACGTCGGCACCAAGACGATCGGAGTCGCGGTCTGCGATGCGCAGTGGACGATCGCCACCGCGGCCGAGCTCATCCGCCGCGGCAAGTTCACCGCCGACATGGAGACGCTGCGCGCCTTTGCGGACAAGCAGCAGGTGCGCGGCCTGGTCGTCGGCCTGCCGCTCAACCTCGACGGCACGGAAAGTCCGCGCACCCAGTCGACCCGCGCCTTCGCTCGCAACCTGGCGCCGCTCGGCCTCCCGCTGCTCCTCTGGGACGAGCGCTGGTCGACCCAGGCGGTGACCCGCACGCTGATCGATGCGGACGCCAGCCGCGCGCGCCGTGCCGACCTCGTCGACAAGATGGCCGCGGCCTACATCCTCCAGGGCGCGATCGACGCCTTGACGATGCATTGATCGCGCTTGCGGAGACGCGCGTCCGCCTGTAATTTCAAGGCCGCACAAGCATATGGGGGTGTTATTCGTGCTGCCGAAATTCCTGAAGGTCCTGGTCCTTCTGTCCGCCGCCGCCGCGCCGGTCGCGGCCGCCGCGTCCGATCCCAAGCCCGAGCCGCGCGATGAGCGCGAGGTCCAGTCCCGCCGCGCCGCCCCGCCCGAGCTCATCTGCCGCAGCGTGGCGATTGCCGAAACTCGCGAAATGCCGATGGTGTGCATGAGCGCGGCCGAATGGCGCCGCGCCGCCGACCAATAGGCAAGGCTCCCGCCCCGCGCGGCAGCGGTTCGAGCGCTGGACAGCGGCTCCCGCAAGTGTAATGCTTATATAAGACACTTGCAGGGAGAAGGACGATGCTCAAAGGGATGAAGATCGCATTGGTTGCGGGCGCGTCCGCGCTCGCGCTAGGCGCATGCACCGCCGCCGGCGAGCGCGACGGGGCCGCCGCCTCCGCATCGGCCGCCGCGCCGCGCGGCCAGCCGGTCCGCTATTCGGCGCAGGATTTCTTCGCGACGACGGCTTTTTCGCTCGCCGGCTCCGGCCGCTACGCCTTCGCGCCGGACGGCCGCTCCATCCTCATCTCGAGCGACCAGAGCGGCGTCTTCAACGCTTATCGCCTGCCGGTCGCCGGCGGCGCGCCGGTGGCGGTTACCAACTCACGCGACAATGCGACCTTCGCGATCAGCTATTTCCCCAATGACGAGCGGGTCCTCGTCACATCCGACCGGGGCGGCAACGAGCTCAATCATCTTTACGTCCGCCTCGGCGACGGGCGGCTTCACGATCTCACGCCCGGCGAGCGCCTCAAGGCGCAGTTCGTCGGCTGGAGCGGCGACGGGCGTACCTTCTTCGTCGCGACCAACGAGCGCAATCCGCAGATGTTCGACGTCTATGCCTATGACGCGGCGAGCTACGAGCGGCGGCTGGTGTTCCGCAACGAAGGCTATCAGCCCGCCGCCGTGTCGCCCGACGGCCGCTATGTCGCGCTGGTGAAGGCGCATTCGAGCGCCAATAACGATCTCTACCTTGCCGAACTCGGCTCCAACGCCGCGCCGCGCCTCATCACCCAGCATCAGGGCAATGTCAGCCACGGCGCCTATACCTTCACGCCGGACAGCCGCGGCCTCGTTTACGGCACGGACGAGCATGGCGAATGGACGCAGGCCTGGACCTACGACATCGCGTCGGGACGCCGCGAGCGGCTGATCGCCGCCGATTGGGACGTCATGAACGTCTCTTATTCGCCGTCGGGCCGGTACCGGATCCATGCGCTCAACGCCGATGCGTCGACCGAAGTCACGATAATCGGCCCGAACAACCGCCGGGTGCGGCTGCGCGGCATTCCCGCGGGCGACCTCGGCGGCATCCGCTTCAACCGCGACGAGACGCAGATCGCCTTCACGGTCGCATCCGACACCTCGCCGTCCGACATCTTCATCGCGGACGTCCGCACCGGCCAGGCGCGGCGCCTCACTACGGCGCTCAACCCGCGCATCGACGAGCGCCAGTTGGTCGAAGGGCGGGTCGTGCGGTTCGCCAGCTTCGACGGCGTCCAGGTGCCCGGCATCCTGTATCGGCCGCGCGAAGCTTCGGCCTCGAACCCGGTCCCGGCGATCGTGCTCGTCCACGGCGGCCCGGGCGGGCAGAGCCGGCGCGGCTATTCGGCGATGGTCCAGCATCTCGTGAACAACGGCTATGCCGTTTACGCGATCAACAATCGCGGCTCGTCGGGCTACGGCAAGACCTTCTACCACATGGACGACCGCCGCCACGGCGACGTCGATTTGAAGGACGTCGTCGCGTCGCGCGATTTCCTCGCCAACATGGACTGGGTGTCTGACCGCGTGGCGGTGATGGGCGGCTCCTACGGCGGCTACATCACGGCCGCCGCCCTCGCCTTCCATCCCGAAACCTTCGACGCCGGCGTCAACATCTTCGGCGTCACCAACTGGGTGCGCACCCTGAATTCCATCCCCGCCTGGTGGGGCGCGAACCGCGTCGCCCTGTTCGACGAGATGGGCGATCCCGCCACCGACGCCGAACGCCACCGCGCCATCTCGCCCCTCTTCCACGCCAACCGGATCCGCCGGCCGTTGCTGGTCGTCCAGGGGGCGAACGATCCGCGCGTCCTCCAGGTCGAAAGCGACGAACTGGTCGCGGCGGCGCGGCGCAACAACGTGCCGGTCGAATATCTCCTCTTCCCCGACGAAGGCCACGGCTTCCTGCGCAAGGAAAACCGCATCCGCGCGTCGGAAGCTTATCTCACCTTTTTGAACCAGCATCTGCGGCGCTGACGGCAGGGCCCTCCCCGATGCGCAGTGTCGCGCAATGGGGAGGGCAGCACCGCCGGAGCTAGCGCGGCGGCATCGACATCGCCGTCACCCGAATGCTGAGGCCATCCGGCCGGCGTTCGGATGACACGACGCTTATGCGGTTTCCAATGGTGAAGCCCTGACCGCGCGAGAAGGTCGACTCGTCGCCTCGCCCGCCCGCAGGCGCGACTTCGCGGCCGAAACGGGCCGTCAGCTGGCTTTGCACGGCTTGGGCGATGGCCTCGAAGCTATCGGCGCGCTCGCCGTAAGCATCGACCACGCACATGCCCCCGCCCATGGGCACGAGCACGATCCTGACGTTGCTGCCGGCGCGCACGAAGCCGGACCTGTCGGCGCGCCACCCCGCCGCTTCGATGGCCGCCCGGTTGGCCGTCTCGCCGCCGAGCGCCTCGATGCAGGCAACTGCCCCAGCAGCGATTTCTTGCGGCGGCGACGACGGCCGAGCCGAGGCAGGCGCGGCAGCGAGCCCCACGGCGGCCGACGCGCAGGCGGCGGCGCCAGCGACGAATGATGAATGACGCTTCTGCTTGCCCCGCATGTCTCGCCTCCCCTGTTTGCGCCCAGTTTACAGAATAGCCTGCTGCTCGCAATCTCTCAGGGCGGCCTTTTGGGGAGGCGCAGCTTGCTGGCCCTCACCTCACCCGCTATCCGCGACCCTCGTGAACGCTTTCCAGCACCGTCACCTTCTCGGCATCGAGGGCCTGTCCCGCGACGACATTCTGCTGATCCTCGACGAGGCGGACAAATGGACCGCGTTCAACGCCCAGCCCAGGTGCGCCGACGAGCGGCTGCGCGGCCTGACGCAGATCAACGCGTTCTTCGAGAACTCGACGCGGACGCTCTTCTCCTTCGAAATCGCGGGCAAGAGGCTCGGCGCGCAGGTCTCCAACTTTCACCCGGCGGCCTCGTCGGTGCGCAAGGGCGAGAGCCTGATCGACACGGCGCTGACGCTGAACGCCATGGGTCCGGACCTGCTCGTCATCCGCCATGAGGAGAATGGCGCGGCGCACCAGGTGGCGGCGGTGATGGACTGCCCGGTGATCAATGCCGGCGACGGGCGCGGCGAGCATCCCACCCAGGCCCTGCTCGACGCCCTCACCATTCGCCAGCGCAAGGGCCGGATCGAGGGGCTCCGCGTCGCCATCTGCGGCGACATCCGCCACAGCCGGGTGGCGGGATCGAACCTGCGCGTCCTCCCCTTGCTCGGCGCCGAGGTCCGCGCCGTCGCGCCGGCCTTGCTGATGCCCGATGCGCTCCCGCCGGGCGTAACGGGCTTCACCGACATGGACGAGGGGATCGAAGGCGCCGACATCGTCATGATGCTGCGCATCCAGCGCGAGCGCATGGAGGATGCCGTGTCCGGCTCGCTCACCGACTTCCACGCTCTGTACGGCCTCACCCGCGAACGCCTGAAGCGCGCCGCGCCCGACGCCGTCGTGATGCACCCCGGCCCGATGAACCGTGGCGTCGAGATCGACGGCGAGGTCGCCGACGATCCCCGTCGCTCCGCCATTCTGGATCAGGTCGCGAACGGCGTCGCCGTGCGCATGGCCTGCCTCGATCTCCTCACCCGTCCGCACCGGGGCGCCTGAGCGCGCCGCCTCGCTCGCCGCGCGGTCAGCGCCGCTTGAACGCGATCACGTTGCCGTCGTCCTCGCCGCCCGCCTTCGCTTCCAGCACCTCGCGCACCCGCGCCGCCACTTCCGCGATCCGGAAGGGCTTCTTCAGCACCGTTTCCGTTTCCAGCTCCTCGCCGAACGTCTTGACGTCCGCATAGCCGCTCGCGAACAGGATGGGCAGCGCCGGCCGCATTGCGCGGACCTGCCGGGCAAGCTCCACTCCGGTCATTTCCGGCATCACGATGTCGGTGAGCAGCAGGTCGATCCGCTCGTCTTCGCCCAATATGCGCAGCGCCTCCTTGCCCGTCGCGGCCGACAGCACCTTGAAGCCCAGTTCCTCCACGATCGCGGCGGCGACCGTGCGTACGCCCTCGTCGTCGTCCACCACCAGCACCTTGGCGCTTCCCTGCCCCGGCGATTCCGGCATGGCGAGCGCCGCTTCGGCCGCATGCTCGTGGGTGCGCGGCAAATAGATGGTGACGGTCGTCCCCTGCCCTTCCTCGCTTTCGATCCGCGCCGTTCCGCCCGATTGCCGCGCGAAGCCGTAAAGCTGGGCGAGGCCGAGCCCGGTGCCCTTGCCCTGCGCCTTTGTGGTGAAAAACGGCTCGAACGCGCGCGCCAGCACGTCGGGCGCCATGCCGCAGCCGTTGTCGGCGACGCTCAGCCCGACATATTCGCCCGGCGCCAGCTCGGCCGCGAGAGACTGCGGCACCTCCTCGAGGTTGCGCGTCTCGATCCTGAGCCGGCCCCCGCCCGGCATGGCGTCCCTGGCGTTGATCGCGAGGTTCAGGACCATGACCTCGAGCTGCGTCGGATCGGCGAGCGCCCGCCACAATCCGGGATCGAGCCGCATTTCGATCGAAATGTGGGTCCCGATCGCCCGCGACAGCAGGTCCGCCATGCCCGACACCACCTTGTTCGGGTCGACCGCGGCGGGCGACAGCCGCTGCCGCCGCGAGAAAGCGAGCAGCTGCGCCGTCAGCTTCGCCCCGCGTTCCGACGCCTGCAGCGCGTTTCGCGCCAGGCGCAGCACCTCTTCGTCGTCCGTGCGCCGCGTCAGCAGGTCGATCGAGCCGATGATCGCGGTGAGGAGATTGTTGAAGTCGTGGGCGATGCCGCCGGTAAGCTGCCCCACCGCTTCCATCTTCTGCGCCTGGATGAGCCGCGCCTCGATCCGCTCGCGCTCGGCGATTTCGGCCGTCAGCCGGTCGTTCGCTTCGGCGAGGTCGCGGGTCCGCTCCGCGACCTTCTGCTCCAGAGTCTCCGCCAACTCTCGAAGCTGCGCTTCCGCCGCGTCCCGCTCGGCGAGATAGGCGGCGGCGAGCCGCTGCCGCTCCCGCCCGCGAAGCGCGGCCCTGACCGCGCTGATCAAATTCACCGGGTGGAGCGGCCGCTCGAGCGCGGTTACGTTCACCAGATCCTCGATCGTGCGCGATCCCTGCCGCGCCTCGCCCCGGCGGGCGAGCAGCACGAACGGGAAGTCCGACCAGGGCGGCTGGCGCTGGATCACTTCGCGAAGCCGCGCCACGTCCAGGCGGGCGATGGCGTCGTCGGTGATCACCGCCGCGCAGGCGGCGCCCGAAAGGATCGCCTCGAACAAGCGCTCGCCGTCGTCTGCGGCGCACGGAATGGCCGCGCTCCTCAGAAGCTGGGCGATGACCTTCGCGTCGCGGCCGGCGGGCGCGAGGATCAGGACCGGACCTGCGGGATCAGTTCCGGACGTGATCGCCATCGCCTGCCGGAAGAAGGTTGGCGCTGCCCTCGAAGGTGGGCGTGCCGGTCAGCACCCCGCGAAAACCTTCGAGCTTCGGCCCGACGCGGAGGCCGCCCGCCGCGATCTCGAGCTCGCGGATCGTGGTCTCGTGCCCGCCCGTGCGCTGCTTCAGCACCGACAAAGCGCGCCGAAGCTCGCCCTGCGCTTCGAAGAAGCGGAGCAGGAGCACGGTGTCCGAAAGATAGGTGATGTCGACCGGCGACTGCATCGATCCGACCATGCCGGACTGGGCGAGGATCAGAAAGGTGAGCACGTTCTGCTGGTTCAGATAGGTGACGATTTCGTGCATCTGGAGCAGCATGAACTGCTCGTGCGGCATGGCATGCTGGTAGCCTGACAGCGAATCGATCACCACGACGGAGGCGCCCTTCTCCTCGACGCTGACGCGGATCATGGCGCTGAGCTCGCCGGGCGACATTTCGGCCGGATCGACCTGGCGGAAGATCAGCCTCCCCTCTTTTTCGAAGTCTGAGACGCCGAGGCCGAGGCCGTCGGCGCGGCGGTGAAAGACTCGCCGCGTTTCGTCGAAGCTGACCACGAGGGCGGTCTCGCCCCGTTGCAGCGCGGCATGGACATATTGCAGCACCACCGTCGATTTGCCGGCCCCGGACGGGCCGATGACCAGGGTCGACGTGCCGTAATCGAGGCCGCCGCCGCACAGCGCGTCGAGCGCCTCGATCCCGCTCGGCGCGACGCGCTCGCCCGCCGCGTCCTGCGGATGGGCGGCGGCGACGAGGCGCGGGAAGATGGCGACGCCGCCGGTGCGGATGTCGAAATCGTGATACCCGCCGATGAACGGGCGCCCGCGCATCTTGAACACACGCAGCCGCCGCCGCTCGGCGCCATATTGCACCGCATTCTGCTCCAGCCGGATGACACCGTGCGCCAGGCTGTGCAGGCTGAGGTCGTCGGCCGTCGCCCGGTCGGTGAGATCGTCCAGGAAGACGACGGTGCAATAATGCTGGGCGAAGAAATGCTTCAGCGCGAGCACCTGGCGACGGTAACGCAGCGAGCCCTGCGCCAGCAGCCGGATTTCGGACAGGCTGTCGAACACGATGCGCGCCGGCGCCGCCCGCTCCACCTCCTCCATCACCATCTGCACGGTTTCGCCGAGCTCGAGGTCGGAGGCGTAGACGATCGATTGCTCGCGCTCGGGATCGAGGCTGAGCTCCGGCGGTACGAGCTCGAACAATTCGATCCCGTCCAGCGACCAGCCGTGGGTCGAGGCGACGTGGAGCAGCTCGTGCCGGCTTTCCGACATGGTGATGTAGAGGCAGCGCTCCCCCTTGGCCGCGCCTTCGAGCAGGAACTGGAGCCCGAGGGTCGTCTTGCCCGCCCCCGGCGCGCCTTCGAGGAGATGGATCCGGTTCGCGGCATAGCCGCCGCCGAGGATGAGATCGAGCGCGGCCGACCCCGTCGGCACCGGTCCCGCATCCTGCAGCAATTCCGCTTCGGCCGCCACAGCGCCCCTCCCTTGTGCAAAGCGCCATGCCTTTGCGGCAACGGGCGGATTCGTTCAATTCCGCCCAACGCGCCTTTGCGACGAATTGTTTCGACGGCGAGTCGTTCGTTTCGGGGGACGCACCGCCTCGGCCTTGCCATTTTCGCAATTGCGGAAACGCCCGAAGCCTGAAACAACCGAGGATTGACCAGTACTTAGGAGATTACCGGATGATCGCTTCCCTGTTCGCCATCCTGCTCGCCTCCGCTCAACCGGCGCCGGCCGAAGAGCCGGTGGTGACCGACGCCGAAGCGCAGACGGAGGTTCAGGCCGACGTTCAAGCCGAAGTTCAGGCGCCCGTCGAGCCCGCGACGCCCGTGGCCGTGGAAACGCAGGTCGCGGTGACCGCCGAAGCCGAAGCGGAAGCCGAGGCTGCGCCCGCGGCGCCCGAGGAAGAGATCGTCTGCCGCCGCCGCGTCATTCCGGCGGAGCGGATCGGCCAGCGCATGCGCACCGTTCGCGATTGCCGCCCGGCGTCCGAATGGCCGTCCTCGCGCCGCCGCGGCGGGGCCTGAGCCTTCTCGCTCCTTCGGCATTCGGCCGATTCGAAGCCATGAAGCGCGGCGGAGGGGAACCTTCGCCGCGCCGCACCATTGCCCGAAGGCCTGCGATAAAGCGCGCGTTCAGCAGCGGCGGAACAGCAGGCACGTGCCTGTCCTCGCCCTGCCGGAGCGCGCTTTGCCTTACCGCTTTCTGATCCTTCTGCTCGCGGGCGTCGCCCCGGCCCCCCTCCTCGCCCAAACTGCCGCCGCTCCGACACCGTCTCCGGAGGTCGAAGCCGCTCCCGGGGACGGCGCGCCAGAAGACGCGGAAGCGCCGCTCGAGGCCGAAGCGGCGCCCGGCGTTTCCGCCGATCTCGGCGCCGACACGCTGGAAGGCGATTCGATCGTCGTCACCGGCCAGCGCCTGCGCGGCGCCGTCGACGGCGACATCCCGCCCGAGCTCCAGCTCGACCGCCGCGACATACGGGCGACCGGCGCCGGCTCGATTGCCGAACTGCTCGACGCGATTGCACCGCAGACCCGAAGCGGCCGGGGCCGCGGCGGCGGCGCGGATCGCCCGGTGGTGCTGCTGAACGGCCGCCGTATTTCCGGCTTCGGCGAGATACGCGATCTTCCGCCCGAAGCCATCGAACGGGTCGACGTGCTCCCCGAGGCGGTGTCCTTGCGCTACGGCTACCGCGCCGACCAACGGGTGGTGAACATCGTGCTGCGCCGCCACTTCCGCGCGATTACCGGCGAGATCGAAGGCGGCTTCGCGACGGCGGGCGGACGCGGCAGCTACGAGGCCGACGTCAATTACCTGAAGATCGACGATGCGGGCCGGTGGAGCCTCGACGCCGAATACAGCCATTCCGATCCCCTGTTCGAAAGCGAGCGCGACATCCTCCAAACGGCGCCCGCGCCGCCCGGCGTCAACGTCGGCGACTCCCGGACGCTTCTTCCCGAAACGGACCAGCTCCAGCTCGCCGGCACGATCAACCGCGGCCTGTTCGGCAACGTTTCGGCGACGGCCAATGCCCGGCTCGATCTCAGCGAAAGCCGCGCGCGCCTCGGCTTCTTCGACGCGGACGAGCCGCCCCTCACCCGCCTCTCCGACACGCGCACCGTTCATCTCGGCATTGCATTGAACGGCGACGTCCAGCCCTGGCGCTGGTCGCTGACCGGCAATTACGACAACGTCCTTTCCACCTCGCGCACCGACATCGTGGTCGGCGGCGGCACAGGCGGCCCCGGCGGCTCCGACAGCGCCGCGCGGGACGTGAGCCGCACCCGCTCGCTGAGTTCGGTCGGCACGGCCGAGCTGGTGATGAGCGGGCCGGTGATCGATCTTCCCGCCGGCGAGCTTTCGGCGACGATCCGCACCGGCTTCGACACGCGCGATCTGTCCTCCACCTCGCTGCGCGCCGGCGTGACCACCGGGCGGGACCTGTCGCGCGACCGCGGCACGGTCCAGGCCAGCCTCGACATCCCGATCGCCAGCCGCCGCCGCTCCTTCCTGTCCGCACTCGGCAACCTTTCGCTGAACGTGAACGCCGAGGTCGAGCGCCTCTCGGATTTCGG
>DASVQT010000069.1:0-6083 GCA_036388975.1 Allosphingosinicella sp. | reverse complement strand
CTAGCCCTGAGCCTGTCGAAGGGCGGCTTGCAGCACGCGGCGTTCGGAAACTCACGCACCGGACCCTTTCCCGGCGCCGAACGCTTATCCACAGTCCCGCCGGCGCGCATGCGTTGACGCCCCGGCGCCAAGGCCCCATGTGGAGTGCCAATGCTTTACGATGCCTATGAAATGCAGCGCTCGCTGCTCGCCGGTGCCAGCACCCTCGCCAACATGGGCGCCGGATGGCTCCAGAACCCCGCCAACCCATTCTCTTATTCGAGCATGGGGCCGATCGTCGCCTCGGCGCTGGACGTCTTCGCCCACGCCTCGGCGCCGCGCGGCAAGCCGGAATTCGGTCTCGAAACCACGATCGTCGACGGCCGCGTGGTCCAGGTGGACGAGGACATCGTCCTCAGGAAGCCCTTCGGGCAGTTGAAGCGCTTCCGCCGCATCGGCGTCGAGGGCGGCCCCCGCCTGCTCATCGTCGCGCCCATGTCGGGCCATTATGCGACGCTGCTGCGCGGCACGGTGGAGCGCATGCTGCCCCGCCACGACGTCTACATCACGGACTGGCGGGACGCGAAGCTCGTCCCCACCGAAGCCGGCCGCTTCGATCTCGACGATTACGTCGACTACCTTATCGAGTTCCTGGAGCATATCGGGCCCGGCGCCCACATGCTCGCCGTCTGCCAACCCTCCGTTCCGGCCTATGCCGCCGCCGCCCTCATGTCCGCCGACAAGCATCCGGCGCGCCCGAAGACGCTCACTCTGATGGGCGGCCCGGTCGACACGCGCGAAGCCCCGACGGCGGTGAATTCGCTCGCCACCGAGCGGCCGCACAGCTGGTTCCAGCAGAACGTCATCGCAACCGTGCCTTATCCCCATCCGGGCGCCGGCCGCCGCGTCTATCCGGGCTTCCTGCAGCTCGCCGGCTTCATGACCATGAATCTGGGCAGCCACCTCAATTCGCACTGGGAATTGTTCAAGCACCTCGTCGCCGGCGACGGCGAAAGCGCCGACTCGACCAAGGACTTCTACGACGAATATCGCGCCGTCTGCGACATGACCGCCGAATTCTACCTTCAGACGATCGACGTCGTCTTCCAGCGCCATCTCCTTCCCAAGGGCGAGATGACCCACCGCGGCCGCAAGGTCGATCCGGCGGCGATCAAGGACATCGCCCTTCTCGCCATTGAAGGCGAGCGCGACGACATTTCCGGCATGGGCCAGACCAAGGCCGCCCTCAAAATCTCCCGCGGCCTCCCCGCCGCGATGAAGCATTATCATCTCGCCCAGGGCGTCGGCCACTACGGCATCTTCAACGGCAGCAAATGGCGCGAGCGCATCGCGCCCGTCGTCGAAAACTGGATCGCCCGCCACGACGGCTGAGGGGAGGGGTGCCGCGCGCCGCGCCGCGCGGTGCAATCCGCCCTTCGACAGGCTCAGGGCTGGCGGTAGACGGGGACTCGGCCGCTGCCGGCAGCGCCTCATTTTCGACTGCCGCTCTCCGCACCCGCTAGGGCTGAGCCCGTCGAAGCCCGGTTTGCAGTGCGTGAGGCAAGATCCTGCGGGTTCTACGAGGCCTGTGGATTATTTCTTGAGCCTGGCCGAATGCTTAACCGCGCCTTCACCATTTTGACTTGCGGCTTCGGCGCCACACCCGCTTCTCTACGCAGAGGCCGCGGCGGCTTTTTCTTCCCGCCCCTTTAACTAAGCATCAAATCTCTCCGGCTAGGAACTGGTGGTCACACGATCAGCCGGCATTGGATTACGATGTACCACGCCCCGGTCCCCATGGAAGTCGATGAGCACGAGCTCGAGCCGGTAGAGATCGCGCCCGAGCCCGTCGGTGCCGAAACCGGAAGCGACCGGCTGCGCGAAGCGCATCTCGTCGCCGGCCAGGTCGAGGCGCGAGCGCTCTTCGCGCCTTATTTCGCCATAACCGGCGTCGGCGCCGCCTTGCTCACCGCTTGGGGCATGTTCGGCTCCGTCCGCCTCGAGCTGATCGTCGGCTGGGTCGCGGTCGTCGCCTTCGGAAACTGGGCGGTCTGCCGCCGCGCGCTGGAAGCCGCCGCCTGGGGCGGCAAGGCCGCGCAGCGCCCGCACTCCAGGTGGATTTCGATCGCCGAAGCGCTCGGCCTCGCCATCGTCTGGGCGTCGCTTCCAACCTATGCCTTCGCGACGCAGGCGCCGGAGGTCCAGATCGTCATCGGCGGCGCCATGGCCGCGATGATCATCGCCGCCATCGCGCTCGCCGCCGTGCCCGCCGCCTCCATCGCCTGGATATCGACGCTCACCGCCGCTTTTTGCCTTGCTTATTATTTCGGCAGCCGCGCGCTCGATCCCAAGCTCGCGCTCACCTTCCTCGGCGTCGCCGCGGTCGGCATCTTCGGCGTCGTCCGCCTCACCCGCTGGACGTTCGAGCAGCTCCAGACCATCGCCCGCACCCGCACCCAGGCCGAGTCGATCCGCCTCCTCCTCAAGGAATATGAGCATCGCGGCGTCGGCTGGCTGTGGCAGGTCGATAGCGAGAACCGCGTCGTCTACATCTCCTCGCGGATGACCGCCCTGCTCGGCCGCTCCACCTCCCAGCTCATCGGCCATTCGCTTCCGGCCTCGCTCGGCGGCAACAGCGCGCTCGGCCGCACCCTGCTCGCCCGCCAGCCCTTTTCGAATCTCGAAATGGAGCTCAAGACCCGCCGCGGCACGCGCTGGATCAGCCTTGCCGGCGATCCGATCATCGACATGGCGGGCCAGTTCCAGGGTTTCCGCGGCGTCGGCTCGGACGTGACGGAAGTCCGCAAGACGCAGGAGCGCCTGACCAACCTTGCCAACATGGACGTCCTCTCCGGCCTTCCGAACCGCGGCCGCGTCCGCCAGCTTCTCGGCGAGGCCCTCTCGGGCGCGACGTCCAGCAATGTCCCCTGCGCGATCATGTTCCTCGATCTCGACGGCTTCAAGCCGGTCAACGACACGTTCGGCCACCCCAAGGGCGACGCCGTCCTGAAGAGCGTCTCGCAGCGCCTGGTGAAGGAAGTGGGGCAGAACGGCCATGTCGGCCGCATGGGCGGCGACGAATTCGCCATCGTCATCAAGGACGCGCAGAGCCGGCGCATGGTCGAGAACTTGGCCGAGCGCCTCATCCAGAGTGTCGCCGAGCCTTACCATATCGACAAGGCCGAGATCCGCATCGGAGTCTCGATCGGCTGCGCCTTCGGCCCGATCGACGGCCAGAGTGTCGACGATCTGATCCAAAAGGCCGATCTTGCCCTTTACCAGGCGAAGGACCAGGGCCGCGGCACCTGCTGCTTCTTCAACGCCGACATGCAGAACGCCGCCGAGGACCGCCTCCGCCTCGAGCAGGACCTGCGCGCCGGCCTCCAGCTCGGCCAGTTCCGCCTGCTCTACCAGCCGCTGATCAGCGCCGTCGACCAGAGCCTGATGGGCTTCGAGGCGCTGATCCGCTGGCACCACCCGACCCGCGGCATCGTGCCCCCGAACCACTTCATTCCGCTTGCCGAGGAATCCGGCCTGATCATGGATCTCGGCGACTGGGTGATCGAGGAAGCCTGCCGCGCCGCCTCGTCCTGGCCGGAGAACATCACCGTCGCGGTGAACCTGTCGGCCCGCCAGCTCATCTTCCCGGCGCTTCCGAACACGGTCAACGAGTCGCTGTCCCGCCATCGCTTGCAGGCCAACCGGCTCGAGCTGGAAGTCACCGAAAGCGTCTTCCTCGGCGATTCGGACGGCGCGCTCGACGTCCTGAAGCGCCTGCGCGCGCTCGGCGTCGGCATCGCGCTGGACGATTTCGGCACCGGCTATTCCTCGCTCGGCTATCTGAACAAGGCCGTCTTCCACAAGCTCAAGATCGACGGCAGCTTCGTGCGCGACGCGGCGGTCAACCGGGAAACGGTGGCGATCATCCAGTCGATCGTCAGCCTCGCCAAGAGCTTCCGGATGACGGTCACGGCCGAAGGCGTCGAAACCGCCGACGATTTCACCCGCATGCGCGATCTCGGCGTCCACCAGATCCAGGGCTATCTCTTCGGCCGCCCGATGACCTTCGAGCGCGCCAGCGAACTCGTTCACGGCAGCACCCGCCAGCGCCTCACGGCGTGAGGCGGGGCAGGGGCTTCACCGCCCCCGCGCCGATCCCTTCTTGGTCCTGAGCGTCGGGTCCGCCGCCGCCGGATCGTCCGGCCAGGGATGCCGCGGATAGCGCCCGCGCATATCGCGCGCGACGTCCGCCCAGCTTCCCTTCCAGAAGCCCGGCAGGTCCCGAGTCGTCTGGATCGGCCGCCCCGCCGGCGACGTGAGGCTCAGCACCAGCGGCACGCCCGCAACCCTCGGATGCTCGGCAAGCCCGAACAAGGCCTGCACCCGGCACGTCACCGTGGGTCCGGCTTCCGCCTCATAGTCGATCGGGTGCGTGCTCCCGGCCGGCGTTTCGAAGTGCGACGGCGCGAGCCGTTCGACGGCGCGTTTCCCCTCCCAGCCGAGCATCGCATTGAGCACGCCGCTCAGCGCGCCGGGATCGATGTCGGACAGCCGTCTTTTTCCGGCGGCGAGCAGCGGCAGCCATTCGTCGAGGCTCGCCGTCAGAGCCGCGTCCGAGAGATCCGACACCGCGGCATCGAAGTGCCGTGCGAAACCGGCGCGCCGCCTCAAGCTTCGCGCCGCTTCGCTCCACGGCAGCCCCTCGATGCCGTGGGTCCGCACGCCCTCGACGAGAGCCTCTGCCAGTGCCTCCGGATCGGGCCGGCTGTCCTGTCCGCCCGAAAGCAGAATGGCGCCGAGCCGCCGCCCGTGATGCGTTCGCACGCCGCCCGTCGCCGGGTCGAACTCGACGGAAGCGCCCGTCCTGATCCGCTCCCCATAGAGCGCCTCGACCGCCGCCACGTCGATCGGCGCTGCGGAAAGAATCCTTGCCCCCGCCGCCGTGCCGCCGACCTCCGCCACCGCGAGCCATTCCTCGCGCGCCAGCGGCGAGGTCGGATCGAGCCGAAAGCCGCGCCCGCCGGCCGAAATCCAATTCTCCCCCGAAGCGTCCCGCCGCTTCGAAAGCCGGTCCGGATAGGCGAGCGCCACACAGGCCCCGACCACGTACTCCGCCCCATCCTCGTTCGTCCCGAGCGAAGTCGAGGGGCGGAGGCTCGGCCTCGGAGCAGCGCCCCTCGACTTCGCTCGGGACGAACGAGTCAGAGTCGCCCACCTCCGAGCCAGCCCCCTTGCCGCCTCCGCCCGCTTCCCCCGCTCGCTCCGCCAACGCCGCAGCCGAAGCTCGAGGTCCGCCTCCATTCCGCCGAGCCCGCGCTCGGACAGCAGCACCGCCACCTCCGCCGCCGTCTGCGCCCAACCATGGTCCGCCGCCGCGATCATCATGTGCGCGAGCCGCGGCGGCAGCGGCAAGGCCGCTACGGCCCGCCCGTGTGCCGTTGGCCGCCCGTCCGCGTCGATCGCGCCCAGCGACAGCAGCCGCCTTTTCGCCTCGTCCACCGCCGCGGCGGGCGGCGGATCGAGCCAGCGCAGGGTCCTCGGATCGGCGACGCCCCAGAGCGCGCAGTCGAGCACCAAAGCCGACAGATCCGCTTCCAATATTTCAGGCGGATCGAAGCGGGGCAGGGCCGCCGTCGCGGCTTCCTCCCACAGACGGTAGACCATTCCCGGCCCCTGCCGCCCGGCGCGACCGGCGCGCTGCGTCACCGCCGCCTGGCTCGCCCGCTCGGTGACCAGCCGCGTGAACCCCGCCGCCCGATCGTAGCGGGGCCGCCGCGCCAGCCCGGAGTCCACCACGATCCGCACCCCGTCCAGCGTCAGGCTGGTCTCGGCGATCGAGGTCGCGAGCACCACCTTGCGCCGCCCGGCCGGCGCGGCGGAAATCGCCGCGCGCTGGGCGCCCGGCTCGAGGCTCCCGTGCAGCCGATGCAGATCGACGTCCGGCGGAAGCAGGCCCTCCAGCCGCTCCGCCGTCCGTTCGATCTCCGCCACACCCGGCAGAAAGGCGAGCAGGCTCCCCTCCGCCTCCGCCAGAGCGCGGCGCACTGCCGGCGCCATCTGGTCCTCGATCCTTTTCTCGGAGGCGCGGCCGAGATGCACCAGTC
>DASVQT010000068.1:0-32425 GCA_036388975.1 Allosphingosinicella sp. | reverse complement strand
GCTCCAGGGGCGGAGCGGCTGGACGCTCGAGCGTCTGCAGGCGGCGGCTTACGACAGCTACCAGCCGGGGCTCGCGACGATGGTGCCGACGCTGGTCGCCGCGTTCGACCGGCTGCCGCGCACCAGCCCGCAGCGTGCCCGGCTTGCCGAGCCGATCGAGATGCTGCGCGGGTGGGATCATCGCTGGGGCGTCGCTTCGGTGCCGACCTCGCTCGCCATTTTCTGGGCGGAAACGATGGCCGATGCGATACCGGTCGCTGAGCGGCCGAACCGCAACCAGCTTCCGGAATTTATCGCCGAGCGCACGAGCGACGCGCAGAAGCTCGCCGGCTTCGAGCAAGCCGTGGAGCGGCTGGAGCGCGAATTCGGCAGCTGGCGCACGCCCTGGGGCGAGATCAACCGCTTCCAGCGCCTGACCGGCGGCATCGTGCAGCCCTTCTCCGATGCGGGGGCGAGCGTGCCCGTCGGCTTTACCGGCGGCACCTGGGGCTCGCTCGCCTCGTTCGGCGCGCGCAAATATCCGGGCACGAACCGCTGGTACGGCACGTCCGGCAACAGCTTCGTCGCCGTGGTCGAGTTCGGGCCACGGGTGCGCGCCCGGGCGGTGAGCGCCGGCGGCGAGAGCGGAAACCCGCGCTCGCCCCACTTCAACGACCAGGCGGAGCGCTACGCCACCGGCGATCTGCGGGAGGTGTATTTCTACCCGGACCAGCTTAGGGGCCACACCGAGCGGAGGTACCGGCCGGGGGAGTAGGGGGCGCCGGTACAGAAGCTGGTGGTAACCATCGCCGCTAGGGCTGAGCCTGTCGAAGCCCGGATCGGAGTGCGGCAAACCGTCCTTCGACAAGCTCAGGACTAGCGGTGGCTGGTTACGCGACGCGCCCTACGCTCCCCTCAGCCATCGTCGCCATGTCGATGACGAAGCGGTATTTGACGTCGCTCTTGAGCATGCGTTCGTAGGCCTCGTCGATCTGACGGACGCCGACGCCTTCGATGTCCGAGACGATGCCGTGCTCGGCGCAGAAATCGAGCATCTCCTGCGTTTCCGCGATGCCGCCGATCAGCGAGCCGGCCAGCGTGCGGCGCTTCATGACGAGCGCGCCGACCGACGGGGAGGGGTGCGGTTCGGCGGGGACGCCGACGAGGCACATCGCGCCGTCGCGCTTCAGGAGCACGAGAAAGGCGTCAAGATCGTGCGGCGCGGCCACGGTGTTGAGGATGAAGTCGAAGCTTTCGGCGTGGGCGCGCATTTCGTCCCGGTCGCGGGAGACGACGACTTCGTGCGCGCCGAGCGCCTTTGCGTCCTCGCGCTTCGAAGGCGAGGTGGTGAAGGCGACGACATGGGCGCCGAGTGCGCGGGCGAGCTTGATGCCCATGTGGCCGAGCCCGCCGATCCCGACGACCCCGACCTTGGAGCCCTCGCCGACCTTCCAATGGCGCAGCGGCGACCAGGTGGTGATGCCGGCGCAGAGCAAGGGCGCGACGGCGGCGAGCTGGTCTTCGGGGTGCGTCACCTTGAGGACGAACTCTTCGCGCACGACGATGCGGTCCGAATAGCCGCCATAGGTGTTGTCGCCCGTGTCCTGCGTCGGGCCGTTATAGGTGCCGGTCATGCCCTTTTCGCAGAATTGCTCGAGCCCTTCGCGGCAGGACGTGCATTCCATGCAGCTGTCGACCATGCAGCCGACCCCGACGAGATCGCCTTCGCCGAACTTCGTCACATCCGAGCCGACGGCGGAAACGCGGCCGACGATTTCGTGGCCGGGAACGCAGGGGTAGCGGGTGCCGCCCCATTCGCTGCGCGCGGTGTGAAGGTCGGAATGGCAGATCCCGCAGAAGAGGATGTCGATCGCGACGTCGTTCGGGCGCGGGTCGCGGCGTTCGAAGCTGAACGGGGCGAAGCGGTCTTCGGCCGAGTGGACGGCATAAGCGCGGGCGGGGAGGGTCATGAAAAGGTCCTTTCGGGCGTGATCGGGGCGCCGCCGGCGAGGCGATCGATGGCGGCGTTCAGGTCTGCGAACGTATCGATGACGGCATCGGCTCCGAGTTCCTCGGCCGGCCGGTCGGAAAAGCCGAAGCTGACCGCCACGAAGGGGAGCCCCGCCGCCCGGGCGGTTTCCGAATCGACGATCGAGTCGCCGACGAAGGCCGCGCGTCCGCCGCCGGCGCGGGCGATCGCCTCGCGCAAGGGCAGGGGGTCGGGTTTGCGGACGGCGAAGGTGTCGCCGCCCACGACGGAGTCGAAGCGCTCCTGCCAGCCGAGCGCTTCCAGGAGCAGGTGGGTGAGGCGCTCCGGCTTGTTGGTGCACAGCGCCAATGCGGCGCCGTGGCGGCGCAGATCGTTCATGGCTTCCTCGGCATCGGGATAAGCGGCCGTGCCGTTGCAGATATTCGCGGCATAGAAGTCGATGAAGTGGGGGAAGCCCTGCTCGACCAAGGCCTCGGAAGCCTCGCCGCTTTCCGCCAGTCCCTTCCTGAGCAGCGCCCGTGCGCCGTGGCCGACGAGATGGCGCACATCCTCCGGCGGCACGCCGGGCCGGCCGAGCCTTTCCAGGGCATGGTTGAGCGCGGCGGCGAGATCGGGCGCGGTGTCGGCAAGGGTGCCGTCCAGATCGAAGGCGACGATGTCGAAGGAGAGGGGCTTCATCCTGCCGGCACGTGGTGCGTTGCTATGGAATTGGCAAGGCGCAGCCGCTAAGTGCGCGCCATGCCAAGCTCACGTCCCGTCGCCGCCATCGTCCTCGCCGCCGGCAAGGGGACGCGGATGAAGTCCGATCTCCACAAGGTGCTGCACCCGTTCGCCGGGCGGGCGATGATCGAGCATCTCTTCGCAACCGTTGCGGTGTTGGGTGCCGAGCGCAGCGTCGTCGTCGTCGGGAGCGGGCGCGAGCAGCTGGAGCCAGTCGCCGCGAAGCATGGCGGCGACGTGGTGGTGCAGGATCCGCAGCTCGGCACGGCGCACGCCGTGCAGCAGGCCGAGCCGGTGCTGGCCGGCTTCGAGGGCGACGTCCTCATCCTTTATGGGGACACGCCGCTCGTTTCAGAGGCCACGCTGACTCGGATGCTCGATCGTTTGAACGCGGACGACCATCCGGCGGTGGTGGTCCTCGCCTCCCGCCCCGCGGACCCGCTCCAATATGGCCGGGTCATTGCCGACGAGGCGGGCGTCATCGCGAAGATGGTCGAATATAAGGATGCCACCGAGGCGGAGCGGCAGGTCGACCTGTGCAACAGCGGGCTGATGGCGGTGCGCTCGGCCGATCTCTGGCCGCTGCTGTCGGGCGTCGAGAACGACAATGCGGCGGCCGAATATTATCTTCCCGACATCGTCATGCTCGCCGCCGCCGTCGGGCGCCGCTCCGCGGTCGTCGAAACGGACTGGCACGAAGTTGCCGGGATCAACAGCCGCGCCGAGCTGGCCGCCGTGGAAGCGCTGTGGCAGCAGCGCCGCCGCGATCGGGCGATGGCGGACGGCGCGAGCCTGGTCGCGCCCGAGACGGTCTGGTTCAGCCACGACACCGAGATCGGCCGCGACGTGCTGGTCGAGCCCAACGTCGTTTTCGGTCCCGGCGTCCGCGTCGCCGACGGCGCGACGATCCGCGCTTTCTCGCACCTCGAGGGAGCGAGGGTCGCCTCAGGCGCCGAAATCGGGCCTTATGCGCGTCTCCGCCCCGGCGCCGAGATCGGCGAAAAGGCTAAGGTCGGTAATTTTGTCGAAGTGAAAAAGGCGCGGCTCGGGCCCGGCGCCAAGGCCAACCACCTCTCCTATATCGGCGATGCGGAGGTTGGCGCGCGGGCCAATATCGGCGCGGGCACGATCACCTGCAATTATGACGGCTTCCTCAAATATCCGACGCGCATCGGCGAGGGCGCCTTTATCGGATCGAACAGCGCTTTGGTCGCGCCTGTGACGATCGGCGACGGCGCGATCGTCGGCGCCGGATCGGTCGTGACCCGCGACGTCGCTTCGGACGCGCTGGCTCTCGCGCGCGGCGAGCAGAAAGAGCGCTCCGGCTGGGCGGCCCGCTTCCGCGAGGCTATGGCCACCAAGAAAAAGAACCAGGGAAAGTAAGCGTATGTGCGGAATCATCGGCATTCTCGGCCAGGACGAAGTCTCCGACCGGCTGATGCAGGGCCTCAGGCGCCTCGAATATCGCGGCTATGACAGTTCGGGCATCTGCACCATGGCGGACGGTGCGCTCACCCGCCGCCGCGCCGAAGGCAAGCTCGACAACCTGGCCCGCGTGCTGGGCGAAGAGCCGCTTTCGGGCACGGTCGGCATCGCTCATACGCGCTGGGCGACGCATGGCGCGCCTATCCACCGCAACGCCCACCCGCACATCGTCGACGGCGTCGCCCTGGTGCACAACGGCATCATCGAGAATTTCAAGCCGCTGCGCGAGGAGATGCAGGCGGCTGGGCGCGAATTCCTTTCCGACACCGACTCCGAAGTCGTCGCGCACCTGATCGACGACCAGTTGAAGCAGGGCAAGGACCCGCGCGAAGCGGTCGCGGCCGTGCTGCCGCGACTCCACGGCGCCTTTGCGATCACCATCATGTTCCGCGACTGGCCGGATCTCCTGATCGGCGCGCGCATGGGGGCGCCGCTCACCGTCGGATACGGCGAGGGCGAGACCTATCTCGGCTCCGACGCGCTGGCGCTCGCCGGGCTGACCCAGCGCATCGCCTATCTGGACGAAGGCGACTGGGCGGTGGTGACCCGCGACGGCGCGACCATCTTCAACCGCAACAACGAGGAAGTGCAGCGCCCCGTCGTCATGTCGGGCGCAAGCGCGGCGGCGGTCGAGAAGGGTAATCACCGGCACTACATGCAGAAGGAGATTTTCGAGCAGCCGCTGGTCATCGCCCAGACGCTGCAATCCTATCTGCGCTCCTACGAGCAGCAGGTGGCGCTGCCCGACATGGACTTCTCCTTCGCGCCGGTGCCGCGGATCACCATCGTCGCCTGCGGCACTTCGTTCTACGCCGGCATGGTCGCGAAATACTGGCTCGAGAAATGGGCGCGCGTTCCCGTGGAGCTCGATATCGCGTCGGAGTTCCGGTACCGCGAGCCGGTGCTGGAGGAGGGCGGCCTCGCCCTGTTCATCTCCCAGTCCGGCGAAACGGCCGACACGCTTGCCGCGCTGCGCCACGCCCGCGAGCAGGGCCAGAAGATCGCGGTGGTCGTGAACGTGCCGACCAGTTCGATGGCGCGCGAGGCGGACCTTCTTCTCCCCACCCGCGCCGGGCCCGAGATCGGCGTCGCTTCGACCAAGGCCTTCACCTGCCAGCTCGCCGTTCTTGCCGCGCTCGCCGCCAAGGTGGCACGCGACAAGGGGCGGATGAGCGAGGAGGAGGAGCGTGAGATCGTCTTCCACCTCGGCGAAGCGCCGGCGGCGATGAACGCAGCGCTCGACCACGACCGCGACATCGAGCGCATGGCGCCGCTCATCGCCAAGGCGCGGGACGTTTTGTATCTCGGCCGCGGCACCGATTATCCGATGGCGCTGGAAGGCGCGCTGAAACTCAAGGAGATCAGCTACATCCATGCCGAAGGCTATGCCGCCGGCGAGATGAAGCACGGTCCCATCGCTCTGATCGACGAGCATGTCCCGATCATCGTTCTCGCGCCTTCCGGGCCGTTGTTCGAGAAGACCGTGTCGAACATGCAGGAGGTCCAGGCGCGCGGCGGCAAGGTCGTTTTGATCTCCGACGCCGAAGGCATCGCGGCGGCGGGCGAGGGCGCGATCGCGACCATCGAGATGCCCAAGGTCCACCCGCTGATCGCGCCGCTCGTTTACGCAATCCCGGTGCAGCTCCTCGCCTATCATGTGGCGGTCTGCAAAGGCACGGACGTCGACCAGCCGAGGAACCTGGCGAAGAGCGTGACGGTGGAGTGAGGGCTTCCGCAAGGATGTAGGCGGGGAGGGATCGTTCGGCGTCGGGCGGCCCGGTCGTAAAAGGGGGGGAGCGGAGATGGAATCCGATCGCAAGACGCCGGACGTGTACATCCGCGACTTGGACAATCGTGCGACTGGCGTCGTCGGTGTCGCTACAAGCGCGCCGATCTTCATCGGCTACACGGAAAGGGCCATCGATCCGAATTCGGGGAAGCCTCTGCACCTGCGTCCCTTCCGCATCTCTTCGCTCGTGGAATTTCAAAGATATTTCGGAGCTGGTTTCGACGCGGTCGGCGTGGTGCGGCCCTTGGCCGGAGCGAGCGGTCCGGCCGACCCGCTCGGCCGCCACGATTTCGTGGCGGAGTCGTCGGATGGCGGCGAGATTGCGTCCCGCGCGTTCACGGTCGCAGCCCCGGCGGCGGGATCGAAGGACGGTTCGTCGGCTGCGCGCTTCGCCCTTTACCCGGCGATCCAGCTGTTCTTCCACAATGGCGGTTCCAACTGCTTCATCATCTCTGTTGGCGATTACCGGGGCGGCAGGGACGCGGTTCCCGTTGCCGGCGGCGAGCCCGCGGCGGTGAGCGGCAAGGACCTTCTGGAAGGCATCGAAGCCGCGCGAGAGGCGCAGGGCGGCACCGCATTGGTGGTGCCGGATGCGGCGCTTCTTCGTAGCGCTGCGGCGGCGGCTCCCGAGGCTGTGAGCGGTTACGGCGCCGTCGCCGTCGCCATGCTGGATCAGGCGGCCGAGCTGCAGGATCGGATGGCCATTCTCGACCTGCCCGGCGCGCTCGATCCGTCCACCTGGGACGCGGCCGGCATGCGCCGCGACGCCGAAGCCTTTTACGCGGCGATCGCTCCTGCCGCCGGCTCCTTCTCTTATGGGTGCGCCTATGCGCCCGCGCTTCAGACGACATTTCTGACGTCGAAGGACCTCAGCTACGTCAATCTGAAAGGCAGCCCGGCCAGCATCGCCTGGATGAACAATATACTGACCACCGAGGCGCTGCAGCTCTTTCCGCCGGTCTATGACGGCTCCGGCCGGCCGACGCACAGCGCCGCGTTCCGGGACGTCGCGGCGCACATCGCGGCCGCCTTTCCGGTCGCGGCGGCCGCGCCTCGTGAGGATGAAGACTCGCCAGTCCGGATCGCGGACGGGGACGGGCCGCTCCTCGTCGCCGTGGGCGGAGCTGGAGCTTCAGAGATTCAGCCCGGCGACGACGCCCGCATCGCCGTGCTCGACGCTTATCTTCTGAACGCGCTGCCGCTTTACGGCACGGTCAAGGCCAGGCTCGCGCAAGCCTTGAACGTCGTGGCCCCGAGTGGAGCGATAGCGGGGATCTGGAGCCGCTGCGACAGAGACGCCGGCGTTTGGAAGGCGCCGGCCAACGTGAACGTGGCAAAGGTGTCGGCTCCGCTTGTCGCCATCAGCGACGCCGAGCAGGCGGAGTATAACACGCCGCTCAACGGTCATGCGATCAACGTCATTCGCGCGTTCAACGGGCGAGGCGTTCTGGTCTGGGGCGCGCGCACCCTCGACGCCAATAGTCCGGACTATCGCTTCATCTCCATCCGCCGGACGCTGATCTACGTCGAACAATCGATCAGGCTGGGGCTGCAGATGTTCGTGTTCTCGTCCAACGACGCGGGCACATGGGCCGCCGTCAAGGATGCGATCTCGACCTTTCTGACGGAGTTCTGGAACGAAGGCGGGCTGCTTGGGGCGAGCGCGACCGAGGCGTTCAGCGTGGAGTGCGGCTTGGGAAGCACCATGACGGCTGACGACGTTCTCGACCGCACTCTGCGCGTGATGATGACGCTGCAGCTCGCCCATCCTGCCGAGTTCATCGAGCTTACCTTCGCGCAAAGCATGGAGAACTGATCGCCCGTCCGGCGCTGCCGGGATGGCGCCGAACCCGCGGCGCCCCTTAACCTTTCGTTGGGCAAGCGGCTTCACTCGGTCTCAAGCTCTTGCCTTTATTGGCGGACCCTGCCGGATCGCATTTGCCGGTAACGGGGACGTCCTGCCATGGCCTTTCGCGCATTCTTCGCTTTCCTGCTCGTCATCCTGAGCCCCGCCGCCGCCTTCGCGCAGGCGGGCGGGCCGCTTTGGCAGGTGACGGAGGCGGCGGGCGAGGTGCAGGTGCGGCGCGGCGCGCGGCAGGTGGCGGCGCGGCGCCATGCCACCGTGCAGCCCGGAGACGTCATCGCGACCGGCGCAAACGGCCGGGCGGTGCTGGTGCGGGGACGCGACTATGTCGTGGTTTCGCCGGGCACCACGCTGCAGGTGCCGGGCGCGGGCCAGGACGGCAACCATGTGCGGATGGTGCAAAGCGCCGGCCGCGCCGAATATCGGATCGAGCGGCGCACGGCGCCCCATTTTGCCGTGCGAACGCCGCACCTCGTGGCGCTCGTCAAGGGCACGGTATTCATCGTCGACGTCGGCGCCGGAGGGGCGCGGGTCGCCGTGACGGAAGGTCGGGTCGAAGTCGGAACGATCGGCGGCGAAATGGTGCGCATGGTCGAGCCGGGCTTTGCGGCGGGCGTTACCGCGGCAAACCCGCAAAGCCTCAGCCATGGCAGCCCGGAAGATGTCGGCGCGGCCGTGGCGGCGGGCGGGAGCGGCCAGGCGGTGGCGATCGAACGCCGCACCGCGCGTCCGCAGCTCGACTATGCCGAACTCGGCGGCGTCGCGGCTGGCCAAGGCGAAAGCCGCGGGCGCGCGGGCGGTGCCGAACAGGCGCAAATGCGGCGCATCGACGACTTCGCCCGCGACAACGACAATGCGAACGGCGGCGGCGGCAACGGCGGCAACCAAGGCGGCGGCAATGGCGGCGGCACCGGCGACGGCGGCAATGGTGGCGGCGGCAACGGCCCAGCCAACGGCGGTGGCGGTGGCGGCAGCAGCAGCGGCGGCGGCAATGGCGGTAGCGGCGGCGGCGGCAACGGCACTGGGAACGGCGGTGCGCCGGATGGCGGCGGCAACGGCACTGGGGTCGGCGGTGCGCCGGGTGGCGGCGGCAACGGCACTGGGTCCGGCGGTGCACCGGGCGGCGGCGGCAACGGTGGGAGCAACGGTGACGGCAATGGCTCCGGCGGCGCGCCGGGCGGCGGCGGCGGCGTGTCTCCGCCCTCGGCCGGGCCCGGCAATTCCGGCGGAGCAGGCACGGGCGGCAACGGCTCGGGCGGCAACGATGCGGGTAATGGCGCGGGTTCCGGCAGCGGCAGCGGAGGGGGCGGTTCTGGTTCGGGCCCCGGCACCGGCGGTTCGACGCCTCCGCCGCCGCCTCCGCCTCCGCCTCCTCCGTCCCTCCCCGGGGCCGGCGGCGGCGGCGGGGACCACGACGACGACGATGACGATGACGATGATGACGACGGTCATGGCGGCGGCCACGGCGGCGGCTCCGGCAATCAGAGCGGCGACGATGACGATGACGATGCGCAAGCGATCGCGGCCCCGGTACCCGCGCCGGCGCCGGCACCGGCACCGGCTCCTGCACCGGCACCGGAGCCCGCTCCGGCACCCGCGCCTGCGCCCGAGCCCGCACCGGCTCCTGCGCCCGAACCGGCCCCGGCACCCGCACCGACTCCGGAACCTGCTCCGGCGCCCGCGCCCGAGCCTGCTCCGGCGCCCGCGCCCCAGCCTGCTCCTGCACCCGCGCCTGCACCCGCACCAGCACCCGCGCCCGTGATCGGCGTGCCCGGCCCGACGCCGCTGCCGCCGCCCCCGCCGACGTCGCAGCCGACGGAGCCGAGCCGCTGCCTGCTCGGTCTCGTCTGCCTGTAAGGCGCTGGCTCCCAAAGGCAATATCGCTAACCGTTCCTCAACCCTGTCCTGTTAGGCCTTTCCTTGTCGCGGCACGGGGCCGGCGGGTAAGGGGAGGTGGGTTCAAGGATGCGAAGCCGTGCGGCCCTCCTTGGTGCCTGGCTGCTGCTCGTGGCAGCCGCACAAAGTCCCGGCGCGGCGTCCCGGATCGACGGCGGCGACACGGCAGGCGGCGGCGGCGCGGGCGAACAGACCCAGGCGCCGTCGACCGAGCCGCCCGAGCCCGGTGAGCAATATCCCGCCAGCGTCGCCGAACAGGAGCGCGCATCCACCCCCGACGGCGCCCGCCGCCGCGCAACCCGACGCGGCGGGGCCGACTGGCGCCTGACCGTCGACGCCAGCGTGGTCGCCGACAGCAACATCACGAACTCGACCGATGCGGAAAGCGTCGACCTGTCATTGGACGGGGTCATTCTTCCGGTGCCGCTCGATCCGTCTCTGCGCGAGCGAAGCGGGATCGGCGTCGGCGTATCGGCGTCCCTTCGCGGCCGCGTGCCCGTCGCACCGGGCGTGTCGGCGGCGGTCGACGCCGAAGGCTTCGTGCTGGAGCAGCAAGGCGATCGCGCGGACGATGCGTCCGCATTGATCGCGGCAGGCGTCGAGGCCCAGGTGCCGGGCGGTGGGACCGTGCTCGTTCAGGCGACGGCGTTCGAGCGCAGCTATGCCGGCGTGTCCGCCATGCGCGGTGCCGGCCTTCGCGCCCGCTATCGCCAGCCGCTGGGGGAAGGGGAGGCGCTGTCCCTGTTCATCGACGCCCGCTTCTTCGATTCGGATTATGGCGACGATTTCGGGGGCAGCGAGGCCGGCATCTATCTCACCTACGAAGCCGTCATCGATCCGACGCTATCGGGCTCGGCGGGCGTTTATGCGCGGGCGAGCTGGCTCGGCGCCGACGCTTATTCCAGCCGAGAATTCGGCGTCCACGGCGGCCTCAGCCATTATCTCACCGCCGACCTCATCGGCGGCGTGACGGGCGGCTTGGGGCGGACGCACTATGACGGGCCCATCCTGCTCCTGTCGCCGGACGCGCGGGCGGACTGGCGCGCTTATGCGAGCCTCTACGTCGCGACGCGGCGGCCGCTCCTTGCCGGCCTGACGCCGTCCCTTACCTACACCTACAATCGCACGTCGAGCTCGATCGAATTCTACGGGGCCGACCGCCACCGTCTTCGCTTCGGCCTGTCGCGGACCTTCTGATGCGACCCGTTCCCGCGCCCGCGCGCGCTTTCGCCCGCCTCGCCGCTCCGCTGGCCGCCGCCGCGGTCGCTGGGCTCCTGCTTCTCGAAACCGGCCTCGGCATCGGGCTCGACCGCCGCCTTTCCGAATGGCGGGACGCATGGCGCGAGCGGCCGGCCAGCGGCGAAATCCACATCGTCGAGATCGATGCGCGCTCGATCGACGCCATAAGGCAATGGCCGCTGCCGCGCAGCCTGCACGGGCGGGCGGTGGATCGCCTGCGCGAAGCGGGCGCACGCACGATCGCCTTAGACGTCGACTTTTCCAGCCGTTCGATCCCCGCGGAGGATGCGGCCTTCGGCGCGGCGCTCGCCCGCGCGGGCGGCGCCGTCATCCTCCCGACCTTCACGCAGCCCGCCGGGCACGGCAGCGCGCAGGCGATCGACTCGGCGCCCATTCCCGCGCTCGGCGACCACGCCTTTCTCGCCACCGCCAACGTGCTTCCGGACGAAGACGGCGCGCTTCGCTTCATGCCGCTCGGCGGCGAAACGTTCGGCGTGCCGCGCCCGTCGCTTGCCGCCATGATCGCGGAAACGACGGAAAACGCCGCGGACAGCTTCGCCATCGACTATGCGATCGATCCCGCTTCCGTTCCCCGCCACAGCTTCATCGACCTGATCGAGGGGCGGGTCCCCGCGGCCGCGCTTGCCGGCCGGCGGGTGGTGATCGGCTCCACGGCGGTCGAGAATGGCGATCATTATGCGGTGCCGCGCCACGGCTTCCTGCCCGGAGTGGTGATCCAGGCCGTCGCGGCGGAGACCTTGATGGCGGGCTCCTCGCGGCTCCCGGCGAACGGCGCGCTGCCGCTCGTCCTCGCCTTGTTGCTGAGCGCGGCCGCAACTGTGCGCGGGCCCTCGCGCCTCGGCATCGCCGCGCTCGCCGCCGGCGCGGCGCTGGCGCCTGCGCTCGCCCTGGCCGCCGACCGCACGCTTGCCGTGTCGTTCGACATCGCGCCCGCGCTCGGCGCGATCGCCGTCGCGGCGCTCGGCTCCGCCGCGGCGCTTCGCCGGCGGCGCGAGCGCCACCAGGCGCGCAGCGACGCCGCGACCGGTCTCGCCAATCTCTTCGCGCTCGAAGAAGCCGCGCGAGGTGCGGGCACAGTCGAGATCGTCGTCGCGCGCATCGCCGGCTTCGCGTCCCTCGCCGCCGCGCTCGGCCCGGAGGCGACGGCGAAGCTCGTCGCAGCGCTCGCCCAGCGGCTCGCCCTCGGCACGGGGGGCACCGTCATCTACCGGACCGACGAGGCGAGCCTCGCCTGGATTGCCGGAAGCGCCGCCGTTTCCCTCGACGGCCTCGCCGCCCTTGCTCGCGACCAGGAGGCGGAGGGCCGGCGCGTGGAAGTGCCGCTCCATTTCGGACTGGCCGCGGGCGACGGCGCGGCCGCCGGCCAGCTCGCCGCCAATGCCGCGCTTGCCGCGAGCCAGGCGGAGCGCAGCGGCGCGCGCATGAGCCGCTTTACGGAGAAGGATTCGGAGGAGGTCAGCCGCAACCTCGCGCTGATGGGCGAACTGGACGAGGCATTCGCCAGCGGCGCGATCCGCAATTTCTACCAACCCAAGCTCGATCTCGCCGCGGACCGCATCGTCGCCGTCGAAGCATTGGTTCGGTGGCAGCATCCGGAACGCGGCCTGATTCCGCCCGACGCCTTTTTGCCGCTGATCGAGGAACATGGCCGCGGCCGCGACTTGACCCGCCATGTGCTGCGCGAGGCCCTTGCCGACGCGCTCGCTTGGAGAGACGCCGGGCTCGACCTCGGCGTCGCCGTCAACGTCGGCGCGAGCCTGCTCGGCGAAGGCGAATTCATGGCCGAGCTGCGCGACATCGTCCGGGCCGGGCGGCTCCCGCCGAACCGCCTCACGATCGAAGTCACCGAAACCGCAGCGATGGACGATCCGGAAGCCGCCATCGCCGCGCTGGACGCCTGGCGGGCGCTCGGCGCAGGCGTGTCGATCGACGATTTCGGCACCGGCCAGTCTTCGCTCGGCTACATCCGAATGTTGCCCGCGACGGAGCTCAAGATCGATCGGAGTTTCGTCGGCGACATTGGCACGTCGCCCCGGAACGCCATCATGGTGCGCTCAACCGTGGCGATGGCGCACGAGCTCGGGCTCGAAGTGGTCGCCGAGGGCGTGGAGGACGAGAGCTGTCTCGATGCACTGCGCGTTATGGGCTGCGACCTGGCGCAGGGCTATCATATCGGCCGCCCGCAGCCGGCGGCCGGGATTGCGGACCTGGCGCGGTCGTGGGGCTCGGAGAAGCGCCGGGCGGCCGCCGGCAGCTAAACGCTAGCGTACGACGGACAGAGCGGCGCCCACCATCGGCTCGGCTCGATCCGCTTTGCCCAGCGCCTTCGCCCGCTCCGAATCGCTCAACTGCGCCGAGCCGCGCGCCAGCTTGGTCGCGGCGGGCGGCGGCACCTCCTCGCTGAGCTGCGCAAGATAGCGGTCCACGGCGGCGGGGTCGGCCGCCTGCTCGGTGGGTTCGGCCGGGCTTACCGTTGCCGCATAAAGGGCGCCGGCGCCGAGGCCGCTCAGGATCAAGGCTGAAAATCTACGGTTCACAGTGTATTAACGCGTTTCCTCCGGATTCGGATGCATCCGTTCGTCGAAAGCGCTCGCAAAAGCGCTTTGGCGCGCGGACGCGGCGCGGCCATAAGCGCGAGGATGGCGCACGATCCGCTCACTCAGGCCGCCCGGGCGAAGGCGGCGATTGCCCGCGGCGATCTCGTTGCGGCCTACGACATCGCCGTCTCGGGACTGGCGGAGGATGGCAGGTCGGAGACTCTGCGTCACCTCCAGGTGCTGGCGCTCGCGCGCATGGGCGACACGGAGCGCGCCATGGCGCTGTTCGACGCGTTCGGCCTTGCCGATTCCGCCGATCCGCACAAGCGCGCGCTTGGGGCGCGGCTCCTCAAGGATCGCGCGCTTGCCTTGCCCGCCGGCGAGGCGCGGCAGGCGGCGCTCGGCAATGCGTTCGAAGCCTATCGTGCCGTTCACCTGGACAGCGGCGACTTCTTTCCCGGCATCAATGCAGCATCTCTCGCCTTGCTGACGGGCCGGGGCGGCGAGGCGCGCAGCCGGGCCGCGGCCCTGCTGTCGAACCCGGCACTCGCAGCGGCGGCCGATTTCTACGCGGCGGTGACCCGCGCCGAAGCCTTGCTCCTTCTCGGGCGCACGGACGAGGCCGCGCGCGCGCTAGAGGCGGAACCGGTGCACGCGTCGGACGATCACGGCGCCCGTTCCACCTCGCGGCGCCAGCTCGGCCTCGTCGCCGATCATCTCGGCCTTGGCGCCGCCGAGCGCACTGCTTTGCTGGACCCGCTCCGCGCGCCGGCAGTCATCCATTATGCCGGCCACATGTTCGTTGCGGACCGGGCAGTCGAAGGGCACCTATGCGCCGAGATCGACCGCGTGCTGGACGAGGAGGATGTGGGCTTCGGCTACGGTTCCTTGGCGGCGGGCGCGGATATTCTCTTCGCCGAGGCCCTGATCGCCCGCGGCGCCGAGCTCCACGTCGTCCTGCCGTTCGACAAAACCGACTTCGTGGCCCATAGCGTGCATCCCTGCGGCGACGCCTGGCTGCCGCGCTTCCGCGCCTGCTTCGCCGCCGCCACCTCCGTCACCGCCGCAACCGCCATTCGCTACTTCGGCGATCCGGAGCAGTTCGGCTATCAAAGCCGCATGGCGATGGGGCTCGCGCGACTGCGCGCCGAGCACCTCCAGACCGATATGCTCCAGGTGGCGCTTTGGGACGAAGGACCGGCGAGCGGACCGGCAGGAACCGGGCCCGACGTCGCCGCCTGGACGGCAGCAGGGGGGCGCTGCCGGACGATCGCGCCGGGCGCCGCGAACCGGCATTTCCAGCGTCCGGCGATCGATTTCCAAAGCCCGTATGAGCGCGTGCTCGCCGCCATATTGTTCACCGATTTCGTCGGCTTTTCGAAATTGTCCGAATCCGCGCTTCCCGCCTTCTGGGACGGAGTCATGCGGATCGTCGCCGACGTCCTCGACGATCACGAAACCGAGGTCGCCTGCCGCAACAGCTGGGGGGACGCTCTTTACGCCGTCGCCGAAAGTGCGCCTGCCGCTGCCGAAATCGCCCTCGACCTGCAGGCGAGGCTTGCGAAGTTCGATTATGCCAGCCTCGATCTCGAGACGGGCGGGGGCATGCGCGTCGGCGTTCATTACGGCTCCGCGTTTCGAACGACCGACAGGATCACGGGGCGCACCACCTTTTACGGAACGGAAGTCTCGCGCGCGGCGCGGATCGAGCCGGTGACGCCGCCGGGCGCCGTGTTCGTGACGGAGCCGCTGGCGGCGATCCTGGCTCTCGAGGCGCGCGATCGCTTCACCTGCTCCTATGTGGGACGCATTCCGCTGGCGAAGAATTACGGCGACTATCCCATGTATCGCCTTGGCCGCCGCTGATCCCTTTTGTTCTATTGCGGGCTTCACGCACCCGTACAGCGCCGCTAAAGACGCCCCGGGGTGCGGTGCTCAACGGATTCGCACGGGGGGACAACTTGACGGACATGGCCGAGAAGGCGCGCTTGACGCGCCGTCATCTACTGGCTGGACTTGGTGCGGGCCTGATCGGCAGCGCCGCGGCGCCGGCGTTCGCGGCACGCCCGGCTCCCAAGCGGCGCGACCTCGCGCGGGGCGACCTGCGTGAATGGTCTGCTTATGTCGGCGAGGACTTCGCCCTCGCGGGCGGAGGCGCCTTGCGCCTCGTCGCAGTGGAGCCTCTGTGCTCGGGCGGGCCGACGCCGTCGCGCAGCCAGTGCTTCGCCGCGGTCTTCGAAGCGCGCGCCGGAGCGGCACCCGAGGGCGAAGCGACCATTGCGCTTGCCGCACCCGGCGCGGAGCCCATGCCGCTCTACCTCGGCATGCGCTCGGTGGCGCGCGGGCGCGCAAGGCTGGTCGCCGTCTTCAACTGAGCCGTGCGCCCTTCTCGCTTCGGCGCGGAAGCGGCTGAAATCTATTGGCAAGCCGCGGCGGAGCGCGCACTATTCGGCGCAAGGGAATCGGGGCCGGGGGGTAATGGCTGACTATCGCACACTCGTCGGGCAGATCGCCCGGGTCGCGGCCGTTGCGGCGGCCTTTGCCGCAGCGCCGGCTTTCGCGCAGAAGTCGCTGGCGGATCCCGCCGGTTCCGGCGTGATCGTCGCGGCGGTTCGCTGGCTTGAGGGAACGCTGCTCGGGACGATCGCAACCGTCGTCGCGGTGATCGCGGTCGCCTCGGTCGGCTTCCTGATGCTGACCGGGCGGATCAACTGGCGCTACGGCGCGGTCGTCATTCTCGGCTGCTTCATCCTGTTCGGCGCGGCGAGCATCGTTGCGGGCATTCAGTCCACCGCCCAGCTGGGACAGTGAGAGGTGAGCCGGCTCGAACAGGATCCGCTGTTCGTGGCCTTGACCCGGCCGCAGATGTTCGCCGGCGTCACCTACTCCTACTTCATCGTCAACGCCGTCCTCGCGACGGAGCTGTTCCTCGTCTTCAGGACGCCCTGGGTGCTGCTCGCCGCCCTCCTTGTCCATGCGGTAGGGGCTGTGCTGTGCGTGCGTGAACCGCGCTTCTTCGATCTCTGGCTCACCAAGGTCCGCCGCTGCCCGCGGGTCCGCAATCACCAGATCTGGCGATGCAACTCCTACCGGCCCTGAGCCAGGATGCGGCCGCCGCGGCCGCGCGCGAGCTTCCGGCGGGCAAGCACCTTCCTTATGCACGCCACGTCGACGACCATACGATCGAGACTCGCGACGGCCTCCTCATGCAGGTCATCCATCTGCGCGGCCTGTTGTTCGAAACGGCGGACACGGACGAGATCAATTACAGAAAGCGCCTGCGCGACGCGATGCTGCAGGCGGTCGGCTCGTCGCGCTTCGCCCTCTATCACCATATCGTGCGCCGCCGCATCGAGCCCGAGCTTTCGGCCGATTATCCGGACAGCTTCTCGCGCACGCTCGACACGGCCTGGAAGACCCGGCTCGCGACCAAGCATCTCTACGTCAACGACCTGTTCCTGACGCTCGTGCGCCGGCCCCTCCAGGGCAAGGTCGGCATTGCGGACCGGGTGCGGTCGCTGCTCGGCCGGGCGACATTGCCGGCCGCGACCAACACGGCGTACGAGAAGAAGCAGCTCGACGCCGCGCGCGACGCGCTCCTTGCGGCGCTGGGCAGCTACGGCCCGCGCCTGCTCGGCGCCTATCAGACGCCGCACGGCCCCTGTTCGGAGCCGCTCGAATTCCTTTCATCGCTCTACAATGCCGAAATGCGGCCGGTGCTCCTGCCGCAGCAGGATCTCGGCGATTATCTGCCCTACCGCCGCGTGAGCTTCGGCCAGGAAACGGTTGAGCTCGGGCGGGCAGGGGCGACTCCGCGCAGCTTCCAGGCAATCATCTCGATCAAGGATTATCCGGGTCAGACCGAGCCCGGCATGTTCGACGATCTGATGCGGCTGCCGTTCGAGATGACGGTGTCCCAGTCGTTCGGCTTCGTCGAGCGGCGCGAGGCTCTGTCCGGCATGAATCTGGCGCTGCGCCGCATGCGCTCCGCCGAGGACGAGGCGCTGAGCCTTCGCGCCGAACTGAGCGGCGCCAAGGACAATGTCGCTGCCGGGCGCGCCGCCTTCGGCGAGCATCACATGACGATCGCAATCCGCGCCGAGAGCCCGGAGCGGGTCGACGAGGGCGCGGCGGAAGTGCAGGCGGCGCTTGCCGATCTCGGCATCATCGCTGTGCGCGAGGAGATCGGGCTGGAGCCGGCCTTCTGGGCGCAGTTTCCCGGCAATTTCAAATATATCGCACGGCGCGGGCTGATCTCGACGGCGAATTTCGGCTCCTTCGCATCCAGCCACAATTTCCCGATCGGCACGGCGCAGGGCAATCATTGGGGCGAGGCGGTGACGCTGCTCGAGACGACGGCGGCGGGGCCTTATTACTTCAACTTCCACCAGGGCGACCTCGGCAACTTCACGGTCATCGGTCCGTCCGGTTCGGGCAAAACGGTGGTGCTGAACTTCCTCCTCGCCCAGGCGCGCAAATACCGGCCGCGGATCATCTTCTTCGACAAGGACCGGGGCGCCGAGCTGTTCATCCGTGCGATCGGCGGGCGCTACGACGTGCTGCGGCCCGGCAATGCGTCGGGGCTCAACCCGCTGCAGCTCGCCGACACGCCGGCCAACCGCCAGTTCCTGATCGATTGGCTCTCCCTTCTCGCCGGCGCAAGCGACACGGACGAGATCGCCCGCATCAAGGACGCGCTCGACGCGAGCTTCGCCCAGCCGCGCCACCACCGGCGGCTGCGCCATCTCGCCGAGCTGTTCCGCGGCGGCCACCGCCCGCATGCCGCGGACCTTTATTCGCGTCTCCGGCCCTGGTGGGGCGAGGGCGAGCATGCCTGGCTGTTCGACAATGAGGACGACCTGACCGACCTCGCGGCCGACACGGTCGGCTTCGACATGACCCAGATTCTCGACGATCCGCAGCTTCGAAGCCCGGCCATGATGTACCTCTTCCACCGCGTCGAGGAGCGGCTGGACGGCACGGCCGCCATCGTCGTCGTCGACGAAGGCTGGAAGGCGCTCGACGACGACGTCTTCGTGCGCCGCATCAAGGATTGGGAAAAGACGATCCGCAAACGGAACGGCATCGTCGGCTTCGCCACGCAAAGCGCGCAGGACGCGCTGGAGAGCAAGATCGCGAGCGCCATCATCGAGCAGGCCGCGACCCAGATCTTCATGGCGAATCCGAAGGCGCGGGAAGCGGACTATGTCGACGGCTTCGGCCTGACGCCGCACGAATATGAGATCGTCCGCGCGCTGCCCGACGACGCGCGCTGCTTTCTCGTCAAGCACGGCGCGGACAGCGTCGTCGCGCGGCTGAACCTGGGCGGCGAGAAGGACATTCTCACCATCCTCTCCGGGCGCGAGCGCACCGTTCGGCTCCTGGATGAGATCCGCGCGGAAACGGGCGACGAGCCGGAGGCCTGGATACCGCGCCTGCTGGAGCGCGCCTGATGTTCGGCGCCTGCCCTGCCTTTCTGCCGGAAGGCGAGTTCCTGCGCCGCATCCTCGCGACCGTCGACTGCCATGCCCAGTCGATCGGACAGGGCGGCTGGACGGCGCTTGCCCAACCCGGCTCCGCCGTGTCGCTGGCGCTCGCAGGTGTGCTCACCATCTTCATCAGCCTGTTCGGCTACCGGCTTCTCTACGGCGAGGTTCCGACCGCCCGCGACGCCACCTTGATGGCGGTCAAGATCGGCGCCGTTCTGATGCTCGCGACGAGCTGGCCTGCCTTTCGTACCCTGGTCTACGACGTGACGCTGCGCGGCCCGGCCGAGCTCGCCGGCAGCATCGGCCGCCCGGCGGGGCTTCCGGGCTCCGACGGCGGCATCGCGATCCGCCTCCAAAGCGTGGACGACATGCTGGCCGAATTGACGGTGATCGGTGCCGGGCGCCCGCCGGCGACCGAGACGATCGTCGGCGCCACCGAAACGCTCACTCCCGAGCAGCAGCAGCAGGAGCTCCGGCGCCTCGAGAATCTCCAGTCGCGGCCGCGCTGGAACCCGACGGAGGAAGCCAAGACGCTCGGTCAGGCGCGGACGCTGTATCTGACGGGCGCGATCGCCGCTTATGCCTCGGTTCGGCTGGTCGCCGGGCTCCTCCTCGCACTTGGGCCGTTGTTTGCGCTTTTTCTGCTGTTCGATGCGACGCGCGGCCTGTTCGAAGGCTGGGTGAGGGGCCTTGCCGGCTCGGCCTTCGGCGCGGCCGGGACGTCCATCGTTCTCGGCGTCCAGCTCGCGCTCATGGAGCCGTGGATGGCGACGGTGATCGCGACGCGCCGGGCCGACGTCCCGACGCCCAGCGTGCCGGTTGAGCTTCTCGTCATGACGCTGGTCTTCGCCCTCGTGCTCGTGGCCGTGCTGATCGCCGCCGCCAGGCTCGCCTACAGCTTCCGAATTCCGATGGCGGTGCGCACCGCTTCGGTGAGGCTCGTCGAATCGCTGCGCGCGACCGGCTTCCAGCCGGCGGTCGCGGGTGCGGCCGGCGCGGCCGGTGCGGCGGCAGGCGGAGGCGCCGCGCAGGCCGAGGATCGCAGCCGCGCCGTCGCCATCGCCGAGGCAGTGGCGGCCACCCAGCGGCGCGAGTCCTTCGCGCCTCCGCCGCCCGCGACGCCGCTCGCCTCGGTCGGCGTCGCCGCGGCGGCGGGACGTGACGGCGGCGCGCCCGCGCCGGTTATGCCGCTCGGCCAGAGCGGCCGGCGCAGGACCCGCGGCCGCGTTTCGAGCGGCGCCCAGAGGCGGGACAGGACCAGATGAACAAGAGATCGCGTGAATCGCTCGACGCTTATTACAAGGAAGCGGAGAGCTGGTCCGGAGACCGGCAGCAGGAGCTGCGCAAGTCCCGCAAGGTCGCGTGGATGGTGGCGGCCGGCGCCTGCGCGGTGGCGATGCTCCTGGCGCTCGTGCTCGTTCTCCTCGTGCCGCTCAAGACCGAGCGGGTCGTCACCCTCCTGGTCGACCGCAACACCGGCTTCGTTCAGGCGATCCGCCCGCTGGAGGAGCAGCGCATCTCCGCGGATAGCGCGCTGACGCAGTCTCTTCTGGTGCAATATGTCGTGCAGCGGGAAAGCTTCGACGTTTCGACGGTGCAGTCCGCCTACCGGCACGTCACCTTGTGGTCGGCCGGCAATGCGCGCAGCGAATATATGGCGGGCATGCAGGCCAGCAATCCGCAAAGCCCGCTGGTGCGCTACCCGCGCGGCGCTTCGGTCGAGACCTTCGTCCGCAGCGTGCTTCCCGAAAGCCGCAACCGCGCCGCCGTGCGCTTCGAAACCCGCCTTCGCGCGCCCGGCGGGCAGGTGACCTCGCTCGGCGCCTGGGTGGCGACGGTGGAATATCAGTTCACCGCGGAGCCGATGCGGCAGGAGGACCGGTTCACCAATCCGCTCGGCTTCCAGGTGACCCGCTATCGCAAGAGCCAGGAAGCCCTGCCGCCGCCGCCGGAGCCCGTCCAGCCGGCGCAGCCCGGATTGGCCGTGCCGCAGCCGGGCGGGCAGCCGACCGTCGTCGCGCCCGGCGTCCAGCGCCCGCAGGCCGTGGTGCCGCCGCAGCAGGCGCCGCAGCCGCAGCGCAACCAGCCGCCGCCCCAGCCGGAAGTCGAACTGTGAGGCTCTCCCTCCTTCTCGCCTTCGCCGCCGCCGCATGGGGCGCTGTTCCCGCTTCGGCGCAGGTCCGGCCGCAGCCGGGTGCGGGCGACCGGCGTCTCCAGACGATCGATTATGCCGCCGACCAGGTCGTCATCCTGGAAGTGGCGGCCGGCTATCAGCTCACCGTCGAACTCGCGCCCGACGAGCAGATCGAGAATGTCGCGCTGGGCGACAGCTCCGCCTGGCAGGTCACCGCCAACCGGCGCGGCGACCGATTGTTCATCAAGCCGCTCCAGTCTGGCGTCACCACCAACATGACGGTGATCACCAACGCGCGGCTCTACGCCATCGATCTCGTGCCGCTGATGAGCCCGTCGCCCGACATGGCCTATACCGTGCGCTTCAACTATCCGGACGGCGAGCGGACCGGCGAAGGCGGGGGCGAGGACGGCGACGCGGCCGAAGCGGAAGCCCCGGTAGACGGCCGCTACCGGGTGAGCGGCGCCCGCGCGCTGCAGCCGAGCCGGATCGGCGACGACGGCCGGCACACCTACATCGAATGGCCGGCCGACCGCCCGATCCCGGCCGTCTACGGCGTGCGCGAGAATGGCGAGGAAACGCTGGTGAACGGCATGATGCGCGACGACGTTTATGTGATCGACGCGGTGCTGCCGCGCCTCGTCTTCCGGATCGACCGTGAGACGGCGCGGGCGGTGCGGGTGCGGCAGCGGCCGGCCCGCCAGGCGCGCCGCTGATGGCGCTCGCGCCCGGCCCGTCCTCGCCCGATCCGCGCACCCTTGCGCCATCGCCGGCGGAAGACGGCGTCCGCCCGGTCGTGGCCCTGCCGCGGCAGGGGCTTCCGGCCTGGGTGCTGGTCCTGTTGGGCCTGCTGGCCTTTGCGATCCTGTTCGCGATCCTGAATTCGCGCCGCCTCGCGCGCACCGAGGTCGCGCAAACGGCGCCGGTGGCGGCGGGAACGGCTGCGCCCGCGCCGCCTTTGGTCCTGCCGGCACCGGTCCAGGCACCGCCGCAGCCGCAGCAATATCTCATCCAGCCCCAGCCGCAGCCGCAGATCGTCGGGCCGTCCGCGCCGCCCGCAGCGCCGCGCTACCGCCCTCCCGCGCAGGTGCAGCCGCAGATCGTCTACGTGCCCCAGCCCGTGCAGCCGCAGCCGCAAATCCAGCAGAACCCCGCCCCGCGCGTCACCGGTGAGCCCGCGCTCGTCATCGACACCACGGCCGGGAGTGCCGGACCCGCGGCGGCAGGCGGCGCCGCGGCGGGCGGCGACGTTCCCGCAGCCGCGACCGGCGGCGCGCCGACGATCGCGGGCAACCGGGCGCGCGCCGGCAGCCTCGCCAACCGCACCACCACCGTTCCGCAGGGCACGCTGATCCCGGCCGTCATGGAAACGGCCTTCAATTCGAACCGGCCCGGCCTGGCCCGCGCCATCGTGTCGCGCGATATCCGGGGCTTCGACGGCCGCCGGGTGCTCATCCCGCGGGGCAGCCGCCTGGTCGGCGAGTACCGCTCGGACGCGCGGCCCGGGCAGCGCCGCGCGCTGGTCACCTGGTTCCGGCTGATCCGGCCGGACGGAGTGACGATCGCGATCGGCTCGCCGTCGACGGACACGCTCGGCCGCGGCGGCATAAGGGCGGACGTCAACACCCACTTCTTCCAGCGCTTCGCGGGTGCGCTGCTGCGCTCCACCGTCGATCTCGGCCTCACTCTCGCGGCGGGGGCCGCCAAGTCGCCGCTCGTGGTGCTTCCGGGCGGCTCGGGCGGTTTGAGCCAGGGCCTGCAGCCGGCCGACATTCCGCCGACGCTCACCGTCCGCCCCGGCGCGAGCATCAGCGTGTTCGTTGCGCGCGATCTCGATTTCACCGGATCGGAGCGGCGCCGGTGACGGTGAGCGCGGGTGCGGCGGCGGGCGAATCCGGCCTTTACCTGCGCTCCTATCTCGCGCCGCTCGCCGGCGTGCTGGCGCGGCCGGACGTCACCGACATCTACATCAACAAGCCGCGCGAGATCTGGATCGAGACGACCGGCGGCGCGATCGAGCGGATCGAGGCGCCGGAGCTCGACGAGGCCACGCTCGGCCGCCTCGCCCGCCAGATCGCGGCGTTGTCGCACCAGGGGATCAGCCGCGAGCATCCTTTGCTTTCGGCGACGCTCCCCGACGGCGCCCGCGTCCAGGTCATCGGCCCGCCGGCGACGCGGGGTCCGCTGGCGCTGGCGATCCGCAAGCATGTCGAGCCGGACCTGACGCTTTCGGACTATGTGGCGAGCGGGGCGATGGCGGAGACGTCTGTCCGGACCCGGCTCGACCGGAGCGGCACGGACGCGCAGCTGAAGGCGCTGCTCGACGCCGGCGACATCGCCGGCATGCTCGCCGCGGCGGTGAAGGCGCGGCGCAACATCCTGGTGTCGGGCGGCACGTCGACCGGGAAGACGACGTTCCTGAATGCCTTGATCCGGGAGATCTCGACGGACGAGCGGCTGATCTTCATCGAGGATACGCCCGAGCTTACCATGCGGCATTCCAATGCGGTCGGTATGCTGGCGGCGAGGAGCGCGCTCGGCGAAGCGCATGTCAGCGCGAACGACCTCGTCGCCGCGTCGCTGCGCATGCGGCCGGACCGGATCATCCTCGGCGAGCTGCGCGGCGAGGAGGCCTTCGCCTTTCTACGCGCGGTTAATACGGGCCACCCAGGATCGATGACGACGGTGCATTCCGACAGCGCGGAAGGGGCGGTGGAGCAGGTCGCCTTGCTCGTCCTGCAGACGGGCACGCGGCTCAGCCGCGAGGACGTACACCATTATGTGAAGCAGACGGTGGACGTGTTCGTGCAGCTCGGCCGCACCGGCGGCAAGCGGCACGTGTCGGAAGTGCTGCTCAACCGCTGAGCGCGGACTTCAGCTTCAGGCGGTGGACGTGGAGCAAAGGCTCGGTGTAGCCGGAGGGCTGCGCCGCGCCTTCGAAGATCAGCGCCGAGGCGGCGGCAAAGGCGAGGCTGTCTTCCGTGTGCGGCAGCATCGGGCGGTAGTGCGGGTCCCCCTCATTCTGCCGGTCCACGATCTCGGCCATGCGCACGAGCGCTTCGCGGACCTGCCTTTCCGTCACGACGGCGTGGAGCAGCCAGTTGGCGATATGCTGGCTGGAGATGCGGCAGGTGGCGCGGTCTTCCATCAGGCCGACGTCGTGGATGTCCGGCACCTTGGAGCAGCCGACCCCCTGCTCGATCCAGCGGACGACGTAGCCGAGTATGCCCTGGACGTTGTTGTCGAGTTCCTCCTGCACCTCCGCCGCAGTCCAATGCGACGCAGCGGCAACGGGAATCGCCATCATGTCTCGCGCCCGGACCGGCGCGCGCTTCGCGAGCACCCGCTGGCGCGCGGCGACGTCGACGCGGTGATAATGGACGGCGTGGAGCGTCGCGGCGGTGGGGGAGGGCACCCAGGCAGTGGTCGCGCCGGCGAGCGGCTGGGCGCCTTTCTGCGCGAGCATGTCCGCCATGCGGTCCGGCATCGCCCACATGCCCTTGCCGATCTGCGCGCGGCCCGCAAAGCCGCAGGCGAGCCCGACGTCCACATTGTTGTTCTCATAGGCGGCGAACCAGGGCGCAGCCTTCATCTCCGCCTTGCGGATGGCGGGGCCGAGCCGCATCGCCGTGTGGATCTCGTCGCCGGTCCTATCGAGGAAGCCGGTGTTGATGAAGGCGACCCGGTCCTTCACCGCGTGGATCACGGCGGCGAGGTTCAAGGAGGTGCGCCGTTCCTCGTCCATGACGCCGATCCGGATCGTGTGGCGCGGCAGGCCGAGCAGGTCTTCCGTGCAGTCGAAGAGGCGGTCCGCGAAGGCAGCCTCCTCCGGCCCGTGCAACTTGGGCTTCACGATGTAGATCGGACGGCCGCGGCCGGCGTGAAGGGCGCAGAGCGACGTGATCACCGCGTCGGCGAGGCCTTCATGCACCTCCTTGCCGCCGAGGCGCATCATTGGGTTGGTCATGAGGTGACCGACGTTGCGGACGAGGAGCAGGGCGCGGCCCTTAAGCGTCAGCGCGGCGCCGCCTGGCGCGGCGTAGGTGCGGTCGGGGGCGAGGCGGCGGTCGACCTCCTTGCCGCCGCGAGCAAAGCGGGCGGAAAGGTCCCCCTTCATCAGCCCGAGCCAATTGCGGTAGACCCCGACCTTCTCCTCCGCATCCACCGCCGCGACCGAATCCTCGCAGTCCATGATGGCGGTGAGGGCGGATTCGAGGACGATGTCGGCGACGCCCGCGCGGTCCTCTCGGCCGATCGGATGGGCGGGGTCGAGTACGATCTCGACGTGGAGGTCGTTGTGGCGGAGGAGGATCCTGCCCTCCGCCCAGCCGGCGAGCAGAGACGGATCGGCCAGGGCACCGCAATTGGTGACCAGGCGGTCGCCAGTGATCTCGTAGCGAGTCACGTCCGCATGGCTGCCGCCGGTCAGCGGGGCGATCTCGTCGAGAAAGGCGCGGCCCCAGGAAACGACTCGGGCGCCGCGCTCGGGATCGTAGCCGCCGGGCGGCGGGAGGTCGCCGAGGGCATCGGTGCCGTAAAGGGCGTCGTAGAGGCTGCCCCAGCGCGCGTTGGCGGCGTTGATCGCGTAGCGGGCGTTGTTGACGGGCACGACGAGCTGCGGGCCGGCGATGCGCGCCACTTCATCGTCGATGCCGGCCGTGCCGATGGTGAAGGGCGCAGGGGGATCGACCAGATAGCCGATCTCGCGAAGGAAGCCTTCCTCTTCCTCCGGGGTGGGGACGCGGCCGGCGAGGCCTTGGTTGCGCGCGTCGATCTGCGCCTGAAGCGCGTCGCGGCGAGCGAGGAGGCGCTCGTTCTCCGGCGTGAGCTCGCGCAGCAAAGCTTCGAAGCCCGCCCAGAAGGCGGCGGGCTCGAGACCCGTGCCCGGCAGCGCTTCCTCGTCGATCAAGCGGCGAAGGAGGGGATCGACCGCGAGCGGCGGCGTTTCAAAATCGTGCGTCATCAGGGCCGCCGCTTGCGCCACCGTCTGTCTCCCGTCCAGCCCGCGGGCTCAGTGGATGCGTTCGGACGCGATCGAATAGCGGGTCGTCGCACTCGTGCCTTCGGGGCGGCAGGTGAGGCGGGTCCATTCGGTGCGCGCCTTGCGCTCGCATTCGAACGGCCCGGCCATCTTCTCCGTGCCGGGGACGAGGGCGCGGAAGTCCGGCCCTTCATATTCGCCGCCGATCACCCAGAAACGCTTGGTCATGTCCTGTCTCCTCATTCGGCCGCGATGGCGGTGATGAACTGTTCGGCTTCGGTGGATTCACCCAGCGCCACCGTGGAGGACTGGCCGCCGGAGAGCGTTTCGGCGACGAGGTCGAAATAGCCGGTGCCGACTTCGCGCTGGTGGCGGGTTGCGGTGTAGCCATGGGCTTCGCTGGCGAATTCGGCCTGCTGGAGCTCGGAATAGGCCGCCATGCCGCGTTCCTTGTAGCCGCGCGCCAGCTCGAACATGCCGTGGTTGAGGCTGTGGAAGCCCGCCAGCGTGACGAACTGGAATTTGTAGCCCATGGCGCCGAGCTCGCGCTGGAAGCGGGCGATCGTGTCCTTGTCCAGCTTCGCCTCCCAGTTGAAGCTGGGCGAGCAATTATAGGCCATGAGCTTGCCCGGATGCTCGCGCTGGATCGCCTCGGCGAAGCGCTTCGCCTCCTCGAGATTCGGGCGGCTCGTTTCCCACCAGAGGAGGTCGGCATGGGGCGCGAAGGCGAGGCCGCGGGCGATGCAATGGTCGATGCCGGTGCCGTCCTGGAGGCGGAAGAAGCCTTCGGGCGTGCGCTCGCCGGTGAGGAAGGGACGGTCGCGCTCGTCGACGTCGGAGGTGATGAGCTTCGCGCTTTCCGCATCGGTGCGGGCAACGAGGATGGTCGGCACGCCGCAAACGTCGGCGGCGAGGCGGGCGGCGTCGAGGTTGCGGATATGTGCCTGGGTCGGGATCAGCACCTTGCCGCCGAGGTGGCCGCACTTCTTCTCGGCGGCGAGCTGGTCCTCGAAATGAACGCCCGCGGCGCCGGCTTCGATATAGGCCTTCATGATCTCGAAGCAGTTCAAGGGCCCGCCGAAGCCGGCCTCCGCGTCGGCGACGATCGGCACGAACCAGTCGCGAGTGGCGCCGCCGCCTTCGGCATGCTCGATCTGGTCGGCGCGCTGGAGGGTGCGGTTGATGCGGCGGCAAAGCTCGGGGCCGGCATTGGCGGGGTAGAGCGACTGGTCCGGATACATGGCGCCGGCCGTGTTGGCGTCGGCCGCAACCTGCCAGCCGCTGAGGTAGATGGCTTGGAGGCCCGCGCGGACCTGCTGCATCGCCTGGTTGCCGGTCACGGCGCCGAGCGCGTTGATATAGGGCTCCGCGTGGAGCAGCGACCAGAGCCGCTCGGCGCCGCGGCGGGCGAGGCTGTACTCGACAGCCACGGAGCCGCGCAGGCGCTCCACTTCGGCCGGCGAATAGGGCCGGCGGATGCCGTCGAAGCGGCCGGCGGGAGCGGGAATGAGGGAAGTGAAGTCGGTCATGGCAGCCTCGAAGGTCACGTGAAGGTCACAGCTGAAAAGCAGTGGATCGGCCGCTTGGCTGCACGGAAAAGGGTCGAGGTGTCACGAAGCGACTTGTGGGGATTGTAAAGCTATGACAATGTTCCGCCTGTGAAAAGGCCGGAGCGGAAGCTGTATCTCGGCGGGCGGCTGCGGCGGCTCAGGCGCGAGCTGGGGGTGAACCAGAGCGCCATGGCGGCCGAGATCGGCATCAGCCCGAGCTACCTCAACCATCTCGAGCGCAACCAGCGGCCGGTGACCGCGCAGGTGCTGCTCCGCCTCGCCGACGTTTACGACATCGATTTGAAGACCTTCGCGGCGGAAGGCGAAGCGGTCGGGCCGGACGCGCTGGCCGAGATTTTCGCCGACCCGCTGTTCGCGGACATGAGAATCGCCCGCTACGAGCTGGTTGATCTCGCCGACCACAGCCCGTCCATCGCCGATGCGGTGGCGCGGCTTTATGCGGCCCTTGTCGAGCGGCGGCGGCAGCCGGCGGAGGGCGAAGCCGCGGAGGGGGGCGGCCGGCAGGTGACGCCGGAAATTTGGGTGCGCGACCATATCGGGGCCCAGCGCAACCATTTTCCCGATATCGAGGAGGCCGCCGAGACGCTGGCGGGCGCGCTCGGCGAGCCGCATGCCGCCTTCGACGCGCTGAAGCGGCGGCTCAAGGACGGCTTCGGCATCGGCACGCGGATCGTGCCGCCCGAATTGCTCGATTTCTCGAGCCAGGCCTACGACGTGCACCGCAAGCGGCTGATGCTGTCGTCGCTGCTCCGCCCCGAAAGCCGGACCTTCGGCGCGGCCTACCATCTCGCCATGGTGGAGCTGGCGCCGCTGCTCAAACGCATGGTCGAGGCGGCGGGGCCGCCGGACACGCCGACCCGGCGCCTGCTCCACATGTCGCTCGGCAACTATGCGGCGGCGGCGATGCTGATGCCCTACCAGCCGTTCCTCGCCGCCGCCGAGCGGTCGCGCTACGACGTCGACCGGCTGTGCGCCGAGTTCGGGACCAGCGTCGAGCAGGTCTCGCACCGGCTCACCACCTTGTCGCGGCCGGGCGCGCGCGGCATCCCCTTCTTCATGCTGCGCGTCGACGCGGCGGGGAACGTGTCCAAGCGCTTCGCCGGCGAAAGCTTCCCCTTCTCGCGCTTCGGCGGCACCTGCCCGCGCTGGAACCTCCACGCCGCCTTCCAGACGCCCGGCCGGGTCGCCACCCAGATCGTCGAAACGCCCGACGGCGCGCGCTACTTCACCGTCAGCCGCACCGTCGACCGCGCCGTCCGCTTCGATCCGCGCGAAAGCAGCCAGCTCGCGATCGGCCTCGGCTGCGACCTCCAACACGCCGCCAAGATCGTCTACGCCGACGGCCAGGACCTCGCCCGCCCCTACGTCACCCCGATCGGCCCGGCCTGCGCCCTATGCCCGAGGCAGAAATGTCCGCAGAGGGCGGCGGCGCCGGCGGGGCGGACGCTGGCGCTGAGTGAGTTGCAGAAGACGGTGTCGCCTTATCCGTTTTTCGCGGCTTGAAATCAAAAGTCGGATGCCGGCTATCGTCAGCCTTCAATCCTCACCCGGAACTCGCAACCGCCCGATCCAGAAACCGTCAACAGAAGACAGCTTGCCGCGCCACCATACGCCTTCGTTAGTTGGCAGAGGGCGCTGACCATGCGCGTGGATGCGAGCGTCTCGCAGATGGATATATCTTGCTGGGGGTGTGCGCTCGGGATCCTCATCAATGAAATCGTCCGCATCTTTGGCTGCTTCAAGTAACCAAGACGCCCACGTACCTTCCTCCGGAGTTTCATCGTCGCTATAAAATGATTTTGCTATAGCCCTGAAGTACTCTGATACGCCAACGAGTGTGCCGGCAACGACAGATCCACCAACAGATAATGTTATGCTAAAAAAGTCACCCTTCCTCGCATTTGCTTCTTCTACAAAGGTCTTGAGAAGCCAATCGGTTCCTTCAGGTGTTTCGTCAACTTGCTCCGTGGCCGCGCCACTTGGTACATCGGTCGCATCTGACGGCGTCGCAGGATTTTCATCCATCATGTCTTGTCTCTCTGGTCGTTTGATGGCCGGCGGTGTGCGGTTTCCTTGATCATTTGCTCGTAAGCCACTTCTTGGACAAGCTCTTGAGAAAAGTCCTGAGCTGCCTTTTCAAGAGCCTCAGGCCTGATGCCAGACTCTGCAGCAACTTCTTCTACTCGTCGTTCGAACTTTTGTATAAGATCAAGGGTGGATTCCCTCGTCGATGTTTTAGTGAGGTCGACATCCACTGTCGCCGCAACTTCCATTATGTAGTCGCCGATAGCCCACTCTCCGAGCGAGCGGTCAAGTGCTTTGTTGATGTATCTAGGCTTCGACTCACCTTTTCGCGGCGGGGCTGTTGGTGGATCGATGTGCGGCGCAGCCCGCAGGTGTCGTCCACTTGGGGGTCCCTCGCGCCGGTTGAGGTGCCGCTCGAGGCTCTTAAGGCCGCTGATCCCGTTCCGGACATACAGGTTCGAAACGATTGCCCACAGCTCGGCGTCGGCATCCGATAGCAGCGTCCGGACCCTAGCTGCGAGTTTCTTCCTACGTCGGCGGCGCATCCGGGACTTAATTTCCCCGAATTGAACGACAATGCTCACGACGAACACAATAACTATCAAGCCGAAAACGAAGTAGGCTATCAAGCGCGTGATCTGAATATCGGCGCCACCACCGAGTGCACGCCATATGAATGGCTCAGTTTGACTAGAAGGATCGTGCTGATCAATGATAATCTCGTGGAGACCCTGCACCTTGCCTAACGGCTCAAAGGATAAGCGATCGCCACTCCGCTTCAGCAGAACGACGTCGAACTGGACGTAGTCACGAGGGTCCATTATGATGTTGGTTGGTAGTTTCACCTCATTGTGACGCGTTTGAGGGGTTGCCAACCTAAGAAGGTGGCTTGAAGAAGCTTGTGCATTGAAGACGCCGACTATCCTCCCATTGCCTATCCGTAATCCCAACGGATCGGTACGCGAGATATTAGCGTCTGTTATCCCCACGTCACCCGAATTGGTTATGCGAACACGAGTGACAGCTAGGCTTACATTCTCCGCCGTCAGATTTCTGCCACGGTAGAATACTGACAATTCTGGGAAGCTTTGGTTCACGTTGATTGCGGGTGTCTCTCGCTCAACATGGATCGTGAGTTCAACGTCCTTGAACAATGCGTCTTGAACCGGGGGTAGAGCCAACGGAGCGGTGATCAAAGCTACTGCGAGACCCAGCAGGGTACCGACACGGTACACCGGCGAGGAGTAAAGCCGATCCACGAAGCCTTGTCGTGCTTTATCAGGTGCCACTCTTGCGTCCTCTGCCCTCGCAAACCTTCTCCTGTATGTGTAGGGCCGGATCAAAGCAATTCTGCAGTTCGGGTATGGTTCGACTTAAGCGATTGCTTGCCGACCGCAGGTGACCTCACCCGAGCGCGGCTTCAAGGTCGTCGGTGAGATCCTGCGGGTCTTCAATGCCGATGGAGAGGCGCAGCAGCGTTGGCGCGATTCCCGCCGCCGACTGGGCTTCCGGCGGCATGCCGCGGTGGGTCATGGTGCTGGGTTGGCAGATTAGGGTGCTCAGGCCTCCGAGAGAGGAGGCGAGGGTGATGAGGGTCAGGCGTTGGAGAAAGGGGGCTACGGACTCGGGGCCGGCGGCGAGGCGGAAGCTTAGCATGGTGCCGGGGCCGGATTGCTGGCGTTGGGCCAAGGCGTGGTCTTCGTGGGTGGGCAGGCCAGGGTAGAAGACTTGGGCCACTTTCTCGTGGGCGGCGAGGTAGTCGGCGATCTTTATCGCGTTTGCTTCGGCACGGTCGACTCGCAGGGGAAGGGTTCTGAGGCCCCTCATCGTTTGCCAGCTGTCGTGGGCGGAGGCGTTGAGGCCCGCGGCGTTGCTCCACCAGGCGAGGCGTTCGATCAGGGCCGGGTCCGAGGCGAGGAGGGCGCCGCCGATGACGTCGCCGTGGCCGTTCAGGGCCTTGGTGGTGGAATGGAGGACGAGGTCGCAGCCCAGAGCGAGCGGGCGCTGGCGGCAGGGTGTGGGGAGGGTGTTGTCGGCCAGCGTCAGGGCGCCGGCCGCCCTCGCGAGCGCGGCGCTGCGGGCGATGTCGGTGAGCCTGAGGAGCGGGTTGCTGGGCGTTTCGAGCCAGACGAGGGCGGGCTCCTCCGCCAGCGCTGCGGCGAAGGCCTGTTCGTCGCGCATGTCGACGAAGCGGGCGCGGAGGCGTCCCTCGGCTTCCATGCCGCTGATCAGGCGCCAGGTGCCGCCGTAGCAATCGTGCGGGGCGACGACGAGGGCGCCGGCTGGGAGGAGCAGGAGGGCGAGCAAAGCGGCGGACTGGCCGGAGCCGGTGACGACTCCCCCCGCGGCGCCTTCGAGTTCTGCGAGGACCTCGATCAGCATGTCGCGATTGGGGCTGACGGTGCGGCTGTAATCGTAGCCCGGCTTTTGCTCCGGATCGTCCCAGCGAAAGGTGTCGGAGGTCCAGAGCGGGGGCGAGACGGCGCCGTAGGCCGGGTCCCAGGACGGGCGGGCGGCGGCGGTGACGGTGGAGTCCGGGCGGCAGGCGGCGGGGCGGCGGGTCATCGGGCCTCCAGGAAGCGGGACAGAAGCGGGGCGATGCGCGCGGGCTCCTTCAGGAACATGTCGTGGCCGTAGAGGCAGGGAAGGATGTGGAGCTCGGCGGCGGGGAGGGCGGCGGCGAGGGCTTCGAGCTGGACGGGCGG
>DASVQT010000067.1:0-28246 GCA_036388975.1 Allosphingosinicella sp. | reverse complement strand
GCTGCGGTCGCCGCCCGCCGCCGGAATCCTCGCATCGTCATACCGCAAATGCGCGGCATTGAGCATGAAGCGGATGTAGCTTTGCGGAATCCAGATGAGGGAGGCCTGGTAGCCGTCCTGGGTGCCGCCGGTGACGGGGCCGGAATTCAGGTCCAGGCGGTCGTAGCGGAGGTTGAACTGGACGGCGCCGATGCCGGCACTGTCGCCGCCGAGGACGGGGCGGGTGACGATCGTGCGGTCGAAGCGGCCCTTGCGGTAGCCGCGCGTGTCGCCGCGCGTGAGGTAGACGCCGGCTTCGGCATAGCCGCCGAAGAAGGTGCGGGCACCGTTCGGCGTGTCGGCCCGCAGCCAGTGGGTTTCCGCGACCGCGTGGAAGGGGCCGCGGATCAGCGCGGCTTCGAGGCCCCAGCTCGTCTCGTCCTGTACGCGCAGAGCCGGGGTCGCGATGAAGCGGGTGTCGGTGAAGTGGACCAGCGGGCGCTGGCGGTAGCGGGTGGTGGCGCCGGCGTCGAAGAGGTCGCCGTTGCTGCGGTAGTGCCCGGAGGCGCCGAAATGGAGCTGGGTGTCGCCGCTTTTGGGTGCGTAGACGATGCGCAGGTCTCCGCCGCGGCTGTCGTTCCCGTCCTCGTCGAGGTCGTGGATATTGTCGAGGAAGAGGCCGCCCTGGAGGAGCAGCGGGCCGGCGCCGTAGCTGGCGGAGAGGCCGACGCGGCGCTCGAAGTTGAACGCGTCGGTGAAGGCCGCGCGCTCGATGAAGCTGGTGAAGCGGGAACTGGTCAGCTCTTCGAGCGACTGGAAATTGTTGTGCTGTCCGAGCGTGATCGTCGCGCCCTCGGCCGGTTCCCAGGTGAGGTTGGCGTCGGTGATCTCGACCGTCTCGGGCGCGAGGTCGATTTCGAAGACGTAGCCGAGATTGCCGGGAAGGTCGCCTTCGACGCCCACCCGGAAGCGGCGCAGCTCGTCGCCGGAGCCCAGATCCGGGGCGGCCACGCCGTTTGGGCGCGAGATGTGGCCGACATCATATTGAATGCGGCCGCGCGGCTTGATCGAAAAGTCGCCGAACTCGAGCTTGGGCGCGCCGCGGAACTGGGTGCCGGTGTTGCGCGGGGGCGGGGACGCGGGTGCGGCGGCGGGCTGCGGCTCCGGCGCCGGGGGCTGCGCGGGCGCGGCGACCGCAAGGAGGAGTGCGGCTGCGGCGAGGCTCATCGTTTCGATCTCCGCGGTGACGTTTCGCCGTCGGCTTTAAGAAAGCGCAGTGACGCGCGCGAGACTCCCATGCGACACTTTTGTGACGTCGGTCAGCCTGCCAGCCTGGCCTCGAGCGCGCGGTTCGCGGCATGCTGGCGGCGGATGGACACCCAGAGAAGGAGGTTCAGCGCGGTGACCTCCATCAGGAAGAACCACAAGGGGGAGCCGAACGCCATGCTGAGCGCGAGGAGGAGGGTGCGCGGGTTGGAGCCGAGGCACGACTGGATGAAGAGCGGCGTGCGGAAGGTCCGGCGGGAAAGGCGCGTGAAGCGGGCGCGGGCGCCCGCGTCGCGCGCGGCGGCTTCGGCGGCACGGTCGAGGACGGGCGAGGCGGGGCTGAGCCGGTCGGCGAGCCAGACATAGGCGCCGGACAGGCGGGCGAGGAGCGTCTTGCGGCGGATCAGGCCGTCATCCTCGGCGCGGCTCTGCTTGATCCAGGGCACGCCGTAGGCACGCCAGAGATAGATGCGGCGCTGGCTTTCGGCATGGTTCGCCTGGGCGACGCGCGACAGGCCCGCGGCCCAGCCGAGCGCATAGGCCCACCAGCCGATCCAGTCGGCGAGGTGGATGGCGAGAAACAAGTAGATGAGGGCGTGGCTGAGATAGTCGCACATCCCGTCGACCATTTCGCCGACCGGAGAGGCCTTGCCGGTGAGGCGGGCGAGATCGCCGTCGGCGCCGTCCACCACATGCCAGAGCAGATGCAGGGTAAAGGCGAGAAGGATCACGCCCGTGCCATCGCCGCCAAAGGAATAAAGCGCGCCGGCCGCGATCACCAGCAGCGCGCCGGTCACCGAGACCATGTTGGGCGACACGGGCGTGTAGGAAAGGAGAACGGCCAAGCGGCGGGAGATCGGGTGGAACAGGCGCCGATTGAGCAGGTCCTCGAGCTCGCGCGGCTTGGCCGGAGGGAGGCGGCGACCGCCCCCCGCTGCGCTGCCGCCATTGCCCGCGTGACTCGCCACTTCCCCGCACCCCTTTCGCTAGGCCTTGCTCTTGCACCGGAGCGGGGGCGGCTTGCAACATCGCGGACGCGGGTCCCGGGTGCGCGCTTGCCGCGGCGCCGCCGGAGCGCTAGCCGCCTTTCCCAGCATGCAATGTCTCATCATCGCCGCCGGGCTGGGCAGCCGGCTCAGGTCGCGCGCCGCCTCGAAGCCGCTCGCCCGGATCGCCGAGCGGCCGCTCATCGAGCATATCGTCGAACGCGCGCGTTCGGGCGGGGCGACGCGCTTCCTGATCGTGACCGGCTATTCGCCCGAACCGATCGAAGCTTTCGCGGCCGAACTCGCGGCGCGCGAGGGGCTGGAAATCGAAACCGTCCGCAACGACGACTGGGAGCGGCCGAACGGCCTTTCGGTGCTCGCCGCTGCGGCCAAGCTGGAGCGGCAGTTCCTCTTGCTCATGTCCGACCACCTGTTCGATCCGGAGATGCTGGCCGGGCTGATCGCGGCGGAGCAAAAAGCGGCGCTGACGCTGGCGGTCGACTACCGGACGGACAATCCGCTGATCGACCTCGACGACGCGACCAAGGTCCAAGCCGACGAGAATGGCCGCATCGTTCGGCTCGGAAAGACGCTCCCCGACTATAATTGCATCGACACGGGGCTGTTTCGCGCCGGACCGGCGCTGATCGAGGCGATCCAGCATGCGGTGGCGCATGGCGGGGCTGGGAGCCTTTCGGAAGGCGTGCAGGTGCTCGCCGACGAGGGGGCAGCACGGGTGCACGATATCGGCGCGCGATGGTGGCTCGATGTCGACGATCCGCGGGCGCTGGCCTTGGCGGAAAGCGCTCTCGGCGCGCCAAGAAGCTGATTTCGCGACGAAATGTGCGCCCAAACGGTTGGCGGCGCAATATGAGTCTGGTTTTCCGGCCTTGCCCACGTTAGGCCGTGCGCCGTGGGGAGGCTTCAGACCGGTCTGGCATTTGCGATCGCGCTCGCTTTGAGCGCGGGCGAAGTCGCGTCTGCGCAAGTCGCGGCCCAGAGCGTGCAGGGTCCGCCGCAGCAAAGCGGGCTGGCCGAGCCCAGCCGCGATCCGCTCCGCGTCGATGTCGCGAACGACCCGATCCTGCAGCTCGGCGCCAGCCGCGCCCGCTTCGAGGAGTTTCGCGAGATCATCGCGGCAACGGTTGAACGCCACCCGGCCCGCCTGGAGCAGGAAGCGGTGACGGACGAAGCGCGCGCCGTTCTCGCCGAAGCGCGCGAGCGTCAGCGTCCGTCCGCCGACGCGACGGTCACCTCCTATCGAGTCATCGCGCGCGAATTCTCGAACGACCAGCAGAACATCATCGAGCGCTCGCGCCCCGAGCAGCGCACCGACGCGCTGCTTTCGGTCAACCAGACCTTGTTCGATTTCGGCGCCGGCGACCGCCGCGTCGCCGCCGCCGGCGCGCGCCTCCGCGCCGCCGCTTTGGAAGCGGAAGCCACCAGCGATCGGGTCGCACTCGCCGCCATCGCCGCCTGGTACGACATCTTCGCCTACCGAGCGCTGACCGTGCTCACCGAGACCTTTGCCGAAAGCCAGCGCGCGCTTCGCGAGTCCGTCGAGGAGCGGGTGCGCTCGGGCGTGTCGGCGCCAGGCGACGTGGCGCGGGTCGAAAGCTATATCGCGTCGGCCGAGACGCGGCTGGCCAGATTCCGCCGTCAGCTCGCCAATGCCGAATCGCGCTTCGGCGAGCTTGCCGGAACGCCGGCACCCGAAGGCGTCGGCCGCGCTCCGGCCCCGCCCGTCGGCGAAGTCTCGTCGCGCGAAGCCGCCGCCTCGATGAGCGCGCGGGCGCCCGCCGTTCAGGCCGCCGAGCGGCTCGCGGAATCGGCCCGGCAGGAGGCGCGCGCCGCCCGCGCCGACCGCCTTCCGCAAGTCACCGTCGGCGTGGATGCCGGCCGCTACGGCGTGTTCGAAACGGAGCGCGACTACGACATTCGCGGCCGCGTCGCGATCCGGCAGCGCCTGTTCGGCGGCGTCGATTCCCGTGCCAACCAGCTGTCCGCCCGCGCGGAAGCGAGCGTCGCCCGTGCCGACCGGGTGCGCGAGGAAGCCGCCCGCGACGCGTCCATCGCATGGTCGGACGTGCGGGCTCTCGAGGCGCAATTGACCGCGCTGGAGGCGAGCTACACGGCCGCGCGGCGCTCGCGCGACGTGATCGTGGAACGCTTCCGTGTCGCGCGCGGCTCGCTGTTCGACGTGGTCGCCGCCGAAGACACCTATTTCCAGGCGGCCGCCGCCTATATCGAAGCGATCTCCGAGCTCGACGCCGCCCGCTACGTCCTCCTGTCGAGGACCGGCCGGCTGCTCGAAGCGCTCGCGATCGACGGGACGCCCGACACATGATCAGCAATGCCCCGGTGACCCCCGAAAACCCCATTCCTGCCGAGAAGTCCCGCTTCGCGCCGTGGCTGTTCGCGCCGATGATGCGCAACAAGGGCATTTACACAAAGGTCGCCGTGGCGGCCGCTTTGATCAACGTCTTCGGCCTCCTTTCGGCGATGTTCACGATGACGGTCTACGACCGCGTCGTTCCCAACAACGCGATGTCCTCGCTGGTCGCCCTTTCGATCGGCCTTGCGATCATCATCATCTTCGATTTCGTGCTGCGCCTGCTGCGCGCTTATTTCGTCGACATCGCCGGGGCGCAGATCGACCGGGAGGTGGGCGAGACCTTGTTCGGACGCCTGCTCGCCATCCGCCTCAATCTCAAGAAGGGCTCGACGGGTTCGCTGACCGGCATCATGCGCGAGCTGGAAGCCCTGCGCGACTTCTTTGCGTCCGCGACCATGACGGCCTTGGTCGACGTGCCCTTCATCCTGGTGACGCTGCTTGTAGTCTGGATGATCGGCGGCATCGTGGTGCTGGTGCCGGCTCTAATGATCCCGCTCGTCGTCGGAACGGCGCTCCTCACTCAGCCGACGCTTCAGCGCCTCACCAGCAAGTCGATGGGCGAAGGCCTCGTCAAGCAATCGGTGCTGGTCGAAACGGTGGGCGGGCTCGAGACGGTGAAGGCGGTCGGCGCCGGGCCCCTTCTGGCCGGACGCTGGAACCGGTCGGTCGAGCAGCATAGCGACGTGTCGCTTCGCCAGCGCCTGATCGGCACCATCGGCATCACCACCGCGACCACCGCGGGGCAGATTTCCTATGCGGGCGTGGTGATCGTGGGCGTGCACCTGATCGCGACGCGCGACCTCACCATGGGGGGGCTCATCGCCTGCTCGATCCTCGCCGGGCGCGCGATCGCGCCGCTTGCGCAAATCTCGCAGCTGCTGACGCGGATCACCTCGACGCGCACCGCCTACCGGCAGTTGAACGAGCTCATGGACCTTCCGCCGGAAGGCCCGGCGGGCGAAGCGCTTCACCTGTCGCGGCCCCAGGGCAAGATCGAGTTCAGGGGCGTGAGCTTCCGCTATCCCAATGCGGCGGAGCGGGCGCTCGACAACGTCACCTTCACCATCAATCCGGGCGAGCATGTCGCGCTTCTCGGCAGGGTCGGCTCCGGCAAGTCGACCATCGCGCGGCTGATCCTCAGCCTCTACGAGCCGGAAGACGGCCTCGTCATGATCGACGGGACGGACATCCGCCAGCTTTCGGTGGAAAGCATCCGGCGCAACGTCGGCGCGGCGCTGCAGGAAAGCGTTTTGCTCACCGGCTCCGTGCGCGACAACATCATCCTGGGCCGCGAAGGCCTCGGCGACGAGGAGATGATCCGGGCGGCGGAGCTTTCGGGCACCCACCAGTTCATGGGCGCGATCGCCAATGGCTACGACCTGCGCCTCGCCGACCGCGGCGAAGGCCTGTCGGGCGGGCAGCGTCAGTCGATCGCCATTGCCCGCGCCCTTGCCACCAAGCCGCAGATCCTGGTCTTCGACGAGCCGAGCTCGGCCATGGACACGCAGACCGAGACGGCGCTCATTCAGCGCCTCCAAACGGAATTGAAGGGCCGGACCTTCGTTCTCATCACCCACCGGCCGCCGCTCTTGCAGCTGGTCGACCGGATCATGCTGATCGACAAGGGCAAGGTCGCGCTGGACGGCCCGCGCGATCAGGTCCTGAAGCAAATCACGAGGCCGCAGGCGGCATGAACAGACCCGAAGGAAGCCTCGAGGACATGGCCGGCCGGCTCCGGCCGAAAGCGATGTCGAACCTGCTCCTTTGGGGCGTGGTCGCATTCTTCGTCATCTTCATCGCCTGGGCGGCGCTGACCGAACTCGACAAGTCGATCCGTGCGCAGGGCCGCGTCATCGCCAGCTCGCAGCTCCAGGTCGTGTCCAATCTCGAAGGCGGCGTGATCGAGGCGATCCTCGTTCAGCCCGGCCAGATGGTGAACGAGGATGCCGAGCTGATCCGGATGGATCCGACCATGACCTCGTCGGAGCTGGGCAGCGGCCAGGCCTCGGTCGCGGCGCTCAGCGCCAAGATCGCCCGGCTCGAAGCCGAAGTGGCGGGCCGCACGCCGGTCTATCCGGCGGCGACGGACGCTTCCGCGGCCGAGCAGATCGCGATCGAGCAGTCGCTTCATGCCTCGCGTATGGCCGAGCTTTCGCAGCTCACCCAGGCGGCGCAGGCCCGCGTCGTCCAGGCGCAGCGCGCCGTCACCGAAGCGCAGGCCGCCTATCAGGCACGGGTCACCGCCCGCGACGCGCGCCGCCAGGAGGTTTCGATCCTCCGCCCGCTCGTGGAGCGCGGCATCGAGCCGCGCCTGTCGCTGACCCAGGCGGAAAGCGCCGCCGCAGTGGCCGCCAGCGAAGCCGCCGCCGCGGCCGCGTCCATCTCCCGCGCGCAGGCGAGCATCACCGAAGCGCAGGCGACCCTTTCCCAGCAGCGGCAGGACTGGCGTTCGCGCGCCGCGACCGAGCTTGCCGCCGCGCAGGCCGAATTCGCGGCGCGCCGCCGGACCATGCCGGCGCTGAGCGAGCGGGTGGATCGCACCGTGGTGCGTTCGCCGGTGCGGGGCCGCGTCAACCGTGTGCTGGTCACCACCGTCGGCGGCACCGTCGCACCCGGCGCGCCGCTGGTCGAGATCGTCGCGTCCGAGGACAGCCTGGTGATCGAGGCGATGGTGCTTCCGCAGGACATCGGCTCCGTGCGGATGGACCAGGACGCAAGGGTCAACATCACGGCCTACGACCCGTCGGTCTACGGGCGTTTGGAAGGCAAGGTCGTGTCGATCTCGCCCGATGCGGTCCAGAACGAGCAGACCGGCGAAAGCTTCTACATCGTGCGGGTGCGGACCAGTTCCAACGCACTGCGCAACGCGGCGGGCCGGGCACTCCAGATCGGCCCGGGCATGCAGGCGGAAGTGAACCTGCTCGGCGACAAGCGCTCGATCCTGAGCTACCTGCTCTCCCCGGTCACCCGCCTTCGCGACACCGCCTTCCGCGAATAGCGGACGCGATGCTGGAAGTTACGGAAGCGTAACGCCGCGAGCCTTGGGTTCATCGCGCGGTGTTCGGCTGTGTAAACGCGTCGTTTATCTTTCGCTCCTGCACAGATGCCGCCTGCCCGGCATGTTCTCGTGATTTCAGCGTCTCTTGATACGCACGCGCATCGACTTGATCGAGATTGGGATAAAAACCGTCTCTGCGTCGTTTGAACCCCATCTGGCACGCACGGCGTGGAGCAATGGGGCTTAAGACCGGCCGCCGATTATCGGCGCCGGAAACGATGTTCTGGAGGCCGTGATGAAGAAGATTTTGCTGACTGGTGCCGCGCTGATGCTCGGCACGTCCGCCCATGCCTGGACCAACGCGCAGGAAGACGCGCACCAGAATGCGGCCGCCGGCTGGCAGGCGAGCGCGGACAAGACGGACGGCGACGGGCTGAGCTGGGCCGGGACCGACATGAAGTCGAAGGAAACGGTCGGCGGCGTCAGCGCAACCGCCGCGGCCGGGACCGGGTTCGAAAAGGCGTCGAACACGAGCTGGAGCGGCGGCGCCAAGGACATGGCGAACAGCGACGGCATGACCTGGGCTGACGCCGACATGAAGTCAAAGGACATGGTCGGCGGAGTCGCCATGGCTTCGGCGCAGAGCTGGAGCGGCGCCAAGTCCGCGACCGACGGCGGCCTGACCTGGGCGGAAGCGGACATCAAGTCCAAGGCGTCGGTCGGCGGAGTCGCCATGGCTGATGCCGCCATGGGCGCGAACTCGGGCGCCAACATGGGTCAGGGCGGTCCGCTCGAGCCGCGCGGCTATCCGGCCTGCCGCCCGGGCCGCGGCGACGACAATTGCATCCAGCTCTACGAGCGCGGCGTGCAGGCCGATCTCGCCGCCTGGAAAGCGACGGACGGCCCGGCCATGGGCATGGGCGGCCCGCTCGAGCCCGCCGCCGGCACCAAGGCCGACGCGCCTAGCCCGGCCTCGTCGAGCGGCGCCAAGGTCGCCGACGAAGGCGACGAGGCCGAGATGGCGGCCGCGGCCGACGCGCCGAAGGGCGCCGCCGATCCGCATGCCGGTCACGACATGAACGGCACGAAAGCCGCGACTCCCTCGCCGAACTAAGCGCTTCCCCCCGAGCGGGGATGCGAGGGCCCGGGCGTGATGCTCGGGCCCTTTTCGCGTCAGGACGCGGGGGTGCCTTCGTCGCCCGCAGCTTCCCCGCCCGCATCATTCTCCGCCAGCCATGCATCGAGGCGGGCGACGCTGCGCTCGAGCGCGCGCGCGGCTTCCCGAACCTGGCGGGGGTCGGGGGCGGCGAGGATGAGGTCCGAAAGCCACCAGGTTTCGGAAAGCCATTCGCGGCCGTCGTCCTGATCCGCGACGGAGAGGCTGAGATAGGCTTCCTCGGCATCGGCCCAGCCTTCGCCTTCCGCGACGACGCCGTGCACTTCGATGCGGCCCGTGCGGCGGAAATCGCCGCGGCAGACGTCGCGCGCCGCGCGCAGGAACGGCTCGACCAGCTCCCAGTGCAGCTTGTTCTCGATCAGCGTCTCGTAGGTCGCGTTGACGATCTGCTTCTGGACGACGTTGTGGAATTCGGCCGTCGTATAGCCTTCATCTTCGGTGGAAGGGGCGTAATCCTCGAAGGTCTCGGCGTCCGGCTCGTCGCCGGCGGGAAGGTCGGACATTCACGGTCTCCAGCGGGTTCGCCGCCTTGCGAAGCAGCTTCTCCGCGCGCCGTCCAGACCTTCGTCTCGCCGCCTCAGGCGGGAAGCCAGCGCGGGAAGAGGCGGTTGAGCTCCGTCGGCCCGTCGTAGATCGCGGCCGCGTGCTGCAATTCCTCTTCCTCGAACCCGCCGCAGCGCACGGCGATTGCGGGAAGGCCGATGCGGGAGGCCGCTTCGATGTCGTACGGCGTGTCGCCGACCACAACCGTCGCCCCGAAGCCGCCGCTTGCCTGCGCCTTTTCCCAGGCCGCGGCGAAGATGTCGGGGCACGGCTTGCTGTGCTCGACATCGTCGGCCGAGGTGGTAGCGGCGAGAATGTCGCCGCAGCCCAGCCTCTCGATATGGTGATCGAGCTCGGGCTGCTTGGCGGAACTGGCGAGGACCAGGGTTACGCCTTCGACGTGGAGGCGCCGGAGCAGTTCGGCGGCGCCCGGGAAGGGCTTGGCACGATGGAGATAGTCGCGCCCGAACAGGTCGGAGCGAAAGGCTTCGATCTCCTCCTGGAGGCGTTCGACGATGTCGGCGGGAAGGAGGGCCGGGATGAGATTGTCCCCGCCCTTGCCGATCTGGCCGCGGATCGCATCGTAGGGGACGATGAGGCCGAAGTGGCGGAACGTCTCCTGCCAGGCGGTGGCGTGAAGATCGTTGCTGTCGACCAAAGTGCCGTCGACGTCGAACAGAACCGCGTCGATCATCGCGCCGCTCCCGCCGTGCGCCGCTTGCCGAGCAGGGTGAGCAAGGTGCCGTATACGGCCGACTTCCAGGCAATTTCGCCCATGCCGGGCGCGCTCGCGGGGGTGCCGGGCAAGGGAGCCGCCGTCGCAGGCGCGGCGGCCGGCACCGGATCCTGGAGGCGCTGGCGGGCCGCTTCGGCTTCTGCCGCGCGGCGCTCCACTTCGGAATTGAGCTCGGCGCCGAGGAGAACGATGTAGGCGCTGAGATAGAGCCAGGTGAGGAACACGATCACGGCGCCCAGCGAGCCGTAGGTCGCGTTGTAATTGCCGAAATTGGAGACGTAGAGGCCGAAGCCGGCGGTGGCGAGGAGCCAAGCGAGCGTGGCGGCGGCCGAGCCGGGGGTGATCCAGGCCCAGGGGGCGTTGGGGCGGTTCGGGCCGTAGCGATAGATGATTGCGAGGAGCAGCACGAGCGACGAGGCGGCGACGAGCCAGAGCAGCACCTTGATGAGGACGTGGGTGACGCCGGACAAAGCGGGCAGGAAATCTTCCAGCGCATTGCTTCCGGCGACCGCGATGATGGCGAGAAACAGGGTGAGGAGCGCGCCGCCGGTCATTGCGAAGGACATGGCGGTCTTGACGATGAAGCTGCGCGTTTCCTCGACGTCATAGGCGATGTTGAGCGCGGCCATGATCGCCGACGCGCCCTTGGTCGCTCCGTAAAGGGCAATGGCGATGGCGACGAGCAGGCCGAAGCCTTTCTGGCCGCCGCCCGTTTCCGTCATGCTCTTCAGCTGATCGCCGATGATCTCGGCTGCGTTTTGCGGAAGGACGCTGGTCAGGCCCTGCATGTGCGACACCACCGAAGACGGCTCCGCGATCAGCCCGTAGGAAAGAACGAAGGCGGTAAGCAGAGGGACGAAGGCGAGAAAAGCGTAAAAGGCGACGCCGGCCGAGACCAGAGACAGGTTGTCGTCGCCTGCCTCCTTCCAGCTGGCGAGCAATATGTCTTTCCACGTCCGCGGCGGAAAATGGGCGGGTTTCGCCTCCGTCCCCGCCGGCGCCGCGGCGCCCTGTCGTTGCATGCAATGGTCCCTGCTTGATCGATTACGCCGCGATTCGGGCGAACCCGGCTACAATTACTGTGGCTCGATTGTGTTCCCGCGCAAGGCTTTCGCACGTGAGTAACGGGTGCTAGGCGCCGCGCCTGGGCAGTATGGCGGAGCGGCAATGACGGGAACCTGGTCCTTCTCGATCGACCGCGGCGGCACCTTCACCGACATCGTCGCTCATTCGCCGGACGGGCGGCTGCTCACCGCCAAGCTCCTCTCTGACAATCCCGAACATTATGACGACGCCGCGGTCGCGGGCATCCGGCGGCTGATGGCGGCGCATGGCGAGGCGCCGATCGCTTCGGTGAAGATGGGCACCACGGTCGCCACGAACGCCCTGCTGGAGCGCAAGGGCGAGCGGGTGCTGCTGGCGATCACGGCCGGCTTCGGCGACTCGCTGCGCATCGGCTACCAGGCGCGGCCGGACATCTTCGCGCGGCGGATCGTGCTTCCCGAAGCCTTGTACGAGCGCGTCGTCGAAGTGGACGAGCGGGTGACCGCGTCGGGCGAGGTGCTCCGCCCGCTCGACGCAGGGGCCGCGGAGGCGGCGTTTCGCGCGGCTTACGGCGAAGGCTACCGCGCCGTCGCCATCGTGCTGATGCACGGCTGGCGCTGGACGGCGCACGAGGCGGCGCTTGCCGAGATCGCGCGGGAGGTGGGCTTCACGCAGATTTCCGCGAGCCACCGCGTCGGCCCGCTGATCAAGCTGGTCGGGCGCGGCGATACGTCGGTGGTTGACGCCTATCTGTCGCCGGTGCTGCGGCGCTATGTGGACCGGGTCGTGGCGGCGTTGGGCGAGGAGGCGCGCCTGCTGTTCATGCAGTCCTCGGGCGGGCTGACCGATGCGGGGGCGTTTCAGGGGAAGGACGCGATCCTGTCCGGGCCGGCGGGCGGGATCGTCGGAATGGCGAAGACGGCCGCCGACGCGGGCTTTCCGAGGATCATCGGCTTCGACATGGGCGGGACCTCGACGGACGTGTCGCACTTTACGGGGACGTACGAGCGGACGACGGAGCGGGTCGTGGCCGGTGTGCGGGTGCGGGCGCCCATGCTGGAAATCCATACGGTGGCGGCCGGCGGCGGGTCTGTCTGCCATTATGACGGGAGCCGCTTCCGGGTCGGGCCGGACAGCGCCGGCGCGGTGCCGGGGCCGGCCTGCTACCGGCGCGGCGGACCGCTCACCATCACCGACTGCAACGTCGTGCTCGGCAAGATCCGGCCGGAGCATTTCCCGTCCGTGTTCGGACCGGGCGGGAACGCGCCGATCGACGCGACGGCTTCGCGCGCCTTGTGCGAGGAGATCGGGGCGCGCGCCGGGATGAGCGCCGAGGTCGTCGCGGAAGGCTTCGTGCGGATCGCGGTCGACAACATGGCGAATGCGATCAAGCAGATCTCGATCGCCCGCGGCCACGACGTGACGCGCTACACGCTGCAATGTTTCGGCGGGGCCGGGGGGCAGCATGCCTGCCTCGTCGCCGATGCGCTCGGCATGGAGCGGGTGATGATCCATCCGCTTGCGGGGGTGCTTTCGGCCTACGGCATGGGGCTCGCCGACACGATCGAGCTTCGGCAGCGCAGCCTCGGGGGCGGGGCGCTTGAGCCGGTGCTGGCCGAACTGGAGGCGGAAGCGCGGGCGGCGCTCTTGGAGCAGGGTGTCGAGGAGATCGAGGTGCTGCGGCGGGCGGCGCTGCGGTACGAGGGGAGCGATACGGCGCTGGAGGTGGAGGCTGCGGGGTCCGAAGCGATGCGGGCCGCCTTCGAGGCGGCGCACCGGCAGCGGTTCGGGTTTCTGATGGAGGGGACGGGCGTCGTCGTCGAGACCGCCGTGGTGGAAGCGGTGGGGACGTCGTCATCCTCCCCATCGCAAGATGGGGAGGGGAACCATGCGCAGCATGGTGGAGGGGTAGATGGCGAGGCCTCGACCCGTACCCCTCCACCACCCTTCGGGTGGTCCCCCTCGCCATCTTGCGATGGGGAGGATACGTATGTTCGCGCCGGCCTCGCGCCCGGCGCGCGCATCGCGGGACCGGCGCTGATCGTCGATCCGTCGGCCACCACAATGGTCGAGCCGGGCTGGGCGGCGGAGGTCGATCCGCACCTCAACCTCATCCTCACCCGCACGGCGCCGCGGGAAAGGCGCCATGCCGCGGGAACCGAGGCCGATCCCGTGACGCTCGAAGTGTTCAACAACCTGTTCATGGCGATTGCCGAGGAAATGGGCGTTGCCCTCCGCAACACGGCGACGTCGGTCAACATCAAGGAGCGGCTCGATTTCTCCTGCGCGATCTTCGATGCGGAGGGCTGCCTGATCGCCAACGCGCCGCACATTCCGGTGCATCTCGGTTCGATGGGCGACTCGATCCGCACGATCATCGACTCGCGCGGCGAGGGGCGGGATGGGCGGGGCATGAAGCCGGGCGACGCTTATGTGCTGAATGCCCCCTACCGCGGGGGCACGCATCTGCCCGACATCACGGTGATCGTGCCGGTGTTCGCGGATAACGGGGACGCGGAGCCCGCCTGGTACGTGGCGGCGCGGGGGCATCATGCCGACGTCGGCGGCATCGCGCCGGGATCGATGCCGCCGGGCAGCAGGACGGTGCACGAGGAGGGCGTGCTGATCGACGACGAGCTGCTCGTCGACGCCGGGCGGTTCCGGGAGGCGGAGATGCGGGCGCTGCTCGGCTCGGGCGAATGGCCGGCACGGGCGCCGGACCGGAACATCTCGGACCTGAAGGCCCAGGTCGCCGCCTGCGCACGCGGCGCCGGCGAGCTCAGGCGGGTGGCCGGCGAGTACGGGCGCGAGGTGGTGGACGCCTATATGCGCCACGTCATGGCCAATGCCGACGAGGCTGTGCGGCGGCTGATCGGAACGCTTTCGGACGGCGAATTCCGCTACGAAATGGACAATGGGGCGGAGATCGTCGTTAGGGTTTCGGTCGATCGGGAGACGCGGTCGGCGGTGATCGACTTTGCCGGAACGAGCGGCCAGCAACCGAACAATTTCAATGCGCCGCTGTCGATCTGCCGGGCCGCGACGCTCTACGCATTCAGGACGATGGTCGACGATGCGATACCGATGAACGACGGCTGCCTGCGGCCCATTACGCTTCTGGTGCCCGAAGGCTCGATGCTCAATCCGCGCTATCCGGCGGCGGTGGTCGCGGGCAATGTGGAGACCAGCCAAGCCGTGACCGACGCCCTGTTCGCCGCCTGCCGGGCGCTTGCGCCGAGCCAGGGGACGATGAACAACTTCACATTCGGCGACGAAGGCAGAAGGCAGTATTACGAGACCATTGCCGGCGGCGCGGGCGCAGGTCCGGGCTTCGACGGGGCGAGCGCCGTGCAGACGCACATGACCAACAGCCGCCTGACCGACCCGGAAATCCTCGAAACGCGCTACCCGGTGCTGCTCGAGCGGTTCGCGATCCGGCGCGGGTCGGGCGGGGAGGGGCGGCACAAGGGCGGCGAGGGCGTCGAGCGGCGCATCCGCTTCCTGGAGCCGATGCGCGCGAACATCCTTTCCAACCGGCGGCGCGTGCCGCCGCGCGGGATCGAAGGCGGCGGCGACGCGGCGCCGGGCGTGAACCGGGTCATCCGGGCGGACGGGCGCGAGGAGTTGCTTTCCGCGACGGCTTCGGCCGAGATGGCTCCGGGAGACGTGTTCGTGATCGAAACGCCGGGGGGTGGGGGCTATGGTATGTCCTCCCCATCGAGAGATGGGGAGGGGGGTGTAGGCGGTTCGGCATGCCGGGGGCATGCCGAGAGCCGGAACCGGCTGCGCAGCAGCCGTCGGCCGGAGGGTGGTAGAGGGGTAGAAGGCGAGGCCGCGTCATTACCCCTCCACCATGCTGCGCATGGTCCCCCTCCCCCCGCTTCGCGCGGGGAGGATAAGGCATGACCGAATACCTCCCGCTTGCCGGCATCCTGATCGTCGTGCTCGGCTTTGCGCTTCGGCTCAATCCGATGCTGGTGGTGACCGCCGCGGCGATCGCGACGGGGCTGCTCGCCGGCATGGACCTGCGGCGCGTCCTTGAAGTGTTCGGAAAGGCGTTCAACGACAACCGGATCATCGCCATCGTCTGGGTGGTGCTGCCGGTGATCGGACTGCTCGAGCGCTTCGGGCTGCAGCAGCGCGCCGCCGCCGTGATCCGCGGCATGAAGCGGGCGACGGCGGGGCGGCTGCTCATCCTCTACCTTTTCTACCGGCAGGTCATTTCGGCGATCGGCCTCCATTCGACGGCCGGCCATCCCCAGACGGTGCGGCCGCTGGTCGCGCCCATGGCGGTGGCGGCGGCCGAGAAGCAGGCGGGGCCGCTCGACGAGAAGACGGACGAAAAGGTGAAGGCCTATTCGGCCGCGACCGACAATGTCGGCCTGTTCTTCGGCGAAGACATCTTCTTCGCGATCGGATCCATCGTTCTCATCCAGCAGACGCTCGCCACCTACGGCTATCAGCTCGCGCCGCTGGAACTGGCGCTTTGGGCGATCCCGACGGCGATCGCGGCCTTTCTCGTCCACGGCGCGCGGCTGATGATGCTGGATCGCAAGCTTTCCTCCCTGCCGCGGAGCGGTGGGGAGGGGGACCACCCGAAGAATGGTGAAGGGGTAGGTGGCGAGGCTTCGGCAATTACCCCTCCGCCCCGCTTCGCCGGGTTCCCCTCCCCATCGAAGATGGGGAGGAACGGATGATCACGCTACAGTGGCTCTATACGCTCGTAGGGCTCATGTTTGCCGCTTACGCCGTCTTGAGCGCCCTCGACGGCGGCAACCGGAAGCGCTTCGGCAATGCCGCCTTCTGGGGGCTGATGGCCTTGAGCCTGCTTGCCGGCGACTATCTCGGCGATCTCGGCAACGGGCTGCTCGTCTTGGGCCTTGCGGGGCTTGCCGGACTGGGCCTCATCGGGCGCAGCGCGCCGCCGACCACGTCGGATGAGGCCCGCGACGGTTTCGCCGCACGGCACCGGAACCGGCTGTTCCTGCCTGCCCTCGTCATTCCGGCGACCGCCATGGTCGGCACCCTGCTTTGGATGTGGACTCCGCTCGGCGAGAGCGGCTTCATCGAGGCGAAGCGGGAAACTTACGTGTTCCTCGGCTTGGGCGTGATTCTCGCGCTCGGCATTCTCTTTGCCTGGCTGAGGCCGCCGGCCATCGCGCCGCTGCAGGAGGGGAGGCGGCTCATCGACTCGATCGGCTGGGCGGCGGTGCTGCCGCAGATGCTGGCGGCGCTGGGCGTATTGTTCGCGGCCGCGGGCGTCGGCGACGTGATCGGCGGCATGACCCGAACGGCCATACCGGACGGGAGCGTGTTCCTCACCGTCGCCGTGTTCGGCATCGGCATGGCTTTGTTCACCATGATCATGGGCAATGCCTTCGCCGCCTTTCCGGTCATGGCCGCGGCGGTCGGCGTGCCGCTGCTGGTGAGGGGTTATGGCGGCGATCCGGCGGTGATCGGCGCGATCGGCATGCTGGCGGGCTTTTGCGGGACGTTGATGACGCCCATGGCGGCGAACTTCAACATCGTGCCGGCCGCCTTGCTCGAGCTCAAGGACAGGAACGCGGTGATCAAGGCGCAGGTCGGGACGGCGCTGCCGCTGCTCGCGATCAACATCCTCTTCATCTGGTGGTTCGCTTTCTGACATGACGCACGCCCTCACACCCGACATCGCCGCCCGCTTCGCCGCCATCGCGCTCGGCCATGTGCGGCAGGAATATCCGCACAAGCTCGATCATGTGATGGACGGGCCGGAGGACGTCGCGAGCCCCGCCGAGCTGCACCCGATCTTTCACGGCAGCTTCGACTGGCATAGCTGCGTCCACGGCTACTGGCTGCTTATGCGGGTGCGGCGGCTGTTTCCGGCGCTGCCGGTGGTGGCGCGGATCGACGCGTTGTTCGACGACATGCTGACGCCCAACAAGGTGGCGGGTGAGCTCGATTATTTGGACCGGGCTTATTCGGGTGGGTTCGAGCGGCCTTACGGCTGGGCGTGGCTCCTGGCGCTGCACTTCGAGGCGCAGCGGCAGGACGAGACGCATTGGGCCGAAGCGCTTGCGCCGCTCGCCAAAGCGTTCGCCGAGCGGTTTCGGACCTTTCTCCCGAAGCTCACCTATCCGATCCGCACGGGCACGCATTTCAACACCGCCTTTGCTTTGATCCTCGCGCTCGACTGGGCGGAGGCGAACGACGCCGCGCTCGCGCGGCTGATCCGCGAGCGGGCGCTGTTCTATTATGGCGAGGACCGGGATTGCCCGGCCTGGGAGCCCGGCGGCGACGATTTCCTGTCCTCCGCCTTGACCGAGGCGCTGCTGATGCGCCGCGCGCTGGGGGAGGAGGCGTTCGGCGCCTGGTTCGCCGCCTTTCTTCCGCGCCTTGCCCAAGGCGAGCCGAAGAGCCTGTTCACGCCGGCGCACGTATCCGACCGTTCGGACGGCAAGATCGCCCATCTCGACGGCACCAATCTGAGCCGCGCCTGGTGCTGGCGCGCGCTGGGCCGGCCGGATGCGGCGCAGGTTCATCTCGATGCCAGCCTGCCGCACGTCGCGGGCGACTATATGGGCGAACACTGGCTCGCCACCTTTGCGCTGCTGGCGCTCGGCGAAGGCGCGGAAACGTCCTCGCCGCCGCATTAACCAAGGCCCGTTACCGGGCGTTCACCGCATCCTCGTACCGCCTAGCTGCCGGATCGTGCCTCCGGTCAGCCGGGAAAGAGGACCATGGCCTTTTTGAAGCGTTTGAAGTCGATCGGCGGCGACACGAGCGGCAACGCGCTCGCCATCTGCGCCGCGGCGATGCCGCTGATCATCGGCGGCGCCGGTCTCGCCATCGACAGCGTCCAGATCAGCCTTGCGAAGCGCGAGTTGCAGCGCGCCGCCGACTCGGCCGCGCTCGCCGGCGCCTATGTCGTCAACCAGCACGTCAAGCTTGCGGGCGAGAGCGAGGCCGACTCGGCCGCCCGGCGCCTGACCAATGCGACCAACGGCGCGACGCGCGATCTCCAGGTCAATAACGACGTGACGCTGAGCAGCGCCGCAATCGTGCAGAACGCGCCCACGGCCGGCACTCATGCCAACGATACGAAGGCTGTCCGCGTCCAGCTCAGCGCCACGCGGGCGCTGAGCTTCCTCTCCTTTTTCGATGCGACGCCCCAGGCAATCACCGTGGAAGCGACCGCGGCCGTCGTGCAGGACGGCAATTTCTGCATGCTCGCCCTGGAGGACGGGAACGCGCCCGGCGTGACCGTCGGCGGCAATGCCGAGATCAACGTCCAGTGCGGCATCTCGACCAACTCGCGCTCCACCACCGCGATCACGGCGGGCGGCTCCTCCTCGGTCTTCGCCAGCCCGATCATGGCGGTGGGCGGCGTGCCGTCGAGCAGCCATTTCAACGGCGCGACCCTGCTGCCCTTCTCGCCGGTCCAGACCGACCCTTACGCCAATCTCCCGACGCCCACGCCCAGCAATTGCCGCACCGCGCCGGAAAGCAAGTCGAACGGGCCGGCGATCACGATCGACGAAGACACGCCGGGCTTCAACAACTCGGACCGGTCGATCTGCTTCAACGGCTTCGACATCAAGGGAACCGTCACCTTCGACTTCGAACAGCCGACGGTGGTCTACATCAACCAGGGCGAGCTGGGGATGGGCGCCCAGTCCAACGTCACCGGCCGCAACGCGGTGTTCGTGATGACCAGCACCAATGCGGCAAACAATGCCGGCTCGGTCGGCACGCTCGACATCGGGGCGGGCGCGAACGTCAACATCACCGCGCCGACCACGGGGCCTTGGGCGGGCGTCGCCTTTTACGAGGACCGCCGCGTCACGCTCGGCCGCACGATGAAGATCAACGGCGGCGCCGACATCAGGATCAACGGCGCGATGTATTTCCCGTCGGCCTATCTCGAATATAACGGCAATGCCGATCTGGCGGCGAGCTGCATCCAGCTCATCGCCCGCCGGCTGGACTTCCGCGGCAGCGGAACGGTCACCAACAGCTGCCCTTCGAGCGGGCCGACGCGGAACTTCAAGGCGACCTACGTCCGCCTGGTGGGCTGAGGCCGGCCGGCCGCGTATCGGCCCCCGCGCATTTTCCCAACCGGCGGCGTAAAATGCCAACCGGCGGTTGGCGCAAACCGCCATCTTCCAAGTTTTCGATGTAAGAAACGGCGGTTATCCGCCGTTTTTTGCGTTTGGCACGCGCCTTGTAACTCCCTTTGCATACCGGCTCGACACCGAGACGGCACGACATTCAAAGGGAGCAAACATCATGTTCAACATCGACCTTCGCCAGATCGCCGCCGCCGCCGTCGGCGCCCTTCTCCTCTCCACCGCCTGCGTCGGCGCGGCCATCGGCCCCGTCCAGACCGCCTCGGTCGAGACGAGCCGCGCGGCCTGATCAGCTTCGGGCGGGTTGGGAGGCCCGCCCGGGACCAGCGGCCGGAGAGACGGCTCATCCCCTGAAATCTCTCCGGCCGCTGCGGTCTTCAAGAACAGAACTTCCAAGGAGCGTTTCCGCCATGGGCATCTTTTCCCGCACCCGCGATATCATCGCCGCCAACGTCACCGATCTTCTTTCGAAGTCGGAAGATCCGGCGCAGACCATCCGGGTGATCATCCTCGAGATGGAAGAAACGCTCGTTGAAGTGCGCGCGTCCGCGGCACGGTCGATCGCCGACCAGAAGGAGATGCGCCGCCAGATCGACCGCTTGGAAGAGCTGCAGGCGAGCTGGACCGAAAAGGCCGAGCTCGCTTTGTCCCGGGGCCGCGACGACCTCGCCCGCGCCGCCCTGGTGGAGCGCGAAAAGGTCGCCGACATGGCGGAGCGCCTGGGCGGCGAGATCAGGACCATCGAAGATGCGCTGCACGCGTCCGAGGCCGACATCTTCAAGCTTCAGAACAAGCTGCGCGAAGCGCGCGCCCGGCAGAGCGCGATCGCGACCCGGATGGAAAGCGCCCACAACCGCGCCCGGATGCGCGAAATTTATGCCGGCAGCCGGGTCGACGAAGCCTTTTCGGGCTTCGAGCTGCTGGAGCGCCGGGCCGACTATGCGGAAGGGGAGGCGGACGCCCTGCTTCTCGCCGCTCCGCCCAAGACGCTGGCCGAGGAAATCGCCGAACTCAGGAACGCCGACAAGATCGACGCCGAGCTCGAACGGATGAAGCAGGCGCGCCGCGCGGCCGCCTGACCCGACGAACACAAGACTTCAAAGGAGGAATTACGAGATGACGCGCAGGACTTTCCAGGTGGACAAGGCGGAAGGCAAATGGATGGGCGTCTGCGCCGGCCTCGCCCGCACCATGGATATCGACCCGACCATCGTTCGCGTGGCGGTCGTGGTGGCGACCGTGCTGGGCGGCTTCCCGTGGACGCTGATCGCCTATTTTGTCCTTGCCATGGTCGGCAAGCCGAAGCGGGCGCACGGCGCGCGCAGCGTTTCAACGGCGGCGGGCTACCGCAGCCTCGAGGAGCGCGCCGAGATGCGGGACCTCGACCGGCGCCTCGCCGAAGTCGACCTTTATGTCGCGAGCTCCAACAGCCGGCTCGCCCGCGAAATCGAGGACCTGCGCTGAGCGGCCGTTCGCCGCACGCGCCGAAGAAGGGAGGACAAGAGGATGACCGAACCGACGACGACGATGATCCTGGCAAGCTTCGGCCTCGCCGCGATCTCCATGGCCGTGTTCGCCTGCCTGCGCGGCTGGCAGGGCTGGCTGGACCTCAAACGGATGGAGATTGCCGGCCACGGCGCCCGCGGCCAGTCCGAAGGCGCGCGCGGCCCGGCGATGGAGCGGATCGAGATCGCCGACCTGAAGGAGCGCATCCGGAAGCTCGAAGCCATCGCCTCCTGCGTCGATATCTGAACTAGGAGGCGCGGGGCGCGAGGTCCAGCCGGTGGACTTCGGACCCGATCGCGAAGGCGCGGCGCTGCGGGCCGGAGCCGACGAAGCGGATCTTGTTGACGGCGCGGCCCATCTCCACCGGGCGCCAGCTTTGCCCGCCGTCGCGTGTCTCCATTCCGCCCGCATTGCCGCCCACCCAGCCGACCCGCTCGTCGGCGAAGCCGATGCCGAAGCTGCGCCAGCGATGGTCGGCGACCAGCGGCAGCTCCGTCCAGGTCGCGCCGCCGTCGACGGTTTTGGCGACATGGCGCTGCACCCTGGCCGTGTCCGGATCGTAGCTTTGCACAGTGCCGTAGCCCACCTGCCGGGTCGGGAAATGAAGCTTCCACACCGTTTCGTAGGCCCGGCTCGTCCGGAACACCGGGCGCCAGCTTTCGCCGCCGTCGTCGGTGCGCAGAATGAGGCCGCTCGCTTCCCGCACGTCCGGAGACGTGGCGGCGGCGAGGAAGCCGGTGCGCCGGCCGGTGAACTTGACGTCGAAGATCGCGCCGGCGGCGGCTGAAAGGTCGCGGCTGCTCCAGCTCCGGCCGAGATCGTCGGAGCGCAGGTAATGGGCCGGTCCGCCGACCCGCCCGGCGGCGTGGATCGCCGTCGCGCGGGCAAGCTCGCCGCGGTCGATGGTCTCGGATCGCTGGACTTCGATGGCGCAGATGCCCGCCGGCACCGGACCCTCGATGCGCACGGGCGTCCAGCTCCGGCCGCCATCGGCGGTGCGGTAGAGCGGCTGGGTGTCGGTGACGCCCGGAAAGGCACCGACACCGACATTGCCGAGGATGCCGGTGTCGGCATCGACGAAGCCGAGGGCGCGGACGAAGGTGCCGGGCCGGTGCCACACCTCCCCCCAGCTCTCGCCGCCGTCTCCCGTCCGGTAGAGCCGCCCTTCGCCATTGCCGTACCAGCCGACATCCGGCGCGCCGAAGGCGATGTCGTCCTGCTTGCCCCGGAAGGGCACGGTCGGGAGCTTGCGCCAGGCGAGCGGCCCCTGCAGCGCCGGCGCGACCGCAGTCTCCATGCCCTGCCGCCGCGCGCAGGCGCCGAGCAGCAGCGCCGATCCGCCCGCCGCGATGAATTGCCGCCTGTCCATGTCCGCCCCCGTTCCTTTGGCAGCCTCTATGGCCGGTGCACGGGGCCCGCGCCGTGACGCCGCTTGCGAATTTAAACGCCGGCGAGCCAGGCGAGGAGACTGCGGCCGGGCATGAAGAAATAGCCGCCGCCCAAGGTCTTCACGAACTGCGGCAGGGGTTTGAGGCGCACCGGCCCGTCGTGGCTCGGCATGACGTAGCCCGATCCGTCGCAATTGCTGGTCAGCGGGTCCTGCTCGCCGACCAGGCCGTGGAAGGCGGGGCTGATCAGCCAGGTCTGCTGGATGAATTCGAACTGCCGCTCGATGTCGCCGTTCAGGCACATGAAGAACAGGCCCGGCTGCTCGCCCGGCTCGGGCCGGTAGAGCCGGCCGACGCGCAGGATGCGGTGGCGGTTCGAAATGCCGACCTGCTCCATGTCGCCGGGTGCCAGCGTGTCGCGCGGATTGGCGCGGCGGATATGGGCCCCGATTGGGCAGCGGTTCGCCTGCGGATCCTCGGTGCCGTACAGGAAGTCGTTGTCGCTGTAGCGCGCCGGCACGGTGCGGCGGGCATCGGGCGCGGCATCGGTCTGGGCCGCGCCCGGCATCGCGCCGGACGTGCCCGCCTGGGGCGGCGAGGCAATGGACGTGCCGACATCGGGATTGCTGTCCGGCCGTACCGTCTCGGAGCCGACCGGCTCGCCGGCGGCGGCGATGGCGGTGGTGTCGGAAAAGCCCTGCGCATTCTCGCGGTTGGACCGGCGCTCGATGCGCTGCTCATGCTCGCGGGGGAAGGGATAATAAGGATTGCGGACCAGCGACGAGCCATCGGGCCAGCGGCCGACCAGCTTGGCCGCCAGATATTCCGGCGTCATGTCGTAAGGGGCGGGAAGGCGGTCCTTGAGGCGCTCGGCCTCTTCCTCGCAATAGCGCCAGAAGCCGTCCACGTCCTGCGCGAGCTGGCGGATGACGAGATAGGTGCCGTTGCGGCCGACGGCGCGCGGCGCTTCGACGACCGAATTGCCGAAATCCCGGCTGCGCTCGGCGATCGGCAGGCGGTTCTGCGGATCGGCGAGCGCGGACAGCTCGGGCTCGGGCGGGAAATTGCCGCGATTGTCGGGATAGCCGATGATGAACTCGCCGGGCTCGACCAGGTGAATGGGGTCGTTCCTGCGGTAGCTCTGGTAGGAGCCGCGAATGACGGGCTGCGACACGCCGTCGACGAAGCCGAACGGCTCGATCGCCGGCTTCTTTGTCCGTTCCAGCGCGATGAGGTGCGGCTCGCCGATGCCGTTTGCGCGGGCGACCTCGCCGATCGCGTCGGTCAGGAGGGCGACGGCATCCTCGTCGTAGCCGTAAGCAAGAAGCGCGAGATCGTAGGGCTCCTGGCCCCATTGCCAGCCTTCGGGCGCGTTGCGGCCCACGTCGCCGAGGATGCGCGTCCGCGCCTCGGTACTCATGCCTTCGAGGAAAGCGGCGGCGAAGCCGCTCAGGCACTCGTCGGGAAGGCCGAGCTTGGCGAGCGCGCCCGGCCCGAGCGCGACGGTGAGCACCGCGTCGCGCCCGAGCTTGCGTCCGTCGCCGAAGCCGACATGGGGATAAAGGCCGCGCACGAAGGCGCGCGCCCGCGCTTCGTCGTCCGGGAGATTGTAGAAGAGCGCCGACCCGTCCTTCATGAAGCCGAGGCCGCCGAAGACGAGGCACTGGATCTCGCTCGTTTCCAGCGTCGACTCGGGCCGCTCGGCCGATCCGAATAAAGCCAGCCATTCATTGGCCTCGTCGTTGGTGAGCGCACCGGCGAGGCCGCGGCGGATCGAGGCGTTGGCGCGGACGTGGTCGGTGGTGACGTCCGGATAGGCGCAATACCAGAAGCGCGTCGGGATCATCGAATGGCGCGCGTAGCGCTTGAAGCGCTCGCCGTCGGTCGCGCCGTCCTGGACGAGGTTCTTGGAGCGCGGGAAGCCGATCGAATTGGACCAGACGCCCGTCAGGCCGCCATGGGCGCGGGTGATGAAATCCTCGAGATAGCTTTCCCAGCTGCCGCCGAAATTGGAGAAGAAGACGAGGTTGCGGGTGCCCGGCACGGTGATCCAGCGCGCGGCATGGATGGTCGAGATGTTGCCCAGGAAGCCCGGGCGGTAGACGTTGGTCGCGAGCTGGGCGATCACCCAGAAGATCAGCCGGATCGTCATCCAGCGCACGAGGCCTGGCTTGCGAACGGTGACCGACACCATGTGGTTCTGGGCATAATGATTCTCGCGCCGGCGCATCTCGGCGAGGAGATCGGCGCGGACCGCCCGGTCATCCGTCCAGTCGGTGCGTTCGAGCTTGCGCAGGGTGAAATATGCCCAGGCCGCGAAGCCGAGCAGGCCGAGGCCGATCACGACCAAACCCTTGTAGAAATGCTCCACGCCTTCGCCGAACTCTCCGGTCGCGATCCAGGCGATGAGGAAGATGGCGCCGAGCAGGAGAGCGAACGGCCACAAATAAGTAGCGGCGAAGGAGGCGGCGAGGGCGAAGACGTTGACGGGGCGAGCGTCGCGCAGCGGCGGCGGCGGGGGCTCGAGCGACCAGCGATGCTCGTCGGACGCAGCGACGGCCTTGCGGACGGCGGCGAGGCGGTCGATCGGCCGGACGCCGCGTCCGCCGGCCTCCACCGCCTTGGCGACGAACTGGGCAAGCGCCGCTTCCTTGCGGATGCGCCCGACGTGCATGCCCGGGGTGCCGGCATGGGCAAGGCCCGGATTGGGGGACAGGAGGCCCCAGCCGATGTCGATCCTGTGGTTCTTGAGATAGGCTGCCAGGCCGACATTGCCGCGCCAGTCGCGCGCCCGTTCGAAGATCGGCTGGATGTCCGGCCCGATCGCCGCCGCGATCCGCTCCACGGCGCGATCAGCGCCGCCGTCGGCGGTGAATTCGAAGACGATGCTGGCCGCGCCCGCGTCACCGCTCCCGGCGTCGCCGCCATCGGGAATGGCGTGCATGCTCATGAAGTGCGTGCCGGCGCCGTCCGGGTCCAGCGCGGCGTCGAGCGCGGCCTTGATCCGCGGATTGGGAGGATTGCCGAGCGCGTCGAGCAGCGCTTCGACCGCGGGGACGTCGGCCTCCCTGATCGGAGCGACGATCGTGACCATCGAGTCCATCAGCGCGGCCCTTCTCTCAAGCGTGCCATGATGCGGTCCGGGAACGGCCCGACCCAATCGACCGTGCCCACCCCGGCGACGCCGCGGGCGAGGAGGGCGCCGACCAGCATCGGAATCTGGAAGCGGTTCACCGGCCGGCCCGAGCAGGGGTGAAGCCCCCAGCCCATGTGGAGATAGGCGGCGCGGTCCCGCTCCGGATCCATGCGCGCCGCTTTCGGAAACACGCTTTCGTCGTGCATCGCCGCCTGGGTCATGGCGATGACCGAGTCGCCCGCCTTGATCGCGCGCCCGCCCAAGGTGCAGGCGGCGGCGGCCTTGCGAAGCACCACGGGATTGTGCGGCCAGCGGCGCAGCGCTTCGTTGACCCAGCCGTCCATGCGGCGGAGGTCGTGCGCGTCGCGGCTCATGGCGTGGAGCAGGTCGGGGTCGCGGGCGGCGACCTTCAGCGTCTTGGCGACGCAGGTCGCTGTGGTGTCGATGCTTCCCACCAGCATTCCGCCGAGGGTCCGGCGCACGCCGTCGTCGTCGAGCACGCCTTGGCGGAGGAGCTGGCCCATGAAATCGTCGCCGAGCGCACCGGACGCGCGGCGGCGGGCGATCTCGTCGGCGAACCAGCCGGCCATATAGGCGCCGGCGCGGATTGCGCGGTCGCGAACCGCCGGATCGTCGGCCTGATTGAGGAAGGTGTGGGCGAAAACGGAGCGAACCACCTCCATGAACATGCGTTCGTTGGGGCCGGTGATCCCGAACAGGCGCTGGGCCGTGCGCGCCGCGATCGGCCTTGCATAGCCGCCGACGATGTCGATCTCGCCGCCGGCCGGCACCGCGCCGAGCACGGACGCGATGTCGGCTTTTATGCCGTCGCGGAGCCGGCCGAGGTCCACCGCCTCGAGGGCGGCATAAAGGGCCCGGCGCTCGCGCTCGAGGCGCTCGGAGCGGTCCATGCCGAGGATGAAGGCGCCGTCGTTCACCTCGCGGATCTTCGCCTCGTTGACCGGCGCGATGATGAAGTCGAGATCGCGGCAGAGGAGTTCGCGCACCTGGGCGTGCCGGGCGGCGAACACGCGCGTGCCAAGGCGCAAGGGCCGGTTCAGCAGACGGGCCGCGACCCGGGCGGCGAGGCTTTGCGCCCGCTGCGAGCGCAAGATGCGCTCGGCGAACACTGCGCGGCGCGGCGGCGTCACGATGGCTGAATCGACTTGGCTGGCGTCCATCGCCGCGGCCCCCCCCAGGCGTAGCTTCGGGCCTTCGGCCCTCGGGCAATTTGACTCAGCGCCGCCCTGGAGTCCAGTTGCCCAACCGAATTGGCCCCGGAAATGGACCTGAAAAGACGGGCCTCAGCAGCCCGGAACGGTCATCGCCAGCGTTCCGCCGCCGCCGCGAGTCACCCGCCAGATGTCGGCATAGCGGCTTTCGTCGATCGGCCCCGGCCGTGTGCCGCCCACGCCCTGGACGATCTCGGGCACGGTGTTGGAATGGCCGACGATCAACACGGAGCCGGCCTCGTCCTGGGCCCGCGCGGCGACGCCCGCCGTATCGGCCGGCGCATAGGTTTTCACCGCGAGGCGGCGGGCGGCGGCGAGCGGCGCCGCCGTTTCCTGCGCCCGGCGCGTGGTGCTGGCGTATATGGCGCCGATCTCCTGGCGGGCGAGGAAGCGAGCGAGCTGCCGCGCGCAGGCCTGGCCTTGCGGCGTCAGGCCGGGATCGGGCGCGTCGGCCGCCTTGTGGAGGTGGCGCATCACAAAGATGTGCCGCTCGGCGGGCGGCGCCTGCGTCGAGGCGCAGGCGGCGAGGAGGGTAGCGGCGGCGGCAAAGGCGGCGATGGCTTTCAATTCACTCTCCCCGCGGCCGCGGCGGCCGCTTCCAGCATGGCGTCGAGGCCGGCGCGGTCGTGCACCCGCCCTCCCGCAATCACATAGCGGGGAACGCGGAGCACGGCGAGGTCGGCCGCCGGATCGCCGTCCAGCAGGACGAGATCGGCGCGCGCGCCCGGCTGCACCGTTCCGAAATCGGCGCGCCAGCCGAGGCTTGATCCGCCGTTCGGGAGCGAACGGAAATAATCGCGCGGCACCACGGTCGCGCTGCGCAGCGCCTCCATGCGGCTGAGCCCGGCCGCGTGCAGCGCTTCGATCTCGTCGATCAGTCCCGGACCCCAGAGGTGAAAGGCCTGGGCGGTGTCGGAGCCCGCCATGAGCGGAACGCCGGCGCGGTGAAAGGCGCGTACGACCCGCCGCCTGAGGTCGCGAAAGGCGCGGCCCTGGTCGGCCGTGAAGCCCGACGCCGCCATCCCTTCGCGCTGCTGCGTCCATTGCGCGAGCACCGGCTGCGGGACGTAGCGCATCTCCGGGCGGGCCCTCAGTTCGTCGGAGGTGGCGGCGATGTCGACGATCCGTTCGAACAGCGACAGGGTCGGCACATGCCAGCTCCCCGCCGCCCGCACGCGCCGGGCGAGCGCGGCGATGTCGGCGTCGCTCGCCCGCGCCGCGGCGGCCATGACCGGCGGGGGCGGGATCTGCCCGAACTCGATCTGCCGCTCCGGCGCGCTCTCGCTAAGGAGCGCGAACAGCACGCCGTCGAGATGCTCGACCTGCTGCCTCGCCGCCATCGCCCGATCGAGCCCGATCGGATTGGCGACATGGCCGGCGACGGGAAGCCGCTGCGCCCGCGCTTCGTCCTGCACCGCCTGCCACACGGCGGGATCGATCAGGTGGTGCGACTTGACGAGGTCGTAGCCCGCCTCGCGCGCCGCCCGCACCGCCGCGCGCGCGGCTTCGGGCGAGGCGGTGTTCTGGAGGTTGAGCCCCGGCGCCGCCGCATAGAAGCGCGGGCCGACGAGCGCGCCGCTTTCGATCCGCCCGCGCACGACGAGATTGTTCGGCGATCCCGCCATGCCCCGCGCGGTGGTGACACCGTGGGCGAGCATTACGGCCAAGGCCCGCTGCGCCGCGTCGCCCGCTTCGCCCATCACGGGCGCGAGGTGGACATGCATGTCGACGAGGCCCGGCATCAGCGTCATT
>DASVQT010000066.1:0-13790 GCA_036388975.1 Allosphingosinicella sp. | reverse complement strand
CGGCATCGCTTCGGGAAGGACGCTGCGCCAGATCGCCTCGCGCTGCGCCTGATCGGGGAATGGAAAGCTCACTACGAAGCGGAAGCGCCGCGCAAAGGCCGCGTCGATCGCGTCGGGAAGGTTCGAGGTCAGGACCGCGAGGCCTTCGAAGCTTTCGAGCCGCTGGAGGAGGTAGCTCACCTCCTGATTGGCGTAACGGTCGTGGCTATCGCGAACGGTGCTGCGCCGGCCGAACAGGGCGTCGGCCTCGTCGAACAACAGGACCACGCCGTCGCGGTCCGCCGCGTCGAGCACCGCTTCGAGATTCTTCTCGGTCTCGCCGATATATTTGCTGACGAGGGCGGAAAGATCGACGCGGTAGAGGGCGAAGCCGAGCTCCCGGGCGATGGTCTCGCTGGCGAGCGTTTTGCCGGTGCCGCTCGCGCCCGCGAACAGCACGCTGAGACCCAGCCCGCGCCGGCTGCGCGCCGCAAAGCCCCAGGCACCGAACACATGCTTTTTGTGGCGGACGTGGGCGATGATCTGGTCGAGCATGTCGCGCTGGTGCGGGGGGAGGATGAGGGGGTCGCCGGGGCCATCGAGGTCGAGGCGCTTTGCGAAGGCGGCGAGGCCTTCGCGGCGGCGGCGGCGCAGGAGGCGGGCGACGAGGGCGGAAGGGTCCCCTTGGACCCCTTCGCCCAGGCAGGCGTGGAGCACGTCCTCGGCGATCGAGAGCGGGCGGGCGGTGAGCCCCGGGCCGGCATCGAGCTGCAGGAGATCGAGGCGGCGGAGCGGTCCGTCGGGCGCCAGCGCGCTCCAGTGCGGCTCGCCGTGGCAGGCGAGCGCGAGGGCGAAGGTCGGCCGGTCGCGCGCGGCATCGCCGTGCCAGGCGCCGCACAGGGTGCGCGTGTCCGGATCGATTTCGGCGCCGGCGGCGAGGAGCAAAATCCAATGTTCGAACGGCGACAGGCCCGCGCGCATCGCAAGCTCGGCATGAACGGGCGGCGGATCGCAGGAAACGCGCGGCACCGCCGGCTGCGCCTCGCCGGACAAGGCGAAAGCGAGGCGGCCGCGCGCGTCGGTGACGGCGGCGACGAAGGCCGCCTGGTTCGCGGCGCGCCATCCGGCGAGGCGGGAGCGGAAGGCGACGTTCACGACAGCGTGACCTTGGGATCGTCCGCGAGCGCGTGCGGCACGGAGGCGATGCCGTCCACCGAAGCGAGGACCCGGAATGTGCCCGCCGGCGCGGAGGTGCGCGCCCAGACGCGGCGCAGGTCGACCCGGGGCGGACGCGGCAGGTCTTCGGGCGGCGCGGCGTCGGGATTGCCCTCGGGCACCGTGGCGGCGAAGCGATTGCCGGTCAGCGCGCCGCCGACGACCTCCTCCAAAGTCACGCTTACGGACTGGCGGTCGCCGATTTCATGGGCGAAATCGACCAGAATGGCGCGCTCGGTGCCGCCGTCTTCAGCCGCGGCGGCGACTCGCGGGCGCAGCAGAAAGGCGGCGAGGTTGGAGGCGAGCAGCGGACGCGGCGACGCTTCGCCCGCGATCCGGACGCCGTGACGCACCTGCGCGGTCTGGACGCCGGCGAGCATCCCGGCGGGGAGCGACGCCGGAAGGGCGAGGGTGAGCGTGGTCGGAAAGCCCGGAGCGGCCTTGTCGAGCAAGGCGGCCGCGTCGATGCCGCCGAGCAGAAGGACCATCGACGGCTCGTACAGGCCTTCGCCGGAGAGCGTGATGCGGGTGCCGGGTTCGATCGGGAGGTGCGCGCCGGCCTCCGCCGCCACCGTTTCGATCACCGGGCGGCCGAGCGGCACCGTCGTGATCGTGCGGGCGGCGACTGGCGCCGCGGGGCGCGGCGTGCGGCGGCTGCTGAGCAGCAAAACGGTGGCGAGCAGCGACACGCTCGGCCGGAGGCCCAGGTTGAAGCCGGACCAAAGCCGCGAAAGCTCGTCGATCGACAGGTTGTCGACGGAAAGCTGCACCGACTCGGCCTGCTCGGCGAGGCCGGAGGCGGCGATCTGCTTTTCGATCTTGTCGGGCGCGGGCGGCAGTTCGAGGCTGTCGGCGATGAAGGCGCGGGTGAGCGTCGGCCGGTCGTGAAGGGCGAGCAGCGCATGGGCGAGCAGCGCTTCGGCCTGATAGGCCTTGTTGCCGTAGGCGGTGACCAGATAGCGCAGGTCGAGCGCGAGCGGCGGGGCGGCGATGCGGTTGCCGCCGCCGTCATAAGTGCGTGCATCGCGATTGTGCCAGCCGGAATTGCGCCCCACCTGGTAGAGGAAGAGATTGAGCAGCGGCGGATCCTTGTCGCCGCGCTTGACGAGATCCGGCGCGAGCATGGACACCTGCCAGCCGGTCGCGCCGAGGAAGCTCAGATCGTCCTGCGGCGCGGCATCGAGCAGCAGGCGCCGGAGCACATGGCTGAGGGCGGGGAGGGCGAAGCCGTTCGCCACGTTCAGCCTCTCCCGAGATAGCGTTCGAGGCGGGACCGCCCCGGCGCTGCGCCGCGTGCGGACGCGGGCTCGGCGGCGGGCGCGGGCGCGGGAGGCGCGTGGATCTCGATCCGCCCAATCCGTACTTCGATGATCGGCGGCGGGGGCGGCGGCGCCGGCGCGGGCTCGGCCAGAGTCGGTGCGAGCTGCGGCCGGACGGGCGCGATGGGAGCAAGGGGCGGCGGGGCAGCGGCCGGAAGGAGAGCGGCGGGCTGAGGCGGCGGCGCTTCCGTCAGATCGGGTGCAGGCGCCGCGGCCTCGCGCAAGGTTTCGCGGACCACCCGTTCGTGCACGCTTTCGCGCACCTCGGGCGGCGCGGCTTCGCGGACGATCTCGAGGCGCGGCTCCGCCTGGCGCGGCTCGGCGGGATGCTGGACAGGGGGCGGATCGAAGGCGCGCTCGGCGACAGGTGCCGGCTCGGCCCAACGGGCGCGGCGGCGCGGCGGCGCGGCGGGCTCGGCCGGCGCGGATCTGGACTCGGCCTGCTCCGGCGCGCGCCCGCCGCGGACTTCGCGGAGGGCAGGGACCTCGGCACGCGCCGGCTCGATACGGGCTGCAGGCGGCTCGCTCCGGTGGAGAACGGGGGGTGCGGGCGCAGGTCTGGCCGGGTGAAAAATGGGAGCGGGCTCCTCGTCCGGAGCCGGCGCTTCGGGCTCAAAGCGCGAGGGCGCGCGCGGGCGGAGGGCGGAAGGGGCGCCGGGACGCACCTGGGCGATGAGATGATCGAGAAAGTCGCTCATGCCGCCGCAGCCAATTCAAGATAGGTCCGGCGGCGCTGCGGCGACAAAGCGAGGATCGCGGCCTCGCTCCAGCCGTAAGCGCGCGCCAGCCGGTCCACCTCGCCGAAGCGCGCCCGCGCCCAGGCGCCGAGCTCGCGCCACAGGAAAGGCTCGACGAACAAGGGCGCGGTCCAGCTTGCGCCGCAGTCGCCGCATCTGAGGTCGAGCCGGATGTCGGCCTGAGGATCGAGTGCCTGCAGCGCCGCTCCGGCCTCCGCCAGCCCCGCTTCGGTCCAGACCCGCGCCCCGCCGACCGTGCAGGCGCTGGCAAGCGCCAGCCGCGGCTCGGAACTGGCCGCCGCCGCGGCGAGATCGCGGCTGGTCGCCGCGCGCATTCGCGTGCCGTCGGCAAGCGCCGTCACCGGCATGCCGGGATCGTCTACCGTGACCGCCTGCGCTTCGAACGCCGCCTCGACTTCAGCCTCGCAGGCGGGGCAGGCGGCGACGGCGCGCATTTCGGGTCCGAGCAGCAGCGCGCGCGCGGCGAGCAGGGCGCGGTCGCGGCGCCCGATCGGCCAGTCGGCGATGGCTTCTGCCCCCGCATCGACGAACAAGGCGAGCAGGCCGAGGGCGCGATCGACGGGCGTAAGCGCGCGCGCTTCCTCCCACCAGTCGAGCATCGCGCTGTCGCCCGGGCGTTCCACCGTCCGGGGCCGGTCAGGCCGGCTCGTTGAAGCTGGGCTCGGTCGGCTCGGTCACGGCATAGTCGCGCTCCCAGCCTTCATTCTCCAGCTTGATCAGCGCGATCGCGACCGCATTCGCATTGGCGTCGAGATCCGGCATGGCGCGATATTCGGACACCCAGCAGCGGTAGATCTTGTAGGAAATGACGACCTGCCCGGCCTCGTTCAGCAGTTCGAGGATGATGTCTTTGCGGAAGTCTTTGAGCGAGCTTTCGGCGCCGAGGCCCGACCCGTAATTCCAGATCTTGTTCGCCCATTGCTCGAAATCGACGTCGTGGGTGACGCCGCGCTCCAGCGTGATCGGCTCGTAGGAGGTGCGGCCGGGCGAGCTGCGCGTGTTGGACGGGTCGCCGCCCTCGCGGTGCTTCACCACTTCGGTCTTGCGCAGCAGGGCGGAGACCTTGCTGATGCCGGCCACGTGGCGCCCGTCCCATTTCACGCGGAACTTGAAGTTCTTATACGGATCGACGCGGCTGGCGTTGACGGTGAACTGCGGCATCGCTGCCCCCTTTTTCCAGTCTGTTTGCGGATCAGCCCATCGCCTGGCCGGCGAGCTGCTCGATGCGGATGACGACGAACTCGGCGGGCTTGAGCGGCGCGAAGCCGACGATGATGTTGACCACGCCGCGGTTGATGTCGTTCTGCGTGGTCGTCTCGCGGTCGCATTTGACGAGATACGCTTGGGCGGGCGTCTTCCCCTGGAACGCGCCCTGCTGGAACAGGCCCTGCATGAAGGCGCCGATGTTGAGCCGAATCTGCGACCACAAGGGTTCGTCGTTCGGCTCGAACACGACCCACTGCGTGTTGCGGTAAAGCGTTTCCTCGATGAAATAAGCGGTGCGCCGCACCGAAAGATATTTCCACTGGTCGGCGAGCACGTCGGCGCCCCGCAGGGTGCGCCCGCCCCAGACGATGTTGCCGATCACCGGAAAGCTGCGCAGGCAGTCGATCCCGATCTGGTTCAGCCGCCCGTTTTCGGCATCGGTCATCTTCACCGCGAGCTTGGGCACGCCGACCAGCGTGGCTTCGAGGCCTGCCGGCGCCTTCCAAACGCCGCGGTTCGCGTCCGTGCGCGCGATCACGCCCGCGACGGCGCCGCTCGGCGCGAAGCGCTGCAGTCGGTTCTCCTGAAGCGGATCGGGCGCGAGGATGCGCGGGAAGTAGATGGCGCCGTTGTCCTGCTTGGTGACGAGGGCATCGAAGCCCGATTCCGCGGCGGCGACCGGATCGCTCGCGACGCTCCACGCGTCCGGCGCATCGACCAGGTAGATGGCGCGGCGGCGGCGCGCATAGGACAAAGCGGCGTCGTGGGTCGCCGCGGCGACGTCGAGATCGAGCTGAAGCGGCGGAATGACGAGAAGGTTGAACAGGTCCGCCTTTTCGAGCGCGTAAAGGCCTGCTTTCCCCGCCTCCAGCCCGGGGTCGGAGATTTCGGCGTCGGTCACCGGGTCGCCGTCGCCGCCGGCAACGAGCGGCACCGGCGCCAGGGTCTCTTCCGGGCGCGCCGCGGGCGGCGGGCCGACCATGGTGACGAGCTGCGATTCCTGTTCGAGGATGGTGCCGACATAGCGCTTGTCGCCGACGCCGGTGGTGAGATTGAGAAAGGTTTCGGAGGCCGCGACCTTGGCGGGGTCGTCGGCGTCCGCCTCCACGACCATCAGGTTGAATGCGTCCGGCACCACCGTGCTGTGCGTCACGGACACGGAGATCCGCTCGCCCCAGTCGCCGACGCTGTCGGCTTCGAGGGTGAGGAACTCGCCGACGCCCGCCGGCAGCGCCGCCCCGGCCGCGACGCCGTTGCGGTGGACCCGGACGATGATCGCGTCGCCGCCGCCGTTCAGGAAATAATGGCTGACGGCATAGCTCATCGGGCTGGAGCGGGAGAGCTCGCCGAAGCGGCGTACATAGTCGCTGAAGCTCGCGATGCGGACGGGCGTGTCTGCCGGGCCGCGCGGCGCCGCACCGACGAAGGCGGTGATCGAGGTCGCGACGCCGACGACCGTCCGCACGCTGCTCGACCGTTCCTCGACGTAGACGCCGGGATAGCTCAGGGTCTGGGGCATCGAACGCCTCCTGTGATGTTGGCCGCCGGCGCCCGGCGGCGGAAACGCGGATCTAAAGCTTGCGCGCGACCAGCAATTCGACGGTCGCGACGGCGTCCCCGCCGCCCGCCGCATATTTGAGGATCGCCTGCTTGGGTGCGCCCGGCAGCAAGGCGAGCGCGCTTCCGGCGAGCAGCAGGGGCTGGGCCAGCGACAGGTCGCCCGTCGCCTTGGGGTTGTTCGCCCCGTCGCTTATCCTGATGGTGACCTTTTCGGACGCGGCCGAGCTTTGCGCAACGAGCAGCAGCACCTTTTCGGTGGCCGCGGGCTGAAGATCGACGACGGTTTCGTTGCCGTCGTTCTTGATGGTCACCACCGCTTTGTCGAGCGCACCGACCTGCGGACTGGACTTGGCGGAAACGGAAGGTCCGCCGCCGACGGACGCCGAGAAATTCCATGCGAGCTGGAGCATTGCAGCATCTCCCCCCTATTTGGATCTGCGCGGTGCTTCCTTCGCAAGTACGCAAATCAGCGGCCGTGCAAGGATGTAGTTCCTTGCAGCGAATCGTTCCGACTCGGGACTTGGGAAAGGTGCACCAACTCGGCCTCGTTGTAAATCCGAGTCACGGTTCCAAGTATCGTCTGCTGCGTTACATGCCTGAAAGTGCAAGCGATATTATGTTTGGGGCACGCAATGTAAACTGACTATTGATGTTGACACTCGTGTCATTAACGCGCCGGAAATCATGAGGATTGGAACGGGCGGCCCGTCCGCGCTCCCTCCCACGACGGGATTTCTCCGCCGCGTCGATTCGGCTGCCGCCCGTTGCGCAAAACCAGCCTTGAGCCGACCGATCCGCCATTCTGGGGAATCGATCACAAAATCGGAATTCGGCATCACTGTTCCGATGGAACGAGTGGCTTAGGACTTACCGTTCTGGAGGCCCAGCAGATGAGGCTGCCTCACGGGTAGCCCCGCGCTTCCCCGGCAGCCTAGGGATCGATTTCGGCTTTGAGCTTCCCGTCGATCCGGCTTCTCGCGGTCGCTATGTACGCCCGGAGCCGTGCGGCCTCGATGTTCTCGCGAAAGCGAGGGAAGGCCATGAAGTAACTTTGGTAGCCCTCGATACGAAGCAGTTCGCGCTCGTCCACGGTGCTCTGCCGGCTCAGATTGAAGGCGGCCGCCCGGATGCCACGCCTCAACTGACGGCCCGGAAGTATCGCGTCGTTCACTGTTGCACCTGTCACCACGCGCCTTCCCGACGGTCCGATAATCCGGGACTTTGCTTTGTTCAGCCGGAGGCCAAATCCGGAGCTCAGGACCCGCTCCGCGTCCGCCATTGCCGACGCCACCTCCGATCTGCCTTCGCCGCTGAACGTCAAGTCGTCGGCGTAACGAGTGAAGCGCACTCCCCACTGCCGCGCCGCAGCGGCTATCGTCACATCTGCTTCGAAGAGATAGGCGTTCGAGAGGACCGGACTAGATGGTGCGCCCTGAGGTATTGCGTCCTCATACGTGCACAGGCGCCTGATCGTCCGAGCGCTTGTGGCGTCAAACCCGTTGCGACGGAGTAGGGCCTCGACCCCACTCCCGCTGATTGAGGGGAAAAAGCTTTCGACGTCGATAGTGCCAACCCATCTGGAACGAAGGTGCTCGTGCGCGTTTGACACGGCCGAGCGGCGAGGCACAAACGCGTGCACCGCGTCATGAACCCGAAGGTCGCAGAGCAAGTAGTCGGCGATGAACTTCTGGACGGCCTTGAGGAATACGCGAGGCGCCTGGATTGTTCGACCACCACCGCCGCGCTTCAGGATCTGAAAGGTTCGATAGTGCCGCTCAGGACTGACCGCCATCTGCAGAAGCAATCGCGGGGACACCCCGAGGGAAAGTCCGATACTTGTGTAGTCCCAAACCCGATCCCCGTCGCTCCTGGCAAGTTCGAGTTGGCGTTCCGTTGCGAACGACAGCAGGTCCAGGAAGGTGTCACTCGAGGAGTGTAACGGGCCAGTTGCTTCCGCTAACTGCCTGGAGATCCGGGGCCAATAAGATCGGACCCGAGGAACGCAGGGGCCGGGCTTATTGGCCCCGGAGCCTTTTATCCAAGTTCTAACATCGTGGGACGGCGCTGCACCGTCCGATCCCGCGAACGCCTCCTCGAGTGACACTACATACCTACTTGGCCAGGTATCGCGCAGCAAGAACAATCGCTCCCTGTCCCGGCTCAGCCGCTGCTCACGGGAAAGATAGTAGCTGCCATGGAGTGTAAGCGAGAACAGGTCAGGATCCCGCGACACCCGGACAATCTGACGCATGTCGGATGCTTCCAGGAGGAACCTGTGCAGCTCCGCACTCGACGGCGGGGTCCCACCCTCCGGCAGGACGGATGCCATGTACATGCTGAGCTCCAGGGCGGAGACCGGCTGCAATATGCCAACCGACCACAGAACCGCCGATCGATTGATCGAGGAACTCATGCGGCAGTCTTCTTCGGCCTGCCCCGACGATCCATCACATACATGCTTCTGCGAGCGCGCATCCTTTGGAGGATCGTCTCCGGATCATAGCTGGGGATCGAAACAACATCTGCTCGACCCACGGCCTCGGAATAGGCGATTGGCCCACTACCGATGAAGGCAGCGCTATCCACCTCAGCGTCGTCGGCAAGCACAACGATGTCGATCCCCTTTTCGCGGGTCGCCTTGTCACTGGCCATGTGCCAACCGAACAGACCGAGCTCGGACCAGCCGCTTGCACCGCTGGCTATGACGATGACAGCGTTGCACTGGGAAGCGATGAAATCGAGCTCGCGGCCGAGCGCGTTCTCGTTACTTCCAAGCCGAACGTTGGTTATGCCGCTCGCCTGCCCGTAGACAACGTCGAAGCCATCGCCCGCGAGGAGAGCGCCGATCTTGGCGCAAAGCTCGCTGGCAGGAGTCTGCTGTCCGTCATCAGCGCGCGGTCCGCAAAGTAGAATTGTGAATGGTCGGCGCTCTGCGGCGTCGATGAGCGACTTGCGGTGAGTGCCTAAGCGTGAACTCAGGCCGCGGCGCCGCCGCTGGGTCCGATCCACGGGGCTTCGGCCCAGCGAAACAGGGTCCTGCAATAATGGAGAAAGACTATCCGCGAGCACAGTTTCAACATTATCGAGGATAATCTTGTACACTTCACTGTTGCGATCAGCCGGCTTGCAGATTGACATGTGACTAGCATCGACGGGTATCGGTACGACGTTAGGAAGACCAGGATCCGAGCTTGAGGGCGAGACGATCTCTATCGCATTTCCGGTCGGCTTGGCCTCCACCAACACGACGTGCTTGGCGGCCTTGGGCATATTCGAGCGGTACCATTGAGCCAAGTCACGCAACATGGATGATTCCGCCTCCAGCTCCTTGATCAAATCCGTTTCGCGGAACGCCCATCGCAGGAACCTCGGCAGCAGGCGTTGGACGCGGGATCCAGAATGCGGAGTCCCTAGGAATAGGACCAGCCTGATATTGCCTAGCAAACGCTCGTAGCGCTCGTCCGTCGATCGATGGTCGTACAAGTGCCGAATAAGCGCCTTGATGATGTTGCCGCCAAGGCTGTGTCCTACGAGGGCTAGCGGCGCGTTGAGGTAAGTCCCCGACGCAACCAGCAAATTGGCTATATTCGCAGCCCGGTCGGCAATTGGCATTGCGTGAGACAGCCATTTGCTGGGAGAGGCGTCGTACTCAACCGACGTGATCCGCACGCCGGGAGCATCGTCAAGCAGCCACTTCGGCCAAAATTCTCCCTGCTCTCCTGGACAGGTCCACGTCGTCTCGTGATGCCCGTTAAGGCCGTGGAACAGCATTATACGAAGGCGCTCCTCTCCAAGGCCTCCATCGACATCGTTCAAGTATGACATTCGGTAGACGGCCGCCTGGTTGAGCGTAGATGGTCAGCCGTGGAGAAAGTTCAGCGGCCATGACATGCATAGCTGATGACGAGTTGAACGGACAATGGCTTAACGGCAGCACCCGGGGACACCTACAGGCACCCACCAGCAGAGGGCGCCGGAGCGATCTCACACCAGGATAAGAACTATTTGGACTCTGAAGTATCACCTCTAGGCGCGAGGCTCCGGGCGGCGGCGATAAACGGCAGATAAATAGAATCATCTGCGCTGGGTCGGTGCGCAAGTGCGCGGCGGAAAGCTCGGGCGCCGATCGCCCGGCGCAGGGTCTCGATCGGGAGAAACATCGTCCGGCCGCCGGCTGCAAAGACCCGGAATCCGCGTTCGCCGTCGAATTCGGCCGCGTCGTTTCCAATGGCGGGACGATGGGTGCCCTGACCCATCGCCTGGGATCGAGGCGGCCCAAGTGAGTGCGGTATCCCGTGACCGGACGAACCCGCTTCAGGCGACGAGGGCCTGGGCGTGGCTGACCAGGGTCGCCCATTCGCTCGAAGCGATGTTGAGGTGCATGGTGCGGAGCACGGAGGTCGGTGCGAGGCCCTGCGCCGTGGTGAGGTTGGTGCTGACCAGAGTGTGATCCGACTGCAGCACCGTATAGACTCCGGCGACCACCGACGCGGCCGAGAGCGCGGCGATGAACTGCGAATCGACGGCGATGAACGGCGGCTTCAGCGCCGCGCAAGCCGTGTCGATCGACGCCTGCAGCACCATGAATTGCGCCGTGACGTCGCCGCTGCCGCAGGGAAGCTGCCCGATCAGGTCGTTCATCTTGTTTTGGATGAACGTGTCGGTGCTGGACTGCCAATTGGTGTCCACGGTCTGCATGATATTCTGCTGCGGGTTCCAGTAGTTGATGAAGCTGGCAAGGGTTTGCAACGCATTGTCGGCCTGCGTCGCGCTGAGCTCCACCGCATTCAGCGCCGAGCTGAACGCCGTTCCAAGCGCGGAAAGCTGGGCTGGAGTCGCATTTCCCCCGGCCTGAACGATTGCGGCGTCGATCTGCTTGATGCTGGCGATCGCCTGGGTGAGGGCGGCCCCGTTATTGGCGAGGGTCCCGATCCATTGGCTGGTCGGTGCGATTGCGTTTCCGTATCCGCCCAGCAGATCGCTCGAGGCGAGGGCCGGACCGAAGGAGCCCTGGGCCGAGGCCGTGAAGTCCGCTTTCCAGCCCCAACCGGCCTTGCCGCAGCAGCCGTGGGTGCAGGTGCCGTTGTTCGAAAATGGTCCGAACGGGGCGCTCTGTACCGCCGTGCTCGCAGTTCCGACATTCTGATGAAGGAGCTGGAACGCGGCGAGTGCGGCGGAAGCGGAGGACGTATTCTCCCAATGCAGCATCTCTTCTACGCCGAGATTGCCCAGCGTCACCTCTATCGTGAGCTCGCCGTGACCTGAAATGAAGCGCATCTGATCCTCCCCCCAATTTGGCGGCAACGATGGAGTAGACGGCCGGCAAAGAACAGCGCATAAAGGAACGTGCCCGAAATAAATAGCACCGTTTAGGATGTAGTTTGCCTTCCGCGAGGCAAAAGCCGGGCCTAAGGTCGCGTTTCTAAAGGCTGGTCCTCGGACCAGAGGGGGGATATTCTGAAATGACGGACGTCTGTCACGAGCCGGTCGACTTATCCTTATCGCCGCCCCGCGGCATGGGGCCGCCTGGAGGTGCGCACGGCGCGATGACGGGGTGGTCGCAGCTCACCGCCGCGATCGAGGCCATGTCCGCCAATCCAGCGACCCTCGCCCAGCTGCAGGAACGTTGCGCAAGCCTTTACGCCGTGCAGTTCGGAACGCCCCGGACGCTCATGGCGGCGCTGGCGGCGAACCCTTCGGTGCTTCACGGACCCGTTCCTCCGGCCGACGTTTACGGTCATTTCGCCTGGCTTGCGGTGAGGACCTATGCGGCGGTGCGGACGATCGAGTCGACCCTCGGCCAGCTGCCGGACCTACTCGCCACGCCCGCCGAGTCGCATGAGCGGCTCGGCGGGGCCGCCGCCGAAGCGCTCGCCGGCGGCGCGATCGCGCCTTGCAACGCCGTCGTCAGCGACACCGAGGCGCTGCTTCGGCGGCTCGGGACGCTCGACGGCGCAGTCGACGCGGCGGTTGAGGATTTCCGCGCGGCCGGTGCGGAGCTGGCGGAGCGGGCCTCCGCCGCGGGTTCGTCGAACACGAACAACCTCGCCTTTCTCGCAGGCGCGGCGGGCGATGCGGTCGGCAGCCTCCGCCAGAGCCTGGACGAACTCGAGCTTGCTGCGCAGACCGTTTCGGCGGCGGCGGTCGTCGGCAATCTCGCCACCGCTCTCGAAAAGATCGCCGCAACCTGGCGCGAGGCGGGCGACCGCTTCGCCGCCGTGACGGATCGTGCGAGCCCCGCGCAATTGGGGGATATCGGCTTTCTGCGCGATACGTGCGGGCTCGACCGCGCCGTGGCCGACTGGAGCGAATTCGCGAAGATGGTGCGCATGTTCATGAAAAGGCTGCTCGCCGGCGCCAGCTAGCGCCGCTTGCCGCATCTGTAACGCGTAACCGAAGAATGTCGCTTTTGCGGTTTGGAATCAGCCGCCGGTCTGCCGGGGCAAAGGGGGGGCGCGCATGGCCGACAACGTTTCACCGTCACTGGAACCGCCGAAGGACGCCGACGGAAGCGTCGCGGGATGGACGCAACTCGTCGCCGCGGTGGCGGCGATGGAGACGCCGGCGACGCTTGCCCAGCTCCAGGCCTGCTATGGCACGCCCAACGGCGTGGAATTCGGAAATCCCGGGACGCTGATCGGCGGGCTCGCTTCGGATCCCACCATTTTGCAGGGCGAAGCGCCCGCCGGCATCTACCCCCATATCGTTTGGTTCGTCACCCGCAGCGAGCAGGCGGCGACGACCTTTGGCCAGACGCTCGGCCAGCTTCCCGAGGTCTTGAACCCGATGAATTGCGGAACGCCGGACCAGTGCGGAGCGCTGGCGGGCCAGATCATGACCGGCTCCGGCGGCCTGACGGAAACGGCCAATGCAATCGTGGCGGACGCGGGCCCGCTGGTGCAGCGGCTGTCGACCCTCGTTCACGGCGTGGCCGGTCCGCTTCGCGACTTCAATTCGGCGGCCGCCGATCTTTCCAGCGCGGCGGCAGCCGCGGCCGCCGCGGGCCCGACGGACCTGCCGCCGCTGCAGGCCGCCGCGGCCGCCGCGGCGGCCCGCGTCCGTTCGGCGCTCGAACTCCTCGACCCGGAGGTGGCGGGCCTCAACGTCGCGGCGGTCGTGGAGGCGCTCGTCGACGCGGTGAAGGGGATGACGGCGACCTGGCAGCAGGTGAGCGATGGCCTGACGGCGATCGTGGCCGACACGGCCCCGGCCCAGCTCGGAAGCCCCGCTTATTGTCGCAGCACGCTTCATCTCGACGAGGCCGTCGCCGACTGGAACGCCTTCGCGGAGGCGCTGACCGGCTTCATCTCCAATTCGCTCGTCAGCCAGCACACCGCGGTTCCGTAGCGCCGGCTGCAGTGACGCCGGTCCCACCCGGGATCGGCGGCAGCGTCGTTTTTTCCTGTCCAAGTTCGCGTTCGCACAACAACAGCCGCCCAATTCAGGGCGGGCACAACGGAGAATTGCCATGGATTTCACCGCCACGACACCCGTCGCCGACGACAGCTCGACCACCCTCCAGCCGCCGTCCGGGCTGGTCGTTCCGAACGCCCAACCGGGCGGGAAGCCGCTCTTCGCCTTGTTCACCACCGACTGGCTGACCCTGCAGACCTTCATCGTCCAGTCGCTGCAGCTGCCCATCGCCGTCGGCGACTTCCAAAAAAAATATGGAGTTTTCAAGGACGAAGCGGAGATCGAGGGGGTTGTCGCCGCGATGAAGGCCGTTCAGGCGCTCAGCACGACCTTCGGCGAT
>DASVQT010000065.1:0-15873 GCA_036388975.1 Allosphingosinicella sp. | reverse complement strand
CGGATGTGAAGGCGATCAGCGCCACGTCGTCGCGGTGCGTATCGACGGGTGTGAAGCCGGGCGCGACGGAGCGGATGCGGGTCTCCAGCTCGCCCCGTCCGTAGTCGCCGTCATATTTCACGACCGAATGGACCGTCCCCGCCTGCTCCGCGGCCTGGCGGAAGTCGCCGATATAGCGGCTGTCGACGATCGCGTGGCTGACCTGCGCCCGATCGAGGATGGTCGCGATCTCGCCGGGGCGAAGGATCGGCATGGTCGCGACGACCACGCCGCCAGCCTTCAAGATGCCGAGCCAGGCGGCGAACATGGTCGCATTGTTCGGCCCGCGCAGCAGCACGCGGTTGCCGGGCACCAGCCCTTCCTCTTCGGTGAGGAGCCGCGCGATCCGGTCGGACATGTCGCGCATCTCGCCATAGGTCCACGATCCATGGTCGTTCACGACGGCGAGCGCATCCGGATCGCCCTTGTCGATCAACTCGACGGCGGCGTTGAGGCGCTCGGGATAGCGCAGCTCGGGAAGGTCGAAGAGGAATTCGGGCTGCGCCTCCGGAGGCGGCAGCCGGTCCCGCACGAAGGTGTCGACGTGGGCGCTTCCACTCATTCAGGCACCACCGCCGTCGTTTCGATCTCGATCTTCGCGCCGGGCTCGACCAGCGCCGCCACCGTCGCCACCGCCATGGTCGGGTAGTTCCTGCCCATATGCGCACGCCAGGCGGCCCCGATCTCCTTGAGGCTCGCGACATATTCGTCTCGGTCCGTGACGTACCAGGTCATGCGCACGACATGCTCCGGTCCCGCGCCCGCTTCGGCGAGGATGGCGAGCGTGTTCCTGAGGATCTGCTCGAACTGCCCGGCGAGCCTGTCCGAGACCAGTGTCTCCGTCTCGTCCCAGCCGATCACGCCGGCGGTCCAGACCGTGCGGCCGGACGCGGCAATGCCGTTCGAATAGCCCTTGGGCCTCGGCCAGCCGGGAGGCTGCAGCACCTTCATTGGCGATAGCCCGCGAGATGCGCGCGCGCGATCACGATCTTCTGCACCTCCGAAGCTCCCTCATAGATGCGCAGCGCCCGGATCTCGCGATACAGCCGCTCCACCGCCACGCCGCGCGTGACGCCGAGCCCGCCGAACATCTGCACCGCCTTGTCGATCACGCCTTGCGCGCTGTCGGTCGCGTGGAGCTTGGCCAGGGCGGCTTCGCGGCTGTTCCGCTGCCCCTTGACGTCGCGCAGCCACGCGGCGCGGTAGATGAGCAGGGCGGAAGTCTCCACGTCCAGCACCATCTCGGCCAGCTTCGATTGGGTGATCGGATTGTCGGCGAGCGTACCTTGGCCGAGCCTGCGCTCCATCGCGCGCTTGGTCGCCTCGTCCAGCGCGCGGCGCGCGAAGCCCAGCGCCGCAGCGCCGACGGTCGTCCGGAACACGTCCAAAGTCGCCATCGCCTGCGCAAAGCCGCGGCCGGTCTCGCCGATCAGCGCGCCGTGCCCGGCATAACCGGCGAAGCGGACAGTAGCGAGCGGATGCGGGGCGATGACGTCGATCCGCTCGACGATCTCGGCATCCTTCGCCTCGACCAGAAAGGCCGAAACGCCCTTCGATCCGGCGCTGCCCTCCTCGCGCGCGAACAGCACGTAGAAATCGGCGATGCCGCCGTTCGAAATGTACGTCTTGGTCGCGTCGAAACTGAAGCCTTCGCGGTCGACCGAGAAGCGCGACGCCATGTTCGCGACATCCGACCCGCTTCCCGGATCGGTGAGCGCGAAGGCCGCGATGGCGTCCCCGCGGGCGACGCGAGGCAGCACGTCGCGCTTCATCGCTTCGGACCCGAACAGGCTTATGGTCCCCGAACCCAGCCCCTGCATCGCGAATGCGAAGTCGGCGAGGCCGTGATGCCGCGCCAGCGCTTCACGAATGAGCGCAAGGGAGCGCACGTCCAGGCTGTCGTGAATGCCGCCATGGGCCGCCGGCACGCAGTAGCGCAGCCACCCGCCGTCGCCGAGCTGCCGCACCAGCGCCCGGCAGGCGGCGTCGGTGTCTTCGGCGTGATCGTCGTGCAGATTGGTGACGCACCATGTCTCCAGCGCATCGGCGAGCGCCCGGTGGCTGTCGTCGAAGAACGGCCAGTCGAGAAAGGTCCGGTCGCTCATCAATCGCCTTCGAACACCGGCGTCTGCCTGGCGGCGAAAGCCTCGAAGGCGCGGCGGAAGTCGTTGGTCGCCATGCAGATCGCCTGCGCCTGGGCTTCCATCTCGATTGCCGTCTCCAGGCTGACGTTCCATTCCTGGTTGAGCTGCGTCTTGGTGATACCGTGGGCGAAGGTCGGCCCGTCCGCGAGGGTGCGGGCGAGAGCCTGGGCTTCGGGGAGGAGGGCGTCGCCCGTAACCAGCCGGTTGAAGAAGCCCCAGCGCTCGCCTTCCTCGGCCGTCATGACCCGGCCCGTATAAAGGAGTTCCGCGGCTCGCCCCTGGCCGACGATGCGCGGCAGGATGGCGCAGGCGCCCATGTCGCAGCCGGCGAGGCCGACGCGGGTGAAAAGAAAGGCGGTCTTCGCGCCCGGATCGGCGAGGCGCAGGTCCGAAGCCATGGCCATGATCGCGCCGGCGCCGACGCAGACGCCCTCGACGGCGGCGACGATCGGTTGCGGACAGGCGCGCATCGCCTTGACGAGATCGCCGGTCATGCGGGTGAAATCGAGGAGCTGCGGCATGCTCATCTGGGTGAGCGGGCCGATGATCTCGTGGACGTCGCCGCCCGAGCTGAAGTTGCCGCCCGCCCCTGCGACCACCACCGCCTTCACCTCGCGGGCGTAGACCAAAGCCCGGAAGGTGTCGCGAAGCTCGGCATAGCTTTCAAAGGTGAGCGGGTTCTTCCGCTCCGGGCGGTTCAGCGTCACCGTCGCGACGCCTGCCTCATAGTTCCAAAGGAAGTGCTCGGGCGCGAAAGTCTCGGGGTTCATGCGATCTCCACCGCCTCGCCGTTACGGTCGGACAGGATGAGGTCAAGCACCGCCGCGGCCACTTCCGTGGGCGTGACCAGCCGGCCCGACGGGTTGAGCCGTGCGAGTTCGGCGGCCGCTTCGTCGGCGCTGCGCCCGGTCTTGGACGTGATGTTGGCGATGGATTGCGCCGTCATGTCGCTGTCGACGAACCCAGGGCAAACGGCGTTCGCGGTGAGCTTGGTCGAGCCATATTCCGCGGCCAGCGCGCGGGTAAGGCCGACCGCGCCGTGCTTCGCCGCGATGTAGGGCGCAGCATAAGCGAAGCCATAAAGGCCGGCCATTGAGGCGACGTTGACGATCCGGCCGCGCTCCGCCTTGAGAAGGTCCCGGAACGCCGCCTGGCAGCAGTGAAAGACGCCGTCGAGATTGACCGCGAGCATGTCCCGCCAGAGCTGTTCGGAGATCTTGCCGAAGGGGACTCCCGCGGCTGCGCCCGCATTGTTGACGAGGATGGCGATCGGGCCGTGCGCTTCGCGCGCGAGGGCGAAGGCAGCGTCGATGGAGGGGCGCTGTGTCACGTCCGCTGGTGCGACAAACACCGAACGGAGTTTCTGAGCCACTTCTTCCAGCTTCTCGCGGCGGCGCCCGACCAGCGTCACCTTCGCCCCCTCCGCCGCCAATGCCTCTGCGATCGCTGCGCCGATCCCGGTTCCGCCTCCCGTCACCACCGCATGCCGTCCGTCGAGCTTCATGCCTTGAGCTCCGCTTCCCGGGCGAGGTTTCTGGCGAGCTGGCTCATGCCGCTCAGATAGGGCTTGGGCACCGAGACATTGCGGTGATCCTGCGCCGCCGCGGCGCGCAGGGTCCACATCGGATCGATGAGGTGGGGCCGCGCCAAGGCGACGAGGTCGGCGCGGCCGGCGGCGAGGATCGAATTGACGTGGTCGGGCTCGTAGATGTTGCCGACCGCCATGGTGGCGACCCGGCCCTCGTTGCGCACCCGGTCGGCGAAGGGAGTCTGGAACATGCGGCCGTAGACGGGGGCGCAGTCCGCCCAGGTCTGGCCGGCGGAAACGTCGATCAGGTCCGCGCCGGCGGCGGCGAAGGCGCGGCCGATCTCCACGGCGTCGGCAGGGGTAATGCCCGCCTCGCCCATCCAGTCGGTCGCCGAGATGCGGACCGACATCGGCTTTTCGGCCGGCCAGGTGGCGCGCATCGCGGCGAAGACCTCGAGCGGGAAGCGCAGGCGGTTTTCGAGGCTGCCGCCATAATCGTCGGTGCGCTTGTTGAGGAGCGGCGTGATGAAGCTCGACAGCAGATAGCCGTGGGCGGCGTGGAGCTCGACCATGTCGAACCCCGCTTCCTCGCCCATGCGAACCGCGGCCACGAACTGCGCGATCACCGCGTCCATGTCGGCGCGGGTCATCGGCCGCGGAACCTGGTTGTCGGCGGACCAGGGCACGTCCGAAGCCGCCATGATCGGCCAGTTGCCGCTCTCCAGCGGCACGTCATAGCCCTCCCATCCCACCTTGGTGCTGCCCTTCGGCCCGCTGTGGCCGAGCTGGAGGCAAAACTTCGCCTGTGAATTGGCGTGAACGAAGTCGACGATCCGGCGCCACGCCCCGACATGCTCCGGCGCGTACATGCCCGTGCAGCCGGGGGTGATGCGCCCTTCGGCGGAGACGCAGGTCATCTCCGTATAGACGAGGCCCGCCCCGCCCTGGGCACGGGTGCCGTAATGGACGAGGTGGAAGTCGTTCGGAATGCCGTCCGCCGCCGAATAAGTCGCCATGGGCGAGACGACGACGCGGTTGGCGAGCTCGAGATCGCGCAGCTTGTAGGGCGCGAACATGGGCGGCGCGGGGTCGTTGACCGGCTTGCCCCGCGCCTTGGACTGGAACCAGCGCTCCACGCCCTCGAGCCAAAGCTTGTCGCGGAGGCGCAGATTCTCGTGGCTGACGCGCTGCGAACGGGTGAGGAGCGAGTAAGCGAACTGGATCGGCTCGAAGTGGAGGTAGCGCTCCAAAGTCTCGAACCATTCGGTGGAGTTGCGAGCGCTGTTCTGGAGCTTCAGCACTTCGAGGTTCCGCTCCGCCTGATATTCGGCCAGCGCCTCCTCGCGGCCGAGGCCGGGGCGGTTCAGCACCTCGGCGAGCTTGATCGAATCCTCGAGCGCGAGCTTGGTGCCGGAGCCGATCGAGAAATGCGCGGTGTGCGCCGCGTCGCCGAGCAGGATCAGGTTCCGGTAGGACCAGCGGTCGCAAATGATGCGGCGGAACTGGAGCCAGGCCTGCGGCCCCGGAAGGTGCCTGGCGTTGGACATGAGCGCGTAGCCGTCCAGATATTTGGCGAAGATGCGCTCGCACGTCGCGATCGCCTCGTCCTGGTCCATCCGGTCGAAGCCGAGGCCTTCCCACGTTTCGGGCGCCATTTCGACGATGAAGGTCGAGAGGTCGTCGTCGAAGCGGTAGGCGTGGGCCCAGATCCAGCCCGCCTGCGTCTCCTCGAAGGCGAAGGTGAAGGCTTCGAACACCTTCTGCGTCCCGAACCAGAAGAAGCGGTTGCGGCGGACCTGAATGTCGATTCCGAAATGCTCTTCGTAGGCGGAGCGGATGCGGCTGTTGGCACCGTCGGCGGCGATGACCAGGTCGTAATCCGCCCAGTCCTCCAGCCGCGCGCTCGCCTCATGCTCGAAATGGAGCGTGACGCCGAGCTCCCGGGCCCGCTCCTGGAGGATGGCGAGCAGCCGCTTGCGCCCGATTCCGATGAAGCCGTGGCCCGACGAGCGGATCGTCTCGCCGCGCAGGTGGACGTCGATGTCGTCCCAATGGGCGAATTCGCTCCGGATCGTCTCGCCCGAGACGGGGTCGTTGGCGAGCAGGTTTTCGACGGTCTGGTCGGAGAAGACCACGCCCCAGCCGAACGTGTCGTCCGCCCGGTTGCGCTCGAACAGGTCGATCGCGCACGAAGGATCGCGCAGCTTCATCGAGATGGCGAAATAAAGCCCGGCGGGCCCCCCGCCGAGGCATGCGATCCGCATGAACCTCTCCCTTTGGTGCGGCCTCTATAGGCGCAAAAGCGCTGGGCGGAACAGGGCGGCATCAATCGGCGGTCGGCGCCGGCGCTTCCATCCGTATCTCGACGCGGCGATTGTACCTGTCCACGCCGCCGTCGGTGGTGGACACGAGGGGTCTGGTCTCGCCGTGCGCTTCGATGCGCATCGTTGCTGGCGCAATGCCGCGTTGCTGGAGCAAGCGGGCCACCGCTTCCGCACGACGCCGCGACAGGAGGTGGTTGGCAGACGCCGAGCCGACGTGATCGGCGTGGCCGGAAATCACCAAGGCGGGCGAAGCGTACGCGCGATGCCGCTCCACCAGATGATCGAGGACGCGCAGCTGATCGGTCTCGACTGCGGTCGCCCCAGACGTGAATATAATCACAAAGGGGCCGGGCAGCGGGCAGGGCTGGCCCGGAAGGGCGACAGTTCCATTTTCGCAAGTGACGAAGCTGCGCGCGGACGCGGCCGAAAAGGTCGAGCCCGGGAGGGAAGCGGCCAGCAAGAGCCATAAAGCGGACCGGATCAGCATGTTTCCACGATAGCGCGCAAATAGGTCTTTGCCGATGCTGTAGCCTGCGTCAGGTGAGGCCGATGAGGCAATTTGACGTCGCAATCGTCGGCACCGGCCATGGCGGGGCCCAGGCAGCCATCCAGCTCCGGCAGGCCAAATTCGAAGGTTCGATCGCGCTGATCGGGCGGGAGACGGCGCTGCCATACGAGCGGCCGCCGCTTTCGAAGGAATATTTGGTCGGCGAAAAGGAGCCGGAGCGGCTGCTGTTCCGACCGGAGGGATTCTGGGCGGAGCGCGGGATCGAGGTGCTGACGGGCAAGGAGGTGGTGCGCGTCGATGCGGCGGCGCGGCGGCTCGGCTGCGCGGACGGGGAGGAGATCGGGTTCGCCCGGCTGGTCTGGGCGGCGGGCGGCGTGCCGAAGCGGCTGTCGGTGCCTGGCGCTGAGCTGGCGCATGTGATCCGCAGCCGCGAGGATGTCGACCGCATCACGGCGCTGCTTCCGGGCGTGCGGCGTGTGGCGGTGATCGGCGGCGGCTATATCGGGCTGGAGACGGCGGCGGCGATGCGCAAGCTCGGCAAGGACGTGGTGCTGTTCGAAGCGCTGGACCGGGTGCTCGCGCGGGTGGCGGGCGAGTCCCTGTCGCGCTTCGTCGAAGCGCGGCACCGGGACGAACGCGTGGACGTGAGGCTGGGGGCGCAGGTGGAGGCGATCGGCGAGACCTGGGTCCGGACCGCGGCGGGCGAGGAGCCCTGCGACCTCGTCATTGCAGGGATCGGCATCGACGCCGCCGCGGCGCCGCTCCTCGATGCGGGCGCCGAGGGCGGCAACGGCGTGCTCGTCGACGCCTTCTGCCGCACGAGCCTGCCGAACGTTTGGGCGGTCGGCGACTGCGCGCTGCACGAAAGCCGCTGGGCGGGCGGGGCGCGCATCAGGCTCGAGTCGGTGCAGAACGCGCACGACATGGCCGCGACCGCCGCGCGGGACATCGCCGGCGTGCCGCAGCCTTACGACGCCGTGCCCTGGTTCTGGTCGAACCAGTACGACCTCCGCCTCCAGAGCGTCGGCCTGTGGCTCGGCTATGACGAGATCGTCACGCGCGGGGACCCGGAGAGCGGGAGCTTTTCGCTCGTTTATCTGAGCGCGGGCAAGATCATCGCCCTCGACTGCGTCAACGCCACCCGAGACTATGCGCAGGGGCGCAAGCTCGTGGAGCAGGGCGCGAGGATCGCGGCTTCAGACCTCGCGGACACGTCAAGGCAGCTCAAGGAGATGGCCGGCTGAGCGCCGCAATCCGCCCTTCGACACGCTCAGGGCTAGCGGTGTTCCTCTGTCCGCTGCCACCCCAATCCCGCTAGGGCTGAGCCTGTCGAAGCCCGGATTGCAGCGCGCTGACTCTCACGCTCCCTGCCGTCGCGCCCGCGCCGCAGCGATCCGAAGACGGAGGGCGTTCAACCGGATGAAGCCCGCGGCGTCGCGCTGGTCGTAGGAGCTCGAGCCTTCCTCGAAGGTGACGAGGTCCTGGTCGTAGAGCGCCAGCGCGCTTTCGCGGCCGATCACCGTCACGTTGCCCTTGTAGAGCTTGACTCGCACCGTGCCCGAGACATGCTCCTGGCTCTTGTCGATCAGCGCCTGCAGCATCTCCCGCTCCGGCGCGAACCAGAAGCCGTTGTAGATGAGCTGCGCGTAGCGCGGCATGATCTCGTCCTTCAAATGCATCGCGCCCGGATCGAGGGTGATCGATTCGATGCCGCGGTGCGCCGCGAGCAGGATCGTGCCGCCCGGCGTTTCGTAAACGCCGCGCGATTTCATGCCGACGAAGCGGTTCTCGACCAGATCGAGCCGGCCCACGCCGTTGTCGCGGCCGAGTTCGTTGAGGCGCGTCAGGAGCGCGGCCGGCGACAGCGGCTGGCCATCGATCGAGACGGGGTCCCCGCGCTCGAAGCCGATCTCGATCACGGTCGGCCTGTCCGGCGCGTCCTCGGGCGAGATGGTGCGCTGGTGGACATATTCCGGCGCTTCCACCGACGGGTCCTCCAGCACCTTTCCTTCGGACGACGAGTGAAGGAGGTTGGCGTCGATCGAAAAGGGCGCTTCGCCGCGCTTGTCCTTGCTGATCGGGATCTGATACTCTTCGGCGAAGGCGAGGAGATGCTCGCGGCTGGCATATTTCCATTCCCGCCACGGCGCGATCACCCGGATGTCGGGCTCCAGCGCATAATAGCCGAGCTCGAAGCGGACCTGGTCGTTCCCCTTGCCGGTGGCGCCGTGGCAGACGGCATCGGCGCCGACTTGCCGCGCAATCTCGATCTGCCGCTTGGCGATGAGCGGCCGCGCGATCGAAGTGCCGAGCAGATACTGGCCTTCATAGACGGTGTTCGCCCGGAACATGGGAAAGACGTAGTCGCGCACGAATTCCTCGCGCACGTCTTCGATGAAGATGTTCTCGGGCTTGATGCCGAGCAATTCCGCCTTGGCGCGTGCGGGCGCGACCTCCTCGCCCTGGCCGAGATCGGCCGTGAAGGTCACGACTTCGGCGCCGTACTCGGTCTGCAGCCACTTCAAAATGATCGAGGTGTCGAGCCCGCCGGAATAAGCGAGGACGACCTTCTTGGGGGCGTTCATGTCAGGACTCCTGGGAAAGCTTCTTGAAGCGCGTTTCGACCGCGGCGGGGTTCACCCCGTCCCGAAGCGCGACGAAGAGGGTGTCGTCGCCCGAAATCGTGCCGGCGACCTCGTCCAGCCGCGCCTGGTCGAGCGCGAGGCCGACGAGGTGCGCCGATCCGGGCGGGGTGCGCAGCACGATGAGGTTGCCCGCCGCTTCGACGCCGTGCACCCAGTCGGCGAAGATGCGGGCGAGCCGGGACGCCGCCCAGTCGCTGTCGCCGAGCTGTTCGGGGAGGGCATAGGAGAGCACGCCGCCGCGCTTCACCTTGACGGCGCCCAATTGATCGAGGTCGCGCGACACGGTCGCCTGGGTGACTGCGAAGCCGAGCTGGGCGAGGCGCGACGTAACCTCCTCCTGGCTGCCGAGCGCTTCGTTGCGGACGAGTTCGCCGATCGCCTTCTGCCGGCGCGAGCGCGCGTCGGTCATCAGCTTCCTCCCTGGCCGCGGAGCGGACGGGGAGGGGGACCACCCGAAGGGTGGTGGAGGGGTAGATGGCGCCGCGTCGGAGCTTCGAACGCGCGAGCCGCAGGCCTGCGCCTTTTACCCCTCCACCATGCTTCGCATGGCCCCCCTCCCCATCTGGCGATGGGGAGGCACTGGCGCGCGCCCTTCATGCCCCGACCATCCACGCCAGCGCCGCCCGCGCCGTGTGCATCCGGTTCTCGGCCTGCCGCCAGACGGCGCTTTGCGGACCGTCGATGATCCCGGCGGTGACTTCCTCGCCGCGGCGGGCGGGGAGGCAGTGGAGGAAACGGGCCGAGGAACAGCGCGCCATCAGCGCCTCGCCGACCTGGAAGGGCCGGAGGGCGGCCGTGCGCGCCTCGGCCTCCGCGTCCTGCCCCATAGACACCCAGACGTCGGTGTAGACGATGTCGGCGCCGTCCACGGCTTCGGCGGGGTCCGCCGTCTGCACCACGCCCGCGGGCGCGTCCGAAAGGCCGTAGCCTTCGGGGCTGGCGATGCGCAGCTCGGCGCCGAGCAGGGCGCAGCCCTGGGCGAGCGAGCGGCAGACATTGTTGTCGCCGTCGCCCACATAGGCGATCTTCGCGCCCGCGACGCGGCCGAGAAGCTGCTTCACCGTCAGGAGATCGGCGAGCGCCTGGAGCGGGTGATCGGTGTCAGACAGCATGTTCAGCACCGGAGTCTCGGTCGCGGCGGCGACCGCGAGGAGGTCGTTATGGTCCATGACTCGCGCCGCGATGACCGAGTGGTAGCAAGCGAGGGTGCGCGCCACGTCTTCGGCGCTTTCCCGAGTGCCGAGGCCGACTTCGTCCTTCTGGATGTAGACCGGGTGGCCGCCCAATTGCACGACCGCCATCTCCATCGAATTGCGGGTGCGGGCGCTCGGCTTCTGAAAGACGAGGGCGACGCCCTTGCCGGCGAGCGGCCGGCCGAGGTCGCGCTCGCTGTCGTCCAGCAGCCGCTGGAGCTCGCCCTGCGTCAGATCGGCGATCGAAAGAAGGTCCCTCACCAGTTCGCCTCCCGTTTCACCATCGTGCCGATGCCTTCGTCGGTCAGGATCTCGACGAGCAGCGAATGCGCCACCCGCCCGTCGATGATGTGCGCCGAGCCGACGCCGCCGTCGACCGCGTCGGCGCAGGCCTTGAGCTTCGGGATCATGCCCGCCGAAATGCTCTCGTCGTCCATCCGCGCGCGCAGCTCCTGCGAGGTGAGGCGCGGCACCAGCGAGCTTTCGTCGTTCACGTCCTCGAGCAGCCCGGGCGCCGCCGTCAAATAGACGATCTTCTCCGCCGCCATCGCCACCGCGATCGCCCGCGCGGCTTCGTCGGCGTTGATATTGTAAGGCTGGCCGCCCTCGTCGGCGCCAATGGTGGAGACCACCGGCGTCAGCCCTTCGTCGAGCAGGCGGTGAAGCACGGACGCGCGGACGTAGGACACGTCGCCGACAAAGCCGAAGGAGGATTCGCGCGGCGTCACCGTCAGCAGCCCGCCGTCCTCGCCGGAAATGCCCATGGCGACCGGTTCCTCGTTGGTCTCCCGGTTGATCGTGCCGACGAGGTCGCGGTTGATCTTGCCGACCAGGACCATGCGGACGATGTCCAGCGTCTCCTCGTCGGTGACGCGGATGCCGTCGCGAAACACCGGCTCCTTGCCCATCTTCCGCATCATCTCATTCACCTGCGGCCCCCCGCCATGGACGAGTACGCAGCGCACGCCGACCGAGCGGAGCAGCAGCACGTCCTGCGCCAGTGCGCGGTCGAGATCCGCGTCGATCGCGGCGCCGCCGAGTTTCACCACCACCGACTTGCCGTGGAAGCGCTGGATGTAGGGCAGGGCCTGGACCAGCACCCGCGCCGTATCGGCCGCGCCGAACTTGTGATCGGTAGCGTTCATGAGGTCTTCGAATTCTCTTTGATGTAGCCGGGCCCGAGATCGATGCCGATCACCTGCGCGGAGCCGGTGCCGAGGCCCAGTGCGACTTCAATCTCGATCCGCTCGTTCGCCATGTGGGCGTGGACCGCGTCATGGTCGTGTTCTTCGTTGGTGCCGGCGCGGCTGACGACGATGCCGCCATAAGCGACGCTGGTCTTCTCCGCTTCGAAGGCGACGCCCGACGAGCCCGCGGCGGCGAGGAGGCGTCCCCAATAAGGATCGCCGCCATACCAGCTGCATTTGACGAGATTGTTCTCGGCGATGGTCTTGGCCGCGATCCGTGCTTCGGCGTCCGACGCGGCGCCGGTGACGCGCAGTGCGACCATCTTGGTCATGCCTTCGGCGTCGCGCGCCATCTGCAGCGTCAGATCCTCGCAGACCTTGTGCACCGCGTCGGCGAACTCCGCCATATCGGGCCGGCCGCGCCGGGCCGAGGCGAGCAGGATCACCGTGTCGTTGGTGGATGTCGCGCCGTCCACGTTGAGCGTGTTGAACGTGGCGTCGGCGGCGTCGCGCAGGATCGCCGTCATCTCCTCGGCGGTGACGTCCGCATCGGTAGTGAGAAAGGCGAGCATGGTCGCCATGTTCGGCGCGATCATGCCGCAGCCCTTGGCCATGCCGCCGAGCGTGAAGGTCGAGCCGCGGACGAGCGCTTCCTTTTCCTTGTGGTCGGTGGTGAGGATGCCCTTGGCCGCATCCTTGGCGCCGTCGACGGACAGCTTCTTCGCGAGCTTCGGCGTCGCGGGAAGGATCTTGTCCATCGGCAGCGGCGTGCCGATGATCCCGGTGGAGCAGACGAGCACGTCCGCCGCCGAGACGCCGAGCGCAGCCGCCGCGGCCTCGCACATTGCTTCGGCATCGGCGCGGCCGGCGGCGCCCGTGCCCGCATTGGCATTGCCCGAATTGACGATCACCGCCGCCGCGCGCCCGCCGTTCGCGGCGAGCCGCTCGCGCGATGCCGCGACGGGCGGCGCGAAGAATTTGTTCTGGGTGAACACGGCCGCCGCGGCGACCGGCTTGCCGTCCGCGGTCGCGACCAGCGCCATGTCGTAGCGGCGCCGCTTGACGCCGGCGTGGCAGCCCGCCGCGACGAACCCTTCGGCAGCGGTAACGCTCATGGCCACATCCCCACGCGCGGCAGGCCCGCGCCTTCCTCGAGGTCGAGCATCAGATTGGCACACTGGATCATCTGTCCGGCGGCTCCTTTCACGAGATTGTCGAGCGCGGCGATCGCGAGAATGCGGCCGGTGCGCTCGTCGTAGCGGGCGGTGAGGTGCACGGCGTTGGAGCCCAATGTCCACTTGGTGGACGGCGGACGCTCCGAGACGTGGACGAAGGGCTCGGCGGCGTAGAACTGGCGCAGCGCCGCGAGCGGGTCGCAGGGGTGCTTGGCGACCGCATAACAGGTGGCGAGGATGCCTCGGTTCATCGGCGCGAGGTGCGGCGTGAACAGGACGGACGCGCCGAGCTCCATCTCCATCTCGGCCGTGTGCCGGTGGGAGAGGAGCCCGTAGGCGCTGAAATTCTCGTCGACCGTGTTGAAATGGGTCTCGTCCTTGAGGCCCTTGCCGGCACCCGAGACGCCCGATGCGGCGTCCACGACGATCGAGCCGGGCTCGACCATGTCGAGCAGCGGCCGCAGCGCCAGGATCGCGGATGTCGGATAACAGCCCGCCGCGGCGACGGCCTTCGCGCCGCGGATCCGCTCGCGGTGAAGCTCCGGGATGCCGTAAACGAAGCGGCCGAGCAGATCCGGCGCCTGATGCTCTTCCTTGTACCAGAGCTTGTAGTCGTCCGCGCTGTTCAGGCGAAAGTCGGCGCCGAGATCGACGAAAGCGATGCCGCGGTCGAGGATTTGCGGCGCGAGGCGCTGGCTGTGGCCGTGGGGCAAAGCGGCGAAGACGAGGTCGACCCCGTCGAGCGCCGCCGGCTCGAACCGCTCGACCTGGGCGCCGGGATAAGCGGGCGCCAAATGTGGATGGACATCGCCGAGCTTCTGGCCCGCCTGGCTGTCGCCGAACAGCCGGCTTGCCTGAATATGCGGATGCAGGTCGAGCAGCCGAAGCAGCTCCGCCCCCACGAAACCCGAGGCGCCAAGGATCGCAGCGTTGATCATCAGGTGCCTATGCAAAGAACTGCATAGTTATGCAAGGGGGATTGGGGGGGGTGCGAGGTCCTATTGGGGCCGCGCGCTGCAACGCCGGGCTTCGACAGGCTCAGCCCTAGCGGGAGAGGGTGTGCACTAAAAGTGGGAGAGAAGCAGGGCGGTGCAAAAAACCGCTAGCCCTGAGCCTGTCGAAGGGCGGGTTGCAGTGCACGGAAACATCTCACCCCTGCCGCGCCACCCAATCGTTCACCACCGTTCCCAGCACTTCAAGCGGCATGTCTCCGTTCAGAAGCACCGCGTCGTGGAAGCCCTTGATGTCGAACCTCGCCCCCAGCCGGCGCCGCGCATCCTCCCTCAAGCGGACGAACTCGTTGTGGCCGAGCTTGTAGCTCGCCGCCTGGCCCGGCCAGACGATGTAGCGGTCGATCTCGCTTTCGGCGGCGATCGGGTTCAGGCCTACATTTTCGGCGAAGTAGCGGATCGCCTGGTCGCGGCCCCAGCCCTTGGCGTGCATGCCGGTGTCGACCACGATCCGCGCCGCGCGGTAGAGGAAGCTTTGCAGCATGCCGATCCGCCCCTGCGGGAAGTCCCGGTACATGCCGATCTCGTCGGCGAGCTGCTCGGAATAGAGGCCCCAGCCTTCGCCATAGGCGGGAATGCCGATGTTGCGGTGGAGGAGGGGGATGGACTGGTTCTCGATCACGAGGCTGCCCTGCCAGAGGTGGCCGGGGATCGACTCGTGATAGGTGAGCGTCGGAAGCGCCCAGCGCGGCCAGGTGCGCGTGTCGACGAGGTTGATGTAATATGCGCCGGGGCGGGAGCCGTCGAGGCTCGGGCCTTCGGCATAGCCGCGCGGGGCGCCGAGCTGGATCGCTTCGGGAACGCGCTTCACCTCCATGGGCGAGCGCGGGATGGTGTTGAAATATTCGGGCATCCGGGCGCGGATCGCGTCCATCTGCCGGTTGAGGTCGCCCATGAGCTGCTGGCGGCCGGCGTCCGTATTCGGGTACAGGAAGCGCTCGATTTGGCCGAGCTGGGTGAGCCGCGCGCCGACCGTGCCGCTCGTCAGGCCTTCCGCGCGCAGCAGCGGGTCGGCTTCGGCGCTGAGCTCGGCGACCTGGCGCAGACCGATGTCATGCGCCTGATCGGGCGTCAGGCTGGTCGAAGTGTGGAAGCGAAGGGCATTGGCGTAGAAGCGTTCGCCGCCCGGCAGGCGGCCGACGCCCGGCACGATGCCGGCGCCGCGGCGCAGTTCGGTCAGGAGCGCGATCTGGCGGTCGAGCGCGGGAAACACCCTGCCTTCGACCAGCGCGGTCGCCATGACCTCCCAATTGCCCGGGATGTTCTTCTCGCGCGTGCGGCGGACGAGCGAGGAGACGAGCGATGAGTCGCGGGCGTTCGCCACGTGGAGCGAGCGGGTCTGCGCGAGCGCCTTGTCGATGATGTAGGCGGGCGGCACGACGCCGCGCCCGGCATCGGCGCGGGCATGATCCACTTCGAAGTCGATGTTACGCCCGAAGTCGCGCAGCCGCGACAGATAGGCTTCGGCGTCCTCGGCCGTGTCGATCTTGTGCTGGCTGTCGAGGAAGTCGGGAATGTCCTGGTACGAGCCGGTGAGCTGCGACAGGACGTAGGGTACCGGATAATTATAGCCGCCGATCGATCCATATCCGAAGCTCTGGAAGGCCTGGATGCGCTCGGCGACCCAGATGGCGGTGTCCAGCCAGGCGCGCTCGCGCCCGTCCATCGCTGCCCGGTCGATCGCGCGGAGGCGGGGAAGGGCGTCGATGCCGGGCTTGTACGAACCGAAGCGTCCGGCTCGCGACGCATCGGACAGGCGATGCTTGAGCGGAGCGCGCGCGCCCGTATCGAGCCCGAGGCCGGTGGCGAGCTCCGGCGCGGTCTGGAGCATTTGCTCGAAGATCTGGTCGTAGATCGCGCGGGCGCGCTCCTGCGGGGAGCCGCGCCCCGCGCCAGCGGTCGTGCAGCCGGAAAGCGCGAATGCACCCGCCGCGGCGGAGCCGAGCAGGAAGCGGCGACGGTCGAGGATCAGCATGCAAGGACTCCCATCATCAATGTCCATCTACCGTTCGTCCCGAGCAGGGATCGAGTAGGCGAAGCCGAATCGAGAGCCCGGGTCGAGGGACCTGCGCGATGAGACGCAGCCGGTCCCTCGACCCGCCGTCTCGGCTTCGCTCGAC
>DASVQT010000064.1:0-11662 GCA_036388975.1 Allosphingosinicella sp. | reverse complement strand
CGAGGAGATTGCCGCCCATCTCACCGTGCAGGGCGGCCGGCCGGCCAAGGTCGTGATGTGGAGCCACAACACGCATAGCGGCGACGCCCGCGCCACCTTCGCTGCCAATCGGGGCGAGCTGAACCTCGGGCAGTTGATGCGCCAGCGGCACGGCGACGCCGCCTTCCTGATCGGCTTCTTCAGCCACGCCGGCACCGTCTACGCGGCCCCCGGCTGGGACGAAAAAGGCCGCACCTACGACATGCGCCCGGCTTTGCCGGGAAGCTGGTCCGCCTTGTTCCGCGAATCCGGCCTCCCTTCTTTCTCGCTCCTCCTGCGCGGCAATCCGCGCCTGAGAAGCGCCCTTGCCGCGACCCGCATCGAGCGCGCGATCGGCGTGGTCTACAGCCCGTCCACCGAGCGGCAGAGCCATTATTTCGAAGCCGAGCTTCCCCAGCAGTTCGACGCCGCCATCTATTTCGAGCGCACCGCCGCCGTCACGCCGCTCCGGCGCTGAGCGGCGGCGGCGGCCCGGCTCAGCCGAGCACCCTCTCCACCCAGGCCGCATAAGCGTCGACATAGGCCTGCATGACGGCCTTGGTGCCTTCGTTCACCAGCCTCCCCTCTTCGTCGAAGAAGCTTCCCGCATTGCCGAAATAAGCTTCGGGCTGCTGCAGCGTCGGCATGTTCAGGAAGACGAGCGACTGGCGAAGATGATGGTTGGCGCCAAAGCCGCCCAGCGCTCCGATCGAAATGCTGACCACGCCCGCGGGCTTCCCGTTCCAGACGCTCGCGCCGTAGGGCCGGGAGCCGACGTCGATCGCATTCTTGATCACGGCCGGGAGCGAGCGGTTATATTCGGGCGTCACGAAGAGAACGCCGTCATAGCCGGCGATCGTTTCCCGGAAACGCGACCACGCGGCGGGCGGCGTGCCTTCGTCGAGATCCTGGTCGTAGAAGGGAAGATCGCCGATCTCGACGATCTCCAACGCCAGCGAGACCGGCGCGAGGGCCGCGAGCGCCTGGGCGGTGAAGCGGCTGTAGGAGCCCTTGCGCAGGCTCCCGACGATGACGGCGACTTTGCGTGACATGATGTTTTCTCCCGTGAATATCGTTGGATCAAAGCGCGCCGAGGCGGCCGCTTTCGTAATCGCGCACCGCCTGGACGATCTCGGCGCGGCTGTTCATGACGAAGGGGCCATGGGCGACGATCGGCTCGCGGAACGGCTCGCCGTGCCCGAAGAGCAGGATCGTCTCTCCCTCTGCGGCGACGGGCACCGTGTCGCCGTCGCCGAGCACGGCGAGGCTGTGCTCGCGCACCGCCGTCCCCGACACGACCGGCGCGCCCTTGACGGTGTACAGGAACACGGTCCGCCCGGCCGGCGCGGGAAGGTCGAGGGTCGCCCCTGGAGCAAGCGTCACGACCAGCATCGTAAGCCCGGTCAGCGAATGAAACGGCCCTTCACTGCCGCCGAACGCGCCCGCGACGACCTGGACACGCGAGCCGCCGTCCGCCGCCTCCACGACCGGTATGTCGGCGGCATCCAGGCCCTTGTACGCTGGCGCCGTCATCTTGAGGCGGGCGGGCAGGTTTACCCAGAGCTGGAGGATTTCGAGCGGGCCGCCCCGCTCCAAGAAGCCGCGCGGCGACAGCTCGGCATGAACGAGGCCGCTTCCCGCCGTCATCCACTGCACGCCGCCCGCGCCGATCACGCTTTCATGGCCGCCGCTGTCCCCGTGGGCGAGTTCGCCGTCGAGGATGAAGGTCACCGTCTCGAACCCGCGATGCGGGTGCGGCCCGAACGGCAGCCCGCCGTTGCCGGGCGCATAAACCTGCGGCCCGTGATGGTTGAGGAACAGGAACGGATCGAGATGCTCGATCCCAGGCCCCGGCACCGGCCGGCGCGTGACGAGATCGCCGATGTCGTCGCGCTGTGCGGCATGCTGCCGCAGGACCCGTCTGATGCTCATCGCTTTCGCCCCTGGAAGGTTCGTCTCTCTACGACCCAGATGGGGCTTCGGTCTTCGTTTGAATATCCGCTCCGTTCACAACCCGGCGTTGCCGGGAGCGCAACGCTCGCGCGCGACTAACGCGACTTGGCCGGACAGCTTCTCACCACGTCGCTGCGGTGCGGCGGAAGGCCCGGCATCATCGTGACCAGGCTGACGCCGACCCCGTTTTCGAACATCGGTGTGGTGCCGCGCGCGCACAGGCCCGCCAGGACCGGCGTCATGAACTCGTTGCGCGGCGCGCCGGGGATCGCCTCGACGAGCGCAATGGTGAGAATTACGACATCGCCTTCGGCCTCCACGCCGGTGAGGAGCACGCCGGCGCCGAAATCCCGCGGCAGATGCTGGCCGAACGTGCGGGCGAATTGAGCTGCAGTGAAACGCTGCACCGGCGGCGACGGGTTCTGGACGCGGTCCGATTGCGGCTGGTCCGGAGCCGCGCCTGCCAGGGAAGCGGCGCCGAGCGCCAGCCATGCCAAAATGCTCATCGATCCCCCAGCTTCATCCGTGCCGCCCATCCATGGACCAGGCCGCGCCGCCGATCCAGCCGGAAACGCGCCAACGCCGTGATTACGCTCGCTTTTCCGCGGCCACCGGTGTCTTAGCGGCCCTTGTGCCGGATGTTGGACGGCCGGCCGCGGCGGCCCTGCATTCGCTTCGGCTTGCCGTCGTCACCTGGGCTCGTGCCCGCGCCGCCGCTCCGGCCGCCCTTGGCACTGCGCCCGCCGTCGCGGCGCACCTGCCGCCGCGCCTGGGCGGGCGCGTAGGAGGCGTCGGGAAGTTCGAAGCGCAGGCCGCCGGAGACCGGATTGGCCTCGGCGAGCCGCAGCTTCAGCCGCCGGCCCGATGCATAGATCTCCCCGCTATCCTCCCCGACCAGGCTTTGGCTCGCTTCGTCGTAGCGGAAATATTCGCTTCCCAGGGTCGAAACCGGCACCAGCCCGTCGCCGCCCAGGCCTTCCACGGTCGCGAAGAAGCCGAAGGCCTGCACGCCCGTGATCCGGCAATCGACCAGGTCGCCGACCCGCTCCGAAAGATAGGCCGCGACATAGCGGTCCAGCGTTTCGCGCTCCGCCACCATGGCCCGTCGCTCGAGCTGCGAGATGAGCTCGCCCGTCACCTCCATCGATTCCGTCTCGCTGTCGCTGAGCCCGGTTTCGCGAGTCTCCGGGCCGAGGCCGAAGGCGCGGACCAGCGAGCGGTGGACGACTAGGTCGGCATAGCGGCGGATGGGCGAGGTGAAATGCGCGTAGGAGCCGAGCGCGAGGCCGAAATGGCCGTGATTCTCCGGCCCGTAATAGGCCTGGGTCTGGGAACGCAGGATCTGCTCCATCACCTGGGGCCGGAAATCGGCGTCGCCGACCCGCTCGATGATGTGGTTGAAGGTGGACGGGCGCACCACCTGGCCGAGCGCGAATTCGATGTCGAAGGTCTTGAGATAGTCCTTGAGCGCGACCAGCTTCTCGCGGCTCGGCGGCTCGTGGTCGCGGTACATGACAGGCGCCTTTTTCGACTCCAGAGCCTTTGCCGCGGCGACGTTGGCCGCGATCATGTAATCCTCGATGAGCTTGTGGGCGTCGAGCCGCTCGCGCGGCGCAACGCTCATGATCCGGCCCTTCTCGTCGAGCACGACCTGCCGCTCCGGAAGGTCCAGCTCCAGGGGCCCGCGCTTCTCGCGCGCCTTGTACATAGCCCGCCAGCAGGCCCAGAGCGGGCGCAGGGTGGTCTCGACCAGCGCGGGATCGACCGCGGGCTCCAGCGCCGCGATCTCCGGCATGGAACAAGGCGAGGAGGCGACTTCGACAGGTGCGCCGGGTTCGGGGTCCTGCGCAGACGCCCCCTCCACCGCATCGATCGCAGCCTGTGCGTCCTCATAGGCGATGTTGGCGGCGATCCTGACCCGGGCGCGGCTGAAGCGCCAGCTCCTGGGCTGGCCGTCCTTCGAAATCTGGAGATGGCAGACCAGTGCGGCCCGGTCCTCGCCTTCCTTCAGCGAGCAGACGTCGGCCGAAAGCGTTTCCGGCAGCATCGGCACGACGCGGTCCGGGAAATAAACGCTGTTGCCGCGCTTGCGGGCTTCCTTGTCCAGCGCCGAGCCCGGGCGGACGTAGAAGCTCACGTCGGCGATCGCGACCAGCGCCTTCCAGCCGCCCGCATTGGCGGGATCGTCATCCTCCGCCGCCCAGACCGCATCGTCATGGTCCCGCGCATCGGCGGGATCGATGGCCACGATCGGGATGCCGGTGAGATCCTCCCGGACCTCAGGCGGGGAGTCGTTCGTCCCGAGCGAAGTCGTGGGGCGCTGCTCCGCCTCATCGCCTCCGCCCCTCGATTTCGCTCGGGACGAACGGGCCTGACTGCCTGCACGCCCCTCCAGCGGCTGCGCCGCCATGCGCTCCGCCTCCTCCAGCACGCCGTCCGGAAACTCGTGCGGGATGCCGTGCTTGTGAATGGCGATGAGGCTGAAGCTGCGCGGCGCGAACGGGTCGCCGAGCACGTCGGTCACGCGCGCCGCGATGCGGGGCGGGCGCCCGGATTTCTCGGCAAGAACGAGGTCGCCGGGCTGCGCGTCGCCGAGGTCGGAGATGGGAAGCTCGCGCCGCTCCTTCTTTTCGACGGGCTTCAGCCAAAAGCCCTTCTCGCCTTCCTGGTGGACGACGCCGAGGACCAGCTCGCTGCCCTTGGCGAGCTTCTTCATCGGATGGGCGGCATAGCCGTTGCCGCGCTGCTCGGTGCGGGCGAGGATCCGGTCGCCGGGGCCGAGCGCGCTGCCCCGCGGCCCCTTGCGCTCGAGGATGCGCAGGCGCGGCTCGGGAACGCCTTCGGCCTCCCATCGCTCCGGCACGCCCCAGACCTGCCCCTGATCGTCGACGTCGGTGACGCGGATCACCGTCACCTTGGGCACCCCGCCCATCTTGTGGAAGGCGCGGCCCGGCGCGGCATCGATCAGGCCCTCGTCGGTCATGTCGCGCAGCAGCGCTTTCAGCGCGATCTTGTCCTGTGCAGAAAGCCCGAACGCCTTGGCGATCTCGCGCTTGCCCGCGGGCACGTCGGAGGTCTCGATGAACTCGAGAATCTGCTCGCGGGTGGGGAGGCCGCTTTGCCTTGGCTTACGCGCCATTCATTCTCCAATGTCGCCCAAGCTGAGGAGCGGCTGAGCCTGTCGAAGCCGCGTCTCGAAGCACGGCAGGTCCTTCGAGACGGCATTTCGTCAGGCTCAATGCCTCCTCAGGATGAGCGGTTCCATTTTCACTGCCCGGCCGGCGGCGCAGGCGGGGCGATCCAAGGCCGGAAGGCGCCGCCCGGCACCGCCGAAGCGACCGGGCTCTCATGGCCGTCCGCCGAAACCGCCGAGACTCCGAAGATGTAATCGTCGACCCGGATCCCCGGCAGCACGAGCTGCAGACCCCGATCGTTCGGGACCATCAGGCATTCGGGCGGTGTGCAAATATTGGTCGGCACCGCGACGCGGCGGCTGTGCTGCCACTGGTTCGCGTCCGTCCGGCGCCAGCGCACCACATAAGCGGCGGCGTCGGCGACGGGGCGCCACGTCACCGTCGTGTCCGTCGACACGGCGCCTTCCACCGTCGGCGCCGGCGGCATCGGCGCCCGCGCCAGCGCGGCAAGCGCCGCGACGTTCAGCGCCGTCACCCGCCGCAGATAGGCGAAGTCCATCTTGTCGACGGTGTCGCCATATTCGACTCCGTTCTCGACGCGCAGGTCCTGGTGCTGGTGATTGTAATTCTCGACCGCGACCGAGAAGCGGATCGCCGGGAAGCCGGCGTTCAGGAATTCCGTATGGTCGCCGCCGCGGCCGAAGCGGTCGTTGCGCCAGATCTGCCGCACTTCCAGCCCGAGCCCCACGTCGCCCGCCAGGTCGGCGAGCCAGCGCGACAGGTTGCGCGAAGGCGAATCGTTCTCGCCGCCGAGGCTGCGGACCTGCGGGCGGAGCTGCTCGCCGCCCTGCCAGCGCAGCCCTTCGGAAAAGACCCGCACGTTGGACGGGTCGCAGACCCCGTCGGAGCCGCAGCTGTTGCCGATGATGTCGTTGTTGAGATTGGCTTCGACCTGCCAGCCCTGCGCCCGCGCATAGTCGGCCAGGATCTTGCCGCCGTGCAGCCCCTGCTCTTCGCCCGAAAGCGCCGCATAAACGATGGTCGCGGGGAAGCGGTGGCGCGACAGGACCCGCGCCGCCTCGATCACCGCCGCGGTACCCGATCCGTCGTCGTTCGCGCCGGGTGCGTCGGCGGTCGCGTTCATCACGTCGGTCACCCGGCTGTCGATATGGCCGGTGATGACGATCACCCGGTCGGGGTCGCTCGTGCCGCGCTGGACCGCGATGATGTTGGTGACCCGCGTGGGCGTCGGGATGCGCTGGCCGGTCACCACCTCCGAAGGTCGCGCGATCGTGAGGCAGTTGCCGCACTCACGCGAAATCCGCCGGAACTCGGCCTCCGTCCAGTTCAGCGCCGCGCCGATGCCGCGGGTGGGATGGTCCTGCGCGGACAGGGTGTGCCGGGTGCCGAAGCTCACCAGCCGCTCCACGTCGGCGCGAAGCCGCTGCTCGGTCACGGCGTCGGCGATCTGCGTCAGCGGCGCCGGGGCGGCGGCGGCCGGCACGGCAGGCGCCCGGCGGGTTCGCTGCGCGTCGGCGGCGGTGCAGGCAAGGGTCGCGCAGAATGCGGCGGCGAGGATGAGGGCGCGGTTCATGGCTTCGCCTTTGGGCCGGAATGCCCATGAGTCGCAAGGCGATAGAATTTGGCCTTGGCGCCTAGCGCCGCCGCTCGATCCCGTAGTCGATCCGGATCCGCACCCAGCTGCCGACCAGCGACCGGCCGCCGATGCGCGGCGGACGCACCTTGAACTCCCAGGCCGCGGCAAGCACCGCGCGATTGATCTGCGATCCTGCCGGATATTCGCTCAGCGGGACGCAATCCTCGACACGGAAGCCCGGAGCCGTCCGGCAGGCGATGAGGCCCCAGCCCGGGCCGCTGGCCGTCGCCAGATAGCCGCGCAGCTGGTCGGGCCGCGGCCTCGTATGCCAGGCGGCGGCATAGAGCGGCTCGCCATTCGGGGCCGTGCCGACGCGCTCGGTGTCGAGCGAAGTGGAGCCGCTCGGCGCCGGCGGCCCGTACATCGGCCGGGCGGAGCCGGCAGGGCGGCCCGCGGCGGGCGGCGTCGGGGCAGAGGGCGCGCGCGATGAAGGGACGGGGTTGGGCGACGGCAGCGGCGGGCTCGGCTGGGCGGGCGCCGGCGCGGGCTGCGCGGGGGACGGCGGCGCCGGCTGGGCGGGACTGTCCGGAACCGGCTCGTTCGGCTGGGGCGCTTGCTGCGCGGTCTGTGCCGGCGCGCGCGGTTCCGGCTCGGGCGTGCTCAGCCGCGGCGCTTGGCCGGCGCTCTGGTCGGCGTCGAAATTCACCACCGTGATGCGCGACTCCTCCTCGCCGGGCTGATCGCCGGGATTGAGCGAAAGCAGCACGAGCAGGAGCAGCAGCTCCATGAGCAGCGCGAGGGCGAAGCCGAGCGTGCGGCGCCCGGCGCCAGCGCGGAGCCGGTCGATGAGAGGCGTGGCTGGGACGGGGGCAGGCTGGATCAATGGAGTCTCGGTCGCAGGCGCTTCGGGACCCGTGCCCAGGGGCTGCGAAGGGGAAGGATAGGACGGCGCGATACGCATGACAAGCGAACCGCCGCTCGTAGGTGCTCTAGAGACATAATACAGCATGACAGGTTGCGGCCGGGATCTAAGGGGGATTCGGATGCTCGATCTGAACGGCGTCAGCCACGTCTACGCGAACGGCACCCGCGCGCTGGACGACGTGACCTTGTCCATTCCGCGCGGCATGTACGGCCTCCTCGGGCCGAACGGCGCGGGCAAGTCGACCTTGATGCGCACGGTGGCGACGCTGCAGGTCCCGACCGAGGGCAGCATCCGCTTCGGCGACATCGACGTCCTCGCCCATCCCGATCAGCTCAGGCGCACGCTCGGCTACCTCCCGCAGGATTTCGGAGTCTATCCCCGCGTTTCCGCCTGCGACATGCTGGATCACATGGCGGTGCTGAAGGGCGTCGCCCGCCCTGCCGAGCGCAAGGCCACGGTCGAGACCCTGCTTCATCAAGTCAATCTGTGGAGCGTCCGCAAAAAGGCGCTGGCGGGCTTTTCGGGCGGCATGCGCCAGCGCTTCGGCATGGCCCAGGCTTTGCTCGGCAATCCGCGCCTCATCATCGTCGACGAGCCCACGGCCGGCCTCGACCCGGAGGAGCGCAACCGCTTCCTGAACCTCCTCGCCGAGATCGGCGAGAATGTGGTCGTGATCCTTTCCACCCACATCGTGGCGGACGTCGCCGACCTGTGCCCGCTCATGGCCGTGCTCGCCGCCGGGCGCATCCAGCTGCAAGGCGCGCCGCTCGAGCTCATCGCGCGCACCCGCGGACGCATCTGGACGCGCACTCCGTCGCCTGGTCGAGCGCTACCGCTTCACGGCGCCGCCCTATCCGCGCTCCCTCGATCTCATCGCCTTGCTGCGCCAGGAGGCGCGCACGCCGGCGCATCAGGCGCTGATCACCGATCTGTTCGAGCGCATGACCCCTTACGACCTGCGGATCGGCCAGCCGACGGCGGTGCGGCGTGCCGACGGCCGCTGGGACGTGACGGTGCCGGTGGAAGCGCGCAAGACCCATGCCGACGGCCAGGGCAACGAGCGCGACGCGACGCTCGCCGAGCCGATCGAGATCGGCCTGTTCACCGCCGAGCCGGGCTGGGGCGCGATCGACCGGCGCAGCGTCGTCCTGCTGGAGCCGAGGCCGATCCGCAGCGGGCGGCAGTTGCTGCGCTTCGTCACCGACCGCCGCCCGGCCTATGCCGCCGTCGATCCGTACAATCTGTACATCGAGCGCGTCGCAGGCGACAATGTCGCCGCCCTGCAGTGACCCGCCTCAGCCGGCGGCGGCGACCGTTTGCTCGATGACGCCGAAGATCGGGTGGCTGCGCTCGTCGTCCATCCAGATGCGCACCGTGTCGCCGCGCTTCAGGAATTCGGTGCGGGCGGCGCCGCCCAGGATCGTTTCCACCGTTCTCACTTCCGCGATGCAGCTATAGCCGAGGCCGCCCTCTCCGATCGGCTTGCCCGGTCCGCCGTCCGCGTCGCGGTTGGAGACCGTGCCCGAGCCGACGATCGTGCCTGCGCCCAGATTGCGGGTCTTGGCGAGGTGGGCGACCAGGGTGCCGAAATCGAAGGTCATGTCGACGCCGGCATCGGCGCGGCCGAACGGCTCCCCGTTCAAGTCGACCTTGAGCGGACCGTGGAGCTTGCCGTCCTGCCAGCGGTCGCCGAGCTCGTCGGGCGTGACCAGCACCGGCGACAGCGCCGATGCGGGCTTGGACTGGAGGAAGCCGAACCCCTTGGCGAGCTCGCCGGGAATGAGGTTGCGCAGGGAGATGTCGTTGACGAGGCCGACGAGCCGGATGTGCCCCAGCGCCTCTTCGCGGGAAACGCCGCGCGGGACGTCGCCGGTGACGACCACCACTTCCGCCTCCAGATCGCAGCCCCAGCTTTCGTCGGGGAGCGGGATGGGCGAGCGCGGCGGCAGCATCTCGTCGGAGGCGCCCTGATACATGAGCGGGTCGGTCCAGAAGCTTTCCGGCATCTCGGCGCCCCGCGCCTGGCGGACGAGCTGGACGTGGTTCACGTAGGCGGAGCCGTCCGCCCATTGATAGGCGCGCGGCAGGGGCGCCAGCGCCTCGCGCTCGTGGAAGCGCTCACGCGGGATCGCGCCGTGCTCGAGATCGGTGGCGAGCAGCTCCAGCTTCGGCCCGATCCGCTCCCAATCGTCGAGCGCGCTCTGCAGCGTCGGCGCGATATGCCCGGCGTCCGCGCACCAGGCGAGATCCCGGCTCACCACCACCAGCCGCCCGTCGCGCCGTCCCGGCAAGGATCCAAGCTTCATTTCACCTCCGTCATTGCGAGGAGCGAAGCGACGACGCTACGCCCGCGATGACTGAGGCAGTGGCATTTGCGTCCGGCCTTGGCTAGTGGCTGCCCATCTTCTTCCAGTCCCACCAAGGCTCAAACCATGCGTAACATCGACCATTTCATCGGCGGCGGCGCCTTTGCGTCCGGCGAACGCCGCGGCGACATCTTCGACCCGAACAACGGCGGCGTGCAGGCGACGGTCCGCCTCGGCACCGCCGACGACCTCGCCCGCGCCGTCCGCAACGCGGAAGAAGCGCTTCCCGCCTGGGCGGCGACCAACCCGCAGCGCCGCGCCCGCGTCATGTTCAAGTATAAGGAGCTGGTCGAGCGCAACATGGACGAGCTCGCGCGGCTCCTCTCCTCCGAGCATGGCAAGGTCCTCGCCGACTCGCGCGGCGACATCCAGCGCGGCCTCGAAGTGATCGAATTCGCCTGCGGCATCCCGCATGTCCTGAAGGGCGAGTTCACCCAGGGCGCCGGCCCGGGCATCGACGTCTACTCCATGCGCCAGCCGCTCGGCGTCGTCGCCGGCATTACGCCGTTCAACTTCCCGGCCATGATCCCGATGTGGATGTTCGGCGTGGCCATCGCCTGCGGCAACGCCTTCATCCTCAAGCCCTCCGAGCGCGATCCGTCCGTTCCCGTGCGGCTCGCCGAGCTGATGAAGGAAGCCGGGCTTCCCGACGGCATTCTCCAGGTCGTCCACGGCGACAAGGAGATGGTCGACGCGATCCTCGATCACGATTCGATCAAGGCGATCAGCTTCGTCGGCTCGTCGGACATCGCGCAGTACATCTACTCGCGCGGCACCGCGAACGGGAAGCGCGTCCAGGCCTTCGGCGGCGCCAAGAATCACGGCATCGTCATGCCCGACGCCGACCTCGACATGGTGGTGAACGACCTTGCCGGCGCCGCCTTCGGATCGGCCGGCGAGCGCTGCATGGCCCTCCCCGTCGTCGTCCCGGTCGGCGAGAAGACGGCAAACGATCTTCGTGAAAAACTCATCCCCGCCATCCGCGCCCTGCGCGTCGGCGTCTCCACCGACGACGAGGCGCATTACGGCCCCGTCGTCAACGCCGCCCACAAGGCGCGGATCGAGCAGTATATCCAGATGTGCGCCGACGAGGGCGGCGAGCTCGTGGTCGACGGCCGCGGCTTCTCTCTCCAGGGCCATGAGGAAGGCTTTTTCATCGGCCCGACCTTCTTCGACCATGTGAAGCCGCATTTCCGCTCCTACCAGGAGGAAATCTTCGGCCCCGTCCTCCAGATGGTCCGCGCCGACGGCTTCGAGGAGGCTTTGCGCCTCCCCTCCGAGCACCAATACGGCAACGGCGTCGCCATCTTCACCCGCAACGGCCACGCCGCCCGCGAATTCGCGGCGCGCGTCAATGTCGGCATGGTCGGAATCAACGTGCCGATCCCGGTGCCGGTCGCCTACCACACGTTCGGCGGCTGGAAGCGCTCGGGCTTCGGCGACATCGACCAGCACGGCCCGGAAGGCGTCCGCTTCTGGACCAAGTCCAAGAAGGTGACCCAGCGCTGGCCGGACGGCAGCGTGACCGGCGAGAATGCGTTCGTGATCCCCACCATGGGGTGAGGCCGGTCGAACAAGATGGGGTGCAGCGCCCATTGAACGTTTGGATGATGTGCAGCCTCCCGGCATCGTTCGTCCCGAGCGAAGTCGCGGGGCGCTGCACAGTCTC
>DASVQT010000063.1:0-55146 GCA_036388975.1 Allosphingosinicella sp. | reverse complement strand
ACACCGGCCAATATGCGGACCCGGTCAATAGCGGCCGCGGCCGCCGGGGCACGGGCGTGACCGACAGCGACACCGGCCAATATGCGGATCCCGTCAACAACGGCCGGGGCCGCGGACGGGGCCGGCGGCGCAACCGCAATTGCAGCGACAGCGACAGCGGCAGCTATGCCGATCCGGCCGGCCGCGGCCGGCGCTGCTGATCGCAGGCGGAGACAGGTTTCACGGCGGACCCCGGCCGGCGTTGCGAGTCGCCGGCCGGGGTCTTTTTTGGTACCGCGCGCCCGCGCAAGCCGCTCTTGACCTCGAAGCGCGGCGGGTCTTTAGCGCGGGGCCATGAGCGCCATCCACGAACGTCTCGCCGAACTCGGCGTCACCCTTCCCGAAGCCGCCGCCCCCGTCGCCGCCTACGTGCCGACGGTGCTGGTCGGGAAAATCCTCCATATCTCGGGCCAGGTCTCGTTCGAGAACGGAACGCTTCTCACCGGGCGACTCGGTGAGGATTTGGGGCTGGAAGACGGCGTCCGCGCCGCCCGGGCCTGCGGCCTGATGCTGCTCGCCCAGATCGACAAGGCGGTCGGCCTCGATCGGGTCGAGCGGATCGTGAAGCTCGGCGTGTTCGTGAACTCGGCCGGATCCTTCACGGATCAGCCCAAGGTCGCGAACGGCGCGTCAGAGCTTATGGAGCAGGTGTTCGGCGACATGGGCCGCCATGCCCGCGCCGCCGTCGGCGTGCCCTCGCTGCCGCTCGGCGCGGCGGTCGAGATCGATGCGATCGTTGCCGTTTCGCCGGCTTGACGATGGTTTCGCGCCGCCGCCGCTCGCCGCAAGGGTCGACTGGCTGACGGCGCAGCCCTACGCGCATCGCGGCCTCCACGGCGCCGACGTCGTTGAAAATTGCCGAACGGCGTTCGAAGCGGCGGTGGCGCTCGGCCACGGCATCGAGCTCGACGTCCAGGCGAGCCGCGACGGCGAAGCGATCGTGTTCCACGATTACGAGCTTCGCCGCCTCACCGGCCAGCCGGGCCGGGTGCGCGACCGCACCGCCGCCGAGCTCCAGGCGATCGCTTTGTCCGGCGCCGGCGAGACCATCCCGACGCTCGGCGACATCGTCCGCCTCGTCGACGCGCGGGTGCCGCTGCTCATCGAAGTGAAAGCGCCGACGCCCCGCGTCGGCCCGCTCTGCGCATCGGTGCTGCGCGCGGTGCGCGATTATCCCGGCAGGATGGCCGTCATGTCGTTCAATCCGGAAGTCCCGCGCTGGTTCTACAGGAACGGCCGCGGCATCACGCGCGGGCTGGTCGTCACCGAGCATCGTCGCGCCCGACGCGCCCATGCCGGGGCCGAGCGCCGCCTCGCTCTATGGCGCGCACGGCCGCACTTCCTCGCCTACGACATATCGAACCTCCCCTCCGCCTTCGCCCGCGCCCAGCGCGCGCGCGGCCTCCCCGTCCTCACCTGGACGGTGCGAAGCGGCGCCGAACGCGCGGTCGCCGCCGCCGAGGCCGACCAGATCATCTACGAGGACCGGTGAGCGATCTCCTCGCCCGCATCGCGCAAGGCGTGTCGAGCTTCGCGGCGGAGGATTGGGACCGCTGCGCCGGCTCGGCCGATCCCTTCACCAGCCATGCCTTTCTCTCGATCCTCGAAGAATCGGGAAGCGCGACGCCGCGCACCGGCTGGCAGCCCGTGCCGGTCGCAATCGACGGCGCCGACAGGCGTCCCGCCGCGGTCATGCCGGCCTACGTCAAGAGCCACAGCCAGGGCGAATATGTCTTCGACCATGCCTGGGCCGACGCGCTGGAGCGGGCGGGCGGCGATTATTATCCCAAGCTCCAGATTGCCGTGCCCTTCTCGCCGGTGCCCGGCCGCCGCCTCCTCACCGTCGAGCCGGCGCTCGCATCGGGGCTGATCGCGGCCGCGCAGGCGATCGTCGACCGGCACGGCCTGTCCTCGGCCCATGCGACCTTCATCGATCCTTCTGAGGTCGCCTTGTTCGAGCAGGCGGGCTGGCTGATCCGGATCGACAGCCAGTTCCACTGGCACAATGACGGCTTCCAAAGGTTCGACGACTTCCTCGCCACCTTGTCCTCGCGCAAGCGCAAGGCCATCCGCAAGGAGCGCGCCGCCGCCGTCGAAGGGCTCGACATCCGCCGCGTCACCGGCGCCGATCTCACGGAAGAAGTGTGGGACGCCTTCTGGGCCTTTTACCAGGACACCGGCGCGCGGAAATGGGGTCGCCCTTATCTCACCCGGCGCTTCTTCTCCCTGCTCGGCGAGCGGATGGGCGACAAGGTCCTCCTCCTTTTGGCCTGCCGCGGCGGCGAGCCCGTCGCCGGCGCCCTGAACCTGATCGGTGCCGACACGCTTTACGGTCGCTATTGGGGCACCTTGCTGGACGCGCCCCACCTCCATTTCGAGCTCTGCTATTACCGGGCGATCGACATCGCCATCGAGCGCGGCCTCGCCCGCGTCGAGGCGGGCGCGCAAGGGTCGCACAAGCTGAGCCGGGGCTACCGGCCCGTGCCCACCTTTTCCGCCCATTATCTCGCCGATCCGCGCCTGCGCGCCGCCGTCGCCGACTATCTCGAGCGGGAACGCGAGGCCGTCGCCGAAGAGATCGAGGCCCTCCGCGCGCTCACGCCCTTCCGCAAGGGCTGAGCCCCTTCCGCGCCGCCCGGCGCCGCGCTATCGTTCCGGCGGACGAACAAGGGGAGTTTACAGGCATGCGCGCAGCCCTGCTGCTTGGAGCGCTCGTTGCGCTCGCCACCACGGCTTCGGCGCAGAACCAGGCGCCCGCCGCAGCACCCGCCGTTCAGCCTTCCGAGCCGCGCCAGGCGCCTGCCGGGCCCGCGCCCGGGCCGTCCCGTTTATTCGACGCCCACGATCTCTTCGGCCTGGAAGCCGCCGCCGACCCGCGGATCAGCCCGGACGGCCGCCGCATCGCTTATGTCCGCCGCTCCGGCGACATCATGACCGACCGGATGCGCTCCGCCATCTGGCTGGTCGACGCGAATTCGGGCGAGCAGGCGCCGCTCGTCGCCGGCCCCGGCAGCCACTTCTCGCCCCGCTGGTCGCCGGACGGCAGCCGCATCGCGTACATCTCCACCGCGGAAGGCGGGCAGGCCCAGCTCTACGTCCGCTGGCTCGACAGCGGCGAGTCCGTCCGGATCACCGGCCTGCCACACGCGCCGAGCAGCATCGCCTGGTCGCGCGACGGCCGGCAGATCGCCTATGTCATGGTCGTGCCGCAGGAGGGCGCCCGCTTGGGCCGCACGCCGGCCCGCCCGGAAGGCGCGCAATGGGCCGAGCCTTTGCAGCAGGTCACGTCGCTCATGTACCGCGCGGACGGCGAGGGCTTCATCCGCCCCGGCTACCGCCACCTGTTCGTGGTCCCCGCCGACGGCGGCGCGCCGCGCCAGCTCACCTTCGGCGACTTCCACCATGACGGGCCGATCGACTGGTCCGCAGACAACCGTACAATCTACCTCGCCGCCAACCGCTCGCCGGGCTGGGAGCGCGACGTCGCCGAGTCCGAAATCCAGGCCGTGAACGTCGCCACCGCGGCCATCGTCCCGCTCACCAGCCGCGACGGACCGGACAACGCGCCCGCCGTTTCGCCGGACGGGCGCCGCATCGCCTGGCTCGGCTTCGACGAGCGCGAATATGGCTACACGCAAAGCCGCCTCTACGTCATGGACGCGGACGGTTCCAATCGCCGCGTTCTGACCGGCGGGCTCGACCGCGACGTCGCCGCGCCCGTTTGGGCCGTCGACGGCCGCTCGCTCTACGTGAGCTACGAGGAAAACGGTACCGTCGAGGTGGCGCGCATCGGGCTCGACGGCAGCGTCCGCACCGTCGCCGAGCGGCTGAGCGGGAGCGATCTCGACCGGCCTTATGCCGGCGGCAGCTTCTCGGTCGCGCGCGACGGCACGCTTGCCGTCACCGCTGGAACGCCGACGCGGCCCGCCGAAGTGGCGGTGGTCCGCGGCGGAGCGCAGCGCACCCTCACCCGGCTCAACGAGGACCTGCTCGGTCACAAGAGCCTCGGCGAAGTGCGCCGCATCGAAGCGCGCTCGTCGCATGACGGACGCCCGATCGAAGGCTGGCTCACCCTTCCGCCCGGCCACCGCGACGGGCAGCGCCACCCCTTGATCCTCGAAATCCACGGCGGCCCCTGGGCCTCCTACGGGCCCAATTTCGCGACCGACAACCAGCTCTACGCCGCGGCGGGCTATGCGGTGCTGTCCGTCAACCCGCGCGGCTCCACCGGCTATGGGGAGCAGTTCGCCGACCTCATCCACCGCGCCTATCCCGGCAACGATTATGACGATCTGATCAGCGCCGTCGACGCGGCGATCGCGGCCGGCCATGCCGATCCGCAGCGCTTGTTCGTGACCGGCGGCTCGGGGGGCGGCGTCCTCTCCGCCTGGATCATCGGCCGGACCAACCGCTTCCGCGCCGCCGCCGTCCAGAAGCCGGTCATCAACATGGTGAGCCAGGTGCTGACTGCCGATGCGACGCCTTATTTCGCGCGCTACTGGTTCGGCGCCATGCCGTGGGAGGATCACGAGGCCTATTGGCGGCGCTCGCCTTTGTCTCTGGTCGGGAACGTGCGCACGCCGACGCTGGTGGTGGTCGGCGCGGAGGACAATCGCACGCCGTCCTCGGAAGCGGAGCAGCTCTACACCGCGCTCCAGCTTCGCGGCGTTCCGACCGCGCTCATCCGCGTCCCGGGCGCACCGCACAACATGGTCGGCCGCCCGTCGCAAAATGCGGCGCGGGTCAGCGCCATCCTCGCCTGGTTCGAACGACACGGGCGCGGCGCGCCGGCGGCGGACTGAACCGGTTCAGGCGACCCGGCGCCAGCTTTCGGAAAGCCAGGCGCGGGCCTGGCGCTGCGCTTCGGCGATCTCGCGGGCGGTCATTTCCTCGGAAATCTCGGCCCGGCATTGCTGGCCCATTTCGGAGCCGTTCAGCGCCGCGAGGTTGAACCATTTATGGGCTTCGATGAGGTCCACCTCGGTCCCGCAGGTTCCCGTCGAATAAGCGACGCCCAGTTCGTACAGCGCGTTCGCGTCGCCCGCGGCGGCGTCGGCAACCAGGCTTTCCATGAGGAAGGTGGCTGATTTGAGGCTCGTACCCATGACATGCTCCCCTGTTCTGGCTTGTCTGGAGCCTGTTTCGGCCATGCCTTCCAAAGAAATGGTTAACGCCGCGGTAGCTATAATCGGGGAGCGAAGATTTCCGCGCGCGCAGCGGACGCCGGGGTAAGGCTCAGCCGGCGTTCACCGGCAGATTGTCGATCAGCCGCGTCGTTCCGAGCCAGGCGGCGGCGAGCAGACGCGCCGGGCGCTCGGCGCTCTCCACCGGAGCGAGAGTCTCCGCGTCCCTGAGCTCGACATAATCGATCGGCGAAAAGCCGGCACGGCCAAGCGCGTCCTTCGCCTTGGCGAGCGCGTCGGCGGCCGAAGCCTTTCCGTCGGCGATCGCCTGCGCCGCCTCGCCGAGCGCCCGCGGCAGGGCCCGCGCCGCGCGCCGCTCCTCTTCGGTGAGGTAGAGATTGCGCGACGACAGCGCCAAACCGTCCGCGTCCCGCTGCGTCGGGACCGCGACGATCTTCACGGCCAGGCCTTCGGCCTCCACCATCTGCCGGATGACGAGGAGCTGCTGGTAATCCTTCTCGCCGAACAAGGCGACGTCCGGCGCCACCGCTTCGAACAAGCGCGCCACCACCGTCGCCACGCCGTCGAAATGGCCGGGCCGGGAGTCGCCGTCGAGCCCCTCGGCCGCGGCGCCGGCGCGGACGTCGATGGCGGGGCCGTCCGGATACATGGTCGCCGCATCGGGCGCCCAGAGGATTTCGCAGCCCGCATCCTCCAGCATCTTGGCGTCCGTCGCTTCGCGCCGCGGATAGCGGGCGAGGTCCTCGTCCGGCCCGAACTGGGTCGGATTGACGAAGATGGAGGCGACGACGTGGCGCGCATGGCGGCGGCCTTCCTCCACCAGCGCCATGTGCCCGGCGTGGAGCGCGCCCATGGTCGGCACGAAGGCGATCGTCGCCCCGTCCGCCTTCAGCGCGGCGAGGGCGGCGCGCAATTCCTCTTTTCCACGGATAATTTGCACGGCCTCTTGGCCTCCGATGCAGGCTTGGCCTATTTGCGGCGTTCGGGGTCCTTAGGCGGGCCCTCGATGCAAGATCAAGTGAGGGTAAGCAGCGGCGTGCCGCACATCATCGTCTTCGCCAACGAAAAGGGCGGCACCGGCAAGTCGACGACCGCGGTCCACACCGCCGTCGCCCTCTCGGCTGCCGGCCGGAGCGTCGCCGCGCTCGATCTCGACACGCGTCAGCGCACCCTGGGCCGCTATCTCGACAATCGCGCCGAGACGATCCGCCGCATCGGAGTCGATCTTCCCATGCCCGCCTACGACACGTTCGATCCGGCAAAGAGCGAGGAGATCGACGCCGCAATCGACCGGCTGGCGGGCGAGGCCGACATCCTCGTCGTCGACACCCCGGGCCGCGACGATCCTCATGCGCGCGCCGCCATGCTGCGCGCCGACACGCTCGTCACGCCGATCAACGACAGCTTCGTCGATCTCGATCTCATCGGCGAAGTCGATGCCGAGACCTTCAAGGTGAAGCGCCCCAGTTTCTACGCCGACCTCGTCTGGCGCAGCCGCACCCAGCGCGCCAAGACCCACGGCGCCAGCGTCGACTGGGTCGTGCTGAGGAACCGGATGCAGCATATCGAGGCGCGCAACATGAAGCGCGTCGGCATGGCGCTGGAGGAACTCTCCCGCCGCGTCGGCTTCCGGATCATTCCGGGCCTCGGCGAGCGCGTCATCTACCGCGAACTCTTTCCCAAGGGCCTGACCCTGCTCGATCTCGCCCAGATCGGCGAAGTCGGTATGAGCCACATCGCCGCGCGCCAGGAGCTTCGCGAGATGATCTCGGCGCTCGGCGTTCCCGAAGCCGGCCAGGACGCGGCCCAGGCGCGCGCTGCCGCGCTTGCCGCGGCCGCCGCGGGCTGATGAGCAAGATCCTCCTCGTCCTTGCCGCGATCGGCATCTTCTATCTGTGGTGGCAGAGCCGCAGCCGCCGCGCGCCGGTCATGCCGGCCCCCGACGCCCGCCGCCTCCTCGGCCTGACCGAAGAAGCGAGCCTCGAGGACATACGCGCGGCCCACCGCCGCCTCATCGCCCGCGTCCACCCGGACGCCGGCGGATCGGCCGAGCTTGCCGAGCGCGTCAATGCGGCGCGCGACGTGCTCATCGCCGAAATGAACCGCAGGACGCCTCGCGCGTCTTGATCCCCGTTCCCCCACCTCGGAGTCCCTGATGAGCCATCGTTTCGACCCGACCTCTTTGCGCGAGTACGACATCAGGGGGATCATCGGGGAAACGCTTGGCGAGGACGATGCGGAAGCCGTGGGCCGGAGCTTCGGAACGGTGCTCCGCCGCGCCGGCGGCACCCGCGTCGCCGTCGGCCGCGACGGGCGCCTCAGCTCCCCCGGTCTCGAAGCGCGCCTCATCCAGGGGCTGACCGCGGCGGGCGTCGACGTGGTGCGGATCGGCATCGGGCCGACGCCCATGCTCTACTTCGCGGAAGCCGAGCTCGAGGTGGACGGCGGCATCCAGATCACCGGCAGCCACAATCCCGGCCATTATAACGGCTTCAAGATGGTGCTCCAGCACGGCGCCTTCTTTGGCGAGCAGATCCAGGCGCTCGGCCGCATGGCCGAAGCCGCCGACTGGGAAGAGGGCGCCGGCAGCGTCACCGATGCCGACGTCATGGACATGTATGTCGACCGCCTCGTCGAGAATTTCGACGGCGGCGCCTTCCGGGTCGGCTGGGACGCCGGCAACGGCTCGGGCGGCCCGGTCGTCGAGCGCCTCGTCAAGAAGCTGCCGGGCGAGCACCACCTCCTCTACACCGAGGTCGACGGCAATTTCCCGAACCACCACCCGGACCCCACCGTCGAAGCCAATCTCGAGGACCTGAAGCGCCTGGTCGCCGATAAGGGCCTCGACTTCGGAATCGCGCTCGACGGCGATGCCGACCGGATCGGCGCCGTCGACGGCACCGGCCGCGTCGTTTGGGGCGACCAGCTCCTTTCCATCCTCGCCGCGCCTGTGCTCGAAGCCCTGCCCGGCTCGACGATCATCGCCGACGTCAAGGCGAGCCAGATGCTCTTCGACCGGGTTTCCGAGCTGGGCGGCGAGCCGCTCATGTGGAAGACCGGCCACAGCCTCATCAAGTCGAAGATGAAGGAAACCGGCGCGCCGCTCGCCGGCGAGATGAGCGGCCACATCTTCTTCGCCCACCAATATTACGGCTTCGACGACGGCATCTATTCCGGCGTCCGCCTGATCCGCGCCGTGTCGCAGCTCGGCGGCTCGCTTACCGAGCTGCGCTCGGCCATGCCGCCGCTCGTCAACACGCCCGAAATGCGCTTCCAGGTCGACGAAAGTCGCAAGTTCGCCGTGGTCGACGAAGTGCTGGACCGCCTCCGCGCCTCCGGCGCCGACGTCAACGACACGGACGGCGCCCGCGTCTCCACCCCCGACGGCTGGTGGCTGCTCCGCGCCTCCAACACCCAGGACGTCCTCGTCGCCCGCGCCGAGGCGAAGGATCAGGCCGGCCTCGACCGCCTCATCGCCCAGATCGACGAACAGCTCGCGTCATCGGGCCTCACCCGCGGCGAGCAGGTCGCCCACTAATATGCCCAAATTCTACCCGGAGGCCGCTCTTTTCTGCCTCGCCTGGGTTGCGCTCGCCGTCTTCGGCCTGCTCCGCGTCGGCTGGCATGCCGGCCTCGCTCTCTCGGTCGGCCTGTTCCTGATCATCATGCCGGCGAGCGCCATCAGCCTGTCGCGCACCGGGAATTTCGGGATTGAGCGCGGCGTCCGCTGGGGCATCCTCGTCGTCGCCGCCCTCATCCTCTTCTCGGTCGCGGACCTCAGCCGCTGAGCGCCCACGGGACGACGCACCACCATTGCTCTTCCCGAGGAACCGCTGAGCCTGGCGAGGCGGCGTCTCAAAGGACGCCCGCGGGACAAGAGTCGGTGAGCTTCGATTGCGCAGCACGAGCAAGGCACTTATGTACGACAGTGTCTTACGGAGTCCCGCTCATGGCCACTCGTGCAAACCGCCCCGTCAGCATCACCCTCGGCCCGCTCGCCGCCGCCGCCGAGGAGCGAGTGAAGCAGGGCCGCTACGCCTCCATCTCCGAAGTGGTGCGCGCAGGCCTTCGCGCCCTCGAGCGGGAGGAAGCGGAGTTCGACGCCATTCTGAAGCGCAAGGTGGAAGAAGCACTGGCCGATCCCCGCCCCGACATTCCAGGCGAAGAGGTCGAGGAGTTCCTCCGCTCGCTGCACGAACAGCGGCTTCGTGGCGCATAGGCTTGCCTTTCGTCCGGCAGCGAGGGCGGATCTTGCCGAGATTCATGCGTGGGTCGCCGCACGGGCCGGGCCGGATGTCGCCCTCGATTACGTCCTCCGCATACACGAGGCGTGCCACAGCTTGTGCGACTTCCCGTCGCGAGGGTCGCCCCGAGACGACCTCGCGCCCGGCCTGCGGACGGTGTCGTTCGAGCGGCGCGCCGTCATCGCATATCTGGTCGAGCCCTCGGCCGTCCGCATCGTGCGCATCCTCCACCACGGCCGGGAAGTCCGCCGCGCCTTCGGATACGGCTTTGGCAGCTAGGCCAATGTGCCGCTCGGCGACGGGTCAGGCCAGAAGCAGGGTCGGCACGGCGACCATCACTCCGGCGCAGGTCCGCCTCGCCGGCGCACGCCTTCAATGGCGGCCACGCGCCCGGCGCTTGCAATGTAGGACATGCGCTGATCCACTCGTTGGCGACCGAGCGCATTCTTGAAATCGGAGGCAAGCGAGCAGCGGGATGAAGCGGGGTTCGCAAACGGTCATGGGCAGTGCGACCATTGGGACCATTCGAACGATGCAGGCCGGATCGCACCCTGTTTGTGCGTCAGGTTCGCCCACTTTGGAGTTGCGGCAGCCGCGGGGGGCGCGACTCGGCCGCCCTCAGTCGTCCTCGTCTTCCCGCCCGACCAGGTTCAGCTCCCGCGCCTTGATCTGGTGGAGGGCGCACCAGTGTTTCAGCGCATCCTCCCGGCCGTGGGTGATCCAGACTTCGCGCGGCGCCAGTTCGCGGATGGTGGTGGTGAGCTCGTCCCAATCGGCATGGTCGGAAAGGATGAGCGGCAGCTCGACGTTGCGCTGCCGCGCGCGCTGGCGGACCCGCATCCACCCCGAAGCCATGGCCGTGATCGGCTCGGGCAGGCGCCGCGACCAGCGGTCGTTCAAGGCGCCGGGCGGCGCGATGACGATCCGGCCCCTGAGTTCGTCCTTCTTCACGCCCGTCGCCGGCCGGATGTCGCCGAGAGCGACCCCGTGCGCCTCGTACAGGTCGCAAAGCCGCTGGAGCGCGCCGTGGATGTAGATCGGATCATGGTGCCCCCGCGCCCTCAGCTCCGCGATCACCCGCTGCGCCTTGCCGAGCGCATAAGCGCCGACGAGGACGCAGCGCTCCGGATTGGCGTGAAGCCGCGCCAGGAGCCGATCCATCTCGCTCGGCGTGTCGGGATGGCGGAAGACGGGGAGCCCGAAGGTCGCCTCGGTGATGAAGATGTCGCAGGGCACCGGCTTGAACGGCGCGCAGGTCGGGTCAGGGCGCCTTTTATAATCGCCGGAAACGACGACCCGTTCGCCCTTATGCTCCAGCACGATCTGGGCGGAGCCGAGGACGTGCCCGGCGGGAACGAAGCTCACGTCCACCTCGCCGACCCGCACGACTTCGCCGTAGGCGACGGCGCAGCCCGCATCGCCCTGTTCCCCGTAGCGGCAGTCCATGATCGCCAAAGTCTCTGGCGTCGCCCAGACGCGGGCATGGCCGCCGCGGGCGTGGTCGGAGTGGCCGTGAGTGACGAGCGCGCGCGCCTTCGGCTCCGACGGATCGACCCAGGCGTCGGCCGGCTTCACGTATATGCCTTCGGGAAAAGGCTCGATCCAGGAACCGAGACGCGCCATGGGAGCTATATGGCAGGAGGGCCGCCCGCCGCCAACCGCGATGGGCCGGCCGACGTGAAACGAAGGAGCGCGAAGAGATGAGCCAGGGTGGATTCGACTGGACCTTGCTGACGATCATCGGGCCGGCCTTGCTCGCCGTCGTGATCCTCTGGGCCTTGCTCAAGAATCGCGGCGCCTCGCGCGCCGACAAGGAGCGCACCGAGCAGGCGACGCACCGCCTTTACGAGCAGGAAGAGGCCGAGCGCCGCGGCTCCAGCGAGAAGGGGCCGTAACCCTCGCCCGCTTTGCCTGACGTGCAGCCCGAAGGCCTGCCGCCCGCCATCAGCGGCTGGTTCGCCGCCAAGGGCTGGTCGCTGCGCCGCCACCAGAAGGAGATGCTCGCCGCCGCCCAAGCGGGGCGCAGCGCCTTGCTGGTCGCCCCGACCGGCGCGGGCAAGACGCTGGCGGGCTTCCTCCCCAGCCTCGCCGAGCTGGTCGAAGCGCCGACGGACGGTCTCCACACCCTCTACGTCTCGCCCCTGAAAGCGCTCGCCACCGACGTCCAGCGCAACCTCCTGACGCCCGTCGAGGAGATGGACCTCCCGATCCGTGTCGAGACCCGCACCGGAGACACGCCGTCCGACCGCAAGCAGCGCCAGCGCGTCCGCCCGCCGCAAATGCTGCTCACCACGCCCGAGTCGCTGAGCCTCCTCCTCAGTCACGAGGACAGCCACCTCCTGTTCGGCAATCTTTCGACCATCGTCGTCGACGAGATCCACGCCTTTGCCGCCGGCAAGCGCGGCGACCTCCTCAGCCTCGCCATGGCGCGGCTCCAGAAGCTCTCGCCGAGGCTCCGCCGCGTCGGCCTGTCGGCGACTGTGGCGGACCCCGAAGCCTTTCAAGGCTGGCTCGCACCCGACGCGGATGCCGAGATGGTCGATCTCGTCCGCGGCGATCCGGGCGCCGAAGCCGACATCCGCATCCTCCTCCCCGCCGACGAGCGCGTGCCTTGGGCCGGCCACTCCGGCCGCTGGGGGGCCGAGCAGGTGATGCGCGAGATCGAGCGGCACAAGACGACACTCGTCTTCTGCAACACGCGCTCGCTAGCCGAGCTCATCTTCCAGGATCTCTGGACGATCAACGACCAGCAGCTTCCCATCGGCATCCACCATGGCAGCCTCGCCATCGAAGCGCGGCGCAAGGTGGAGGCCGCGGTCGCGGACGGCCGCATCCGCGCTTTGGTCTGCACCGCCTCCCTCGATCTCGGCGTCGACTGGGGGGACGTCGATCTGGTGATCCAGATGGGCGCGCCCAAGGGCAGCTCGCGCCTCGTCCAGCGCATCGGCCGCGCCAATCACCGGCTCGACGATCCGTCCGAAGCCATCCTCGTCCCCGGCAACCGCTTCGAATATCTCGAAGCCCGCGCCGCCCTCGACGCCATCGACGAGGACGAGCTCGACCAGGAAAGCTTCCGTCCCGGCGCGCTCGACGTCCTCGCCCAGCACGTCATGGCCGCCGCCTGCGCCGGGCCGTTCCGCGAGGAGGAGCTCCTCGCCGAAGTGCGTTCCGCCGCCCCTTATGCGGGTCTCCAGGAAGACACGTTCGCCCGCGTCCTCGGCTTCATCGAAAGCGGCGGCTACTCCCTGAAGGCCTATGACCGGTTCAAGCGCCTCACCCGCGACGCGGACGGCACCTGGCGCGTGTCGCACCCCCGCTTCATCCAGCAGCACCGGATGAACGCCGGCATCATCGTCGACGCGCCCTTGCTCGACGTGCGCTTCCGCAACGGCCGCCGCCTCGGCACGGTGGAGGAGCAGTTCGGCGCGACCTTGCGCCCCGGCGACACCTTCTTCTTCTCCGGCCTCGTTCTCGAGGTCGAGAAGACGGACGGCACCGACCTCATCGTCCATGCGACCAGCAAAAGCGCGCGCATCCCCACCTATCTCGGGATACGCATGGCGATGTCGACCAATCTCGCCGGTCGCGTCCGCGCCTTTTTGCACGACCGCAGCCAGTGGCCGCGCTTCCCGGACGACGTGCGCGACTGGCTCGAAGCCCAGGCCCGCCGCTCGACCCTGCCGGAGCCGGACCAATTGCTGGTCGAGACCTTCCCGCACGAGAAGGTCCATTACATGGTGATCTACAGCTTCGAAGGCTGGAACGCCCACCAGTCGCTCGGCATGCTGATCACCCGCCGCATGGAGGATGCGGGCCTGAAGCCCCTGGGGTTCGTCTCGAACGACTACGCCCTCGCCTGCTACGGCCTCGAGCCGATCGCCGACCCAGCCTCCCTCCTCTCCGCCGACATCTTGGAGGACGAGTTCGTCGACTGGGTCCAGCAGTCCAACCTCCTGAAGCGCGCCTTTCGCGAAGTCGCCGTCATCGGCGGCCTCGTGGAGCGCCATCATCCCGGCAAGCGCAAGTCGGGCCGCCAGGTCACCTTCTCCACGGACCTCATCTACGACGTCCTCAGGCGCTACGAGCCCGACCACCTGCTCCTCCGTGCCGCCTGGGAAGACGCCCGCCAGCGCATGACGGACGTCGGCCGCCTCGCCAGCCTCCTCGAGCGCGCCGCCGAGACGATGGTCCATGTCGATCTCGACCGCGTCTCCCCTCTCGCCGTCCCCGTCCTCGTCATGATCGGCCGCGAGCGCACTGCGCAGGGACTCACAGAGGACGCCTTGCTGCTCGAAGCCGAAAGCCTCGCCCGCGAAGCGATGAGGGAGGAGTGAGGAACCCAAAAGCCGCCGGCCACGTTGCCCGCTCCATGGACATCACGGTCGAACTCCACTGCGAGAAATGCGGAAGCGCCAATCTGTCGCTCCCGCCCCGCGGCGACGACGCGACGGCGATCGCCTGCAACGATTGCGGCGAAGCGAACGGGACCCTGGCGGAGCTGCGCGAGGATCTCTTCAATTGCGCGCTCCAGCAGGGCGCGGAAGCGAAGCGGGAAGAATTGAACCGCCTTGCCTAGCGCGCCTCGCATCAGCCGCGGCGCAGCCCCCATGCTGCGCTGCAACATTTCTGCTTGAAAGCCGTTCACGCCTCGACTATGTTGCAGTGCAGCAGAGATACAGAGGAAGAGCTTTCATGGCCGACACCAAGACCGAGACCCACGCGCCCAAGCATGACGCGCACGCCAAGGTCGACGCTCCGGCGCATGCCCAGGCAGCGACGGCTCACGCCGCACCGAAAGCCGCCGAAAAGGCCGCCGACGCCGCGCCCAAGGCTGCCGAGAAGGCTGCTCCGGCGCCGGTGAAGGAAGCCGCGAAGCAGGCCGCGACCGCCGCTTCGGCTCCGGTCAAGGCCGCCGCCCGCAGCGCCAAGGCGACCGCCGCCAAGGCCGACAAGAAGCCAGCCGTTCGCGCCAAGGCCGCTTCGGCCCGCCGCGCTCCGGCGAAGACCAGCACGGCCCCGAAGCGCTCCGCCGCTCCGGTCGCCGCCGCGGCCCAGAAGGCCGCTGCCAGCACCAGCAAGACCATCAGCATCAACTTGAACGAAGGGACCCGTAACATGAAGAACGAAGCCAAGCAGGCTGCCGACCGCTTCCAGGCGGTCTTCGGCGACGTCAACGAGCGCGCCAAGACGGCGATCGAGCGCAACAGCCGCGTCGCCGAGGAGCTCACCGAGCTCACCAAGGGCAATGTCGAAGCGATCGTCGCCTCGACCAAGGTTGCCGCCAAGGGCGTCGAGACGCTCGGCCAGGAACTCGCCGAGTTCTCGCGCAAGAGCTTCGAGGACGCTTCGGCGGCCATGAAGGGCATCGCCGACGTCAAGTCGCCGACCGACTTCTTCCGCCTCCAGAGCGATTTCGCGCGCAGCCAGTTCGACCTGATGGTTGCCGAGACGTCGAAGCTCTCCGAGACGATGATCAAGCTCGCCGGCCAGGCCGCCGAGCCGATCACCGGCCGCTACTCGGTCGCCGCCGAGCGCGTCCGCACCGTCGTCGCCGCCTAAGCGACTGCGATAAGCGAAAAGAAGGGCGGCCTCGCTTCGGCGCGGCCGCCCTTTTCGCGTCCATGCGCCCCTTGCCCGTGCCCGGCACCTTGCCATATTTACGGCGTTGATATGCAGATGAGCGACACACAGATCCGGATGGCCGGCCCCGGCAAGGGCGGGAAGGACGACGAGGGCGGAGGCACCGGCCTCGGCGTCGCCACGCGCACGCGCACCCGCACCAAGACTCCGTCGCCCTACAAGGTGCTGATGCTGAACGACGATTACACGCCGATGGAATTCGTCGTCCACGTCCTCCAGCGCTTCTTCAAGATGGACCTGGAGGATGCGACGCGTGTGATGCTCGCGGTGCACCAGCGCGGCGTCGGCGTGTGCGGCATCTTCTCCTACGAAGTGGCCGAAACCAAGGTGCAGCAGGTCATCGACTATGCCCGCCAGAACCAGCATCCGCTGCAATGCACGCTGGAGAAGGCCTGAGGTTCACGCATTAGGGTCCCTCGACCTGGGCTCTCGATACGCGCTTCGCGCTACTCGACCCCTGCTCGGGACGAACGGATGGGTGGGGTCACGAGATTAGACGGGTAACGACCCCGTTCGTCCCGAGCAGCCGTCGAGCACGTCGAGACGGCGGGTCGAGGGACCGGCTAGAAGGCGCTCACTTACCCCAGCCCCCTCCTCTTGCACCCGGCAACGAAAGCTCTATTCCTCCGCCATGGATCGCATCATCATCAGGGGCGGCAACCGCCTCGAAGGCCGCATTCCCATTTCCGGCGCCAAGAATGCCGCGCTCACCCTTCTCCCCTGCGCTTTGCTCACCGACGAGCCGCTGACGCTCAGGAACCTGCCGCGCCTGGCCGACGTCGACAGCTTCGGCCACCTCCTCAACCAGCTCGGGGTCTCGACCACCGTTGAAGGCGCACGCGCCGACGAGTTCGGCCGGGTGATGACGCTGCGCGCCTCCAGCATCGGCTCCACGGTCGCGCCCTACGACATCGTGCGCAAGATGCGCGCCTCGGTGCTCGTGCTCGGTCCGCTCGTGGCGCGGGCGGGCGAGGCGACGGTGTCGCTGCCCGGTGGATGCGCGATCGGCATGCGTCCGATCGACCTGCACCTGAAGGCCCTCGAAGCGATGGGCGCCGAGCTCGAGATCGCAGCCGGCTACGTCAAGGCCCGGGCGCCCGACGGCGGCCTCAAAGGGGGCACCGTCCGCTTCCCGTTCGTGTCGGTCGGCGCGACCGAAAATGCGCTCATGGCCGCAGTGCTCGCGAACGGCACCACCGTGATCGAGAATGCGGCGCGCGAGCCGGAGATCACCGATCTCGCTATGCTCCTCATCGCCATGGGCGCCGAGATCGAGGGGCTGAAGTCCGACACGCTCATCGTCCACGGCAAGCCGCGGCTCCACGGCGCCACTTATTCCGTTATGCCGGACCGGATCGAGGCGGGCTCCTACGCCTGCGCGGCGATGATCACCGGCGGAGCGGTCGAGCTCGTCGGCGCCAGGCGCGACTCGATGCCGGCGATCCTGTCCGGTCTCGAAGATGCGGGCGCGATCGTCGAGGACACGGCGGACGGGATCAAGGTCTCGGCCGACGGCGACATCCGCCCGCTGTCCATCTCCACCGCGCCCTTTCCCGCCTTCCCGACGGACATGCAGGCGCAGTTCATGGCGATGCTCACCCGCGCCAACGGCACCAGCCTCCTCACCGAGACGATCTTCGAGAATCGCTACATGCACGTCCCCGAGCTCCAGCGCATGGGCGCGGACATCGAGGTGCGCGGGCGATCGGCCGTGGTGCGCGGTGTCGCCGGCCTGGTTGGCGCGCCGGTAATGGCCACCGATCTTCGCGCCTCGATGAGCCTCGTCCTCGCCGGCCTCGCCGCGGACGGCGAGACCCAGGTCAACCGCGTCTACCACCTCGACCGCGGCTACGAGCGGCTCGAGGAAAAGCTGCAGGCGGTGGGCGCCGACATCGAGCGCAACAGCGACGGGTAAGTCTACTCCGGAAGCACCCGCCGTCCGCCCAGCTTGTACACCCGTCCGTGGCGCATCACGAACTGAACGCTTTCCAACGCGCGCACGTTCTCGAGCGGGTCGCCGGCGACGGCGATGATGTCCGCGTCCATGCCGGGCGCGATGGTGCCGACCGTCGCTTCGCGGCCGAGCAGGGTCGCGGCGCCGATCGTCGCCGAGCGGATCGCCGCCGCCGGAGTCATGCCGTTGCGCACCATCAGCGCGAACTCCTCGGCGTTGCGGCCGTGGGGGCTGACGCCGCTGTCTGTACCGAAGGCGATGTTGATCCCCTCGCGCACCGCACGGGCGAAGCTGCGCTCCGCATTGCCGGCCGCTTCCCGCGCTTTCTCGAACTGCGCGGGCGTCAGCGCGCCGCGCTCGCCGTCCGCCACCGCGGCGGCGGGGGCGACGAGGGTCGGCACGTAATAGGCGCCCGTCTGCCGGTAGAGCTGAAAGGTGCGGTCGTTGGTGAAGGTGCCGTGCTCGATCGAATTGACGCCGGCTTCCAGCGCCGCGTTCACCCCGTCAGCGCCGTGGGCGTGGGCGGCCACCCGGCGGCCGAAGGTGCGCGCCGTTTCGACGATGGCGCGCATCTCGTCCGGCATCATCTGCTGGTTGAGCCCGCCCGCGACGTTGGACAGGACGCCGCCCGTCGCCGCGAACTTGATCACTTCGGCGCCGCGCGAAATCTGCTCGCGAACGGCGCGGCGGCAATCGTCGGCGCCGTTGCAGACGTTGATCGCCCGCGGCTCGCCGAGGTCGGTGAGTTCGCGGTTGAGGCCGTTGACGTCGCCGTGCCCCCCGGAGACCGAGATGCCGCGCCCGGCGGCGACGATGGTCGGCCCTTCGAAGTGCCCCGCATTGATCGCGTCGCGGAGCGAGAAGATGAGGTGCGGGTCGTTGCCGAGGTCCCGCACCGTCGTGAAGCCGGCGAGCAGGGTCGTGCGGGCGTGGAGGGCGGCGGTATAGGCCTCGTCCTCATTGTCGCGGTTCGGCGCTTGCAGGCGCGCCTGGAGCCGGTCGTCGAGGCCGCGCAGGTGGACGTGCATGTCCATGAGACCGGGGAGGACGAACTGGCTGCGAAGGTCGACAACCCGGGCGCCCGGAACGTCGACGAAGCCGTCGCGGACCTCGACGATCTTGCGCCCGCGCGTCACGATGCTGACGTTGCGCCGCACCGGGCGCCCGGGCACGGCGAGCAGGGTGCCGGCGTGGATCACCGTTGCGCTTTCCGTTGGCTGTGCGGCCGCCGGAGGGGCAGTCTGCGCCGAAACGGGCGCGGCGGCGAGGGCGAGCGCCAAGGCGGCGAGCGAGGTACGGATCAGCATCGACAACTTCCCCTTTTTCCTGTGCGCCGAGCAAAGCGGCAATGGCGAAATGCTTCAAGCCCTAAGGCAGCGTCCTTTTTGCCTAGAACCCGCTCAGGAACGCCGCGACGTTGGTGCCGAGACGGTCGACGGCATAACCGCCTTCCATGACGACAAGGGTGGGCAGGCCGAGCGACGCGATCCGGCGGGCCATTTCGGGATAATCGTCCGTCTCGATCCGGAAGTGGCTGATCGGATCGCCCGAATAAGTGTCCGCGCCGTAGGAACAGATGAGCAGGTCGGGCGCGAAGGCGGCGATCGCTTCGAGGGCGCGGTCGAGCGCCGGCCGATAGGCGGCGAAATCGGTGCCGCGCGGCAGGGGAAGGTTGAGCGTCGCGCCTTCGCCCGCACCTTCGCCGGTCTCGTCGGCCATGCCCCAGAAGAAGGGATAGTCGCTGCGGGGATCGGCGTGGATGGACGCGAAGAAGACGTCGCCGCGGGCGTAGAAGATGTCCTGCGTGCCGTTGCCGTGATGATAATCGACGTCGAGAATGGCGATGCGGCGGCGGCTGGCGGCAATGGCGGCTTCGGCCGCGATGGCGGCCGGGTTCAGATAGCAATAGCCGCCCATGTAATCGGCGCCGCAATGGTGTCCGGGCGGCCGGCAGAGCGCGAAGGCGCTGCGCTCGCCGTCCAGCACGGCGCCCAAGGCGCCGAGCGCCGTCTGCGCGGACCAGTAGGCGCTTTGGTACGTGTGCTCGGCGATCGGCGTGGAGGCGTCGTAGCTGAACCGGCCGAGCTTGGCGTCGATCCGGTCGAGCGCGAGCGGCCGGCGGCGGACGACCGGCCAGGCATAGCCGGCGGCGTCCCCCGGCCGGCCCGCCGCGCGCCATTCCGCATAGGCGCTCTTCAGAAAAGCCAGATATTCCGGCGGATGGACGCGGAGCAAAGGCGCTTCGCCGTAGTCGGCGGGCGTCTCTGTCGGCCCGAGGGCGGCGAGCATGGAATCAACCCGGCCGCCATGCTCCGCGAAAGGCGCAAAGGCGCCGTTGTGGAGCTCGACTGCCGGGGCGTGGAGGCGCTGCCTGTCGTCCCAGAAGGTCCTCACCCGCGCACCGTCAGGTCGCTGGGCAGCGTCGGTTCGGAAAGGATCCGTTCCATAGCGTCCCAGCGCGCGGCCTGGGTGGCGCCCTGCCCTTCGATGTAGCGCGCGACCATCTCCCGGCCGAGGCCGTAATTGATGACGTAGCTGCGGTATTGCTCGGTGAAGGCGAGGAGCTGCTCGGCGCGGGTGGCGGAAACGAGCTGGTAGCGCTGGCTGAGCGCGATCGCCTGCGGGCGGGTGATCCGGCCTTCCAGGAAGTCGCGCGCGATCGTGAAGCGCGCGCCGGAAAGGTCGTTCAGCGCTTCCTGCAGTTCGAGGTAGCGGGCCGCGCCTTCGGGCGAGATGCCGGCCAGCGGGTAAAGGACGCGCGTTTCAAAGGTGAGGCGCTCGTTGCCGGGAAAGGCGAGGTCGTAGCCGTAATTGGCCGAGCCTTCGGCGATCAGCGACTGCGGCGAGTAGAGCGGGTAGACCGTATACTCGACCCAGTTGCGGCCGCGCGCCAGGTTGCGCTCGAGCAGGGCGTTGTAGACGTGGTGGCCGGGATAGCCTTCATGGCAGCCGAGATCGACGGCGCGGTTGATGCGGATGGGAAGATCCGTGTTGATCTGGATGAGGCTGGCATAATTGCCCTGGTACCAATTGTAGCCGGACCAGCTCTTGTTGGTGACGAACTCCAGGGTGAAGCGCTCCTCGGCCGGGAGCGGGATATGCTCCAGCGTGCGGCGGCGGCATTCGGCGGTGGCGGCGCGCATCACCGCGTCGAGCCGATCGGCGGGCACCGTGAAGCGCGCCTGGAAGGCTTCGACGCGCTCGGCGAGGGTGCCCGGCCCGGTAACCAGGCGGTCGATGCGGGCGACCACGGGATCGTAGGACGCCAGGGGGCGGATGTCCGGAGTGACGGCGAAGAGGCCGCGCGCTTCGTCGGCAAAGGACAGGCGCTCTCCGCCGAGCATGCGCAGCCGCGTTTGGGCGGCCACGAGCTGGGCCTCGAGAAAGGTCGAGCGGCGGGCCTCGATCGAGCCCGCGACGTAGGAGGTGAAGGCTTCGACGGCTCGGATGCGGTCGATCAGCGCCTGAACGCGCGCCGAGAGCTGCGGGAGGGTCGCCGCGGCGGCTTCGCCCCGCGCGGCTTCGCGCCACTGGGCGGGGCCGTAAAAAGCATCGATATAGCCTTCTTCCTTTTCGCCGATGAGAAGCTGGAGCTTCACATAATCCTCGGCGATCCGGTCCATGCTGTCGGCCTGCTGCGCGGGCGGCTCCGCGGCAGGAGCGGCTGTCGGCTCGTCGGGCACGCTCGTGCAGCCGACGGCGAAAAGGAGGGCGAAGCAGAGACCGAGCACGTTCTTCATCTTGGGTCCTCGCAAGCGGAGACGTCGCCGTCCCGGTCGATTTCGTCATGCTGGCGCGCCTCTTCGGCGGCCTGCTGCGGGTGAAGCGGCGCAAAGCGCAGGATCATATAACCAAGGATCGCGCTGGCGAAGGAGCCGAGGAGAACGCCGAGCTTGGCTTCCTCGATCAGCTCCGGATCGCCGGGAAAGGCGAGCGCGCCGATGAACAGGCTCATGGTGAAGCCAATGCCGCACAGCGCTGCGACGGCGTAGATCTGGAGCCACGTCGCGCCCCTCAGCTTCGAAGCGATGCCGAAGCGGACGGCGAGCCAGACGGCGGCGAAGATGCCGAGCTGCTTGCCGAGGAACAGGCCGGCTGCGATGCCGAGCGGCAGAGGCGCGAACAGGTCCCCCAAGCCCATGCCGGCCAGCGACACGCCGGCATTGGCGAAGCCGAACAAAGGCACGATGAGAAAGGCGACCCAGGGCGCCAGCGCGTGCTCGAGCCTGTGAAGGGGAGACTCGGCCGAGTCGGGCGCGCCGGGCGTGGTGACGACCGGAATCATCAGCGCCGCGAGCACACCGGCCACGGTCGCGTGCACGCCCGAAAGGAGAACGGCGTACCACAGGAGAAGGGCGGCGATGAGATAGGGCCAGAGCTTCTGAATGCCGCTCTTGCCCATGATGTACATGGCGACGAGGATCGCGGCGGCGAGGCCCAGCGCCAGCGTGTCGATCTCGGCCGTATAGGCAAGCGCGATGATCGCCACAGCGCCCATGTCGTCGGCGATCGCGACCGAGGTCAGGAAGAGCTTGAGCGAGGTCGGCGCCCGGCTGCCGAGCAAAGCGAGCACGCCGATCGCGAAGGCGATGTCGGTCGCGGCCGGGATCGCCCAGCCGCGGGCGAGCCCCTCCACGTTCCTTGTCAGGGCGAGATAGATGAGCGCGGGAACGGCCATGCCGACCACGGCGGCAATGACCGGGAGACGGCGCTTGTCCCAGGTCGAAAGACGGCCGTCGACCAGCTCGCGCTTGATCTCCAGCCCGACGAGCAGGAAGAACACCGCCATCAGCGCGTCGTTGATCCAGAGATGGACGTTCATCGGCCCGAGCTTTTCCGACAGGACCGGTCCCGTCTCGGCATGGACGAGATGATGATAGGCGTCGGCAAGCGGGCTGTTCGCGGCGACGAGCGCGGCGGCGGCCGCGGCCATCAGCAGGATGCCGCCCGCGGCTTCGCTGCTGAGGAACGCGCGAAGGGCCGAGCGGGGAACCTGGGTCGCGGATACCATGCCCGTCCCTAGCGGCGCGGAGCGGCGACGGGCAAGGGATGTCGGGCGCGGCCGGCGGGTGGCGCCGCCGCGGCCGTTATCGCCGCTTTAACCAGTTCCGCCCCACCAAGCCTCTTCAACCGAGGGGGCAGCATGCCGGTTTTTGCTTTGAGGAACGAGTTCGGTGTCAACACGGCCGTCGCCGGCGATCAGGCGGGCGCCACCGCCGCGGGGCTGGCCGGGGGCGGCTTTGTCGTCACCTGGAGCACGCGCGACACGGCGCAGGACGGAAGCGAAGGCGCGATCAAGGCGCAGCTTTTTTCAGCGAACGCGGCGGCCTCGGGGGCCGAATTTCTGGTCAACAGCCACGCCGCCGGCGGGCAGTTCACCCCCGTCGTCGCGGCGTTCGACGACGGCGGCTTCGTCATCGCCTGGGTCACTCAGGATGCGACGCAGGACGGCAGCGGCAATGCGATCAAGGCGCAGCTGTTCAACGCCGCGGGCGGCAAGGTCGGCGCCGAGTTCCTCGTCAACACCCAGGCCTCGGGCAGCCAGTTCACGCCAAACGTGACGGTGCTCGGCAACGGCAATTTCGTGGTGAGCTGGGACGATTGGTCCAATTTCGACATGAAGGCGCAGATCTTCACGCGGGCCGGCGCGCGCGTCGGCGTCGAGACGCGGCTGAACGTCGCCAACGGCTATTTCGAGGAATATGGCGAAATTGCCGCACTCGCCGGCGGCGGCTTCGTCGCCACCTGGCGCACGACCGACCCGGCCGCGGACGGCAGCAGCGACGCCGTCAAGGCGCGCGTGTTCGATTCGGCCGGCGCGGGCGGCGCGGAGTTCCTCGTCAACACGGCCAAGCTCGGTTATCAATATTCGTCAACCGTGGCGGCGCTCGAGAGCGGCGGCTTCGTCATCGCCTGGTATACGTCTGACGAAGCGCAGGACGGGAGCAGCGGCGCGATCAAGGCGCAGCGGTTCGATGCGGCCGGCGGCAAGGTGGGTGCGGAATTCCTGGTCAACAGCCAGGCCGCCAATCTCCAGAACGCGCCCACCGTGGCAGCGCTGCCGGGCGACCGCTTCGTCGTCAGCTGGCATACGTCCGATCCGGCGCAGGACGGCGCCGGAATGGCCGTCAAGGCGCAGGCCTTCGCAGCCGACGGGACGAAGGACGGGTCCGAGTTCCTCGTCAACGGCAACGTTTCAGGCGATCAGTTCGGCCCCGCCGTCGCCGCCCTGGACTCCGGAAATTTCGTCCTCGTCTGGGCCAGCTCGACCGCCGACGGATCCGGTTACGGCGTTCGCGCGCGCCTCTTCGGCGAGGGCAAGCCGCCGGAGATCGTCTCGGACGGCGGCGGCGAGACCGGCTCGGTCACCATGTTCGAGAACAACACGCTTGCGACCACGGTCGCCGCAACCGATCCGGCCGGCGCGGACGTCGTCTATGCGATCGGCAAAAGCGCAGATGCGGCCCTGTTCGCGATCGACGCGGCGACGGGCGCGCTCCGTTTCCTCACCGCCCCGAACCGCGAGGCGCCCGCCGACGCGGACGGCGACAATGTCTACGAAGTCTCCGTCACCGCGAGCAACACGATCAGCTCGGACACGCAGCTTCTCCTGATCGAAGTGGCCGACGTCGACGAAGCGCCGGTCGGCACGGACGGGCGCGACGTCTTCAGGCTCGACGCACCGGGCGACTACGCCGCCCAGGGCTTCGGCGGCGTCGACAGCTTCTATTTCGGAGCCTATTTCACCGGCGCGGATTTCGTCGACGGCGGCGCCGACCGCGACTCGCTGCTTCTCCAGGGCAATTACGCGGTCACGCTGGGCGGCCCGAACGGCAGCAGCATCGCCGGGATCGAGAGCATCTCGCTCTTCTCCGGGCTGAACCAAAGCTACGGCGACGTGGCCGGCAACCTTTATTCCTACCAGATCACCATGCTCGACACGAACGTCGCGGCGGGCGCGCTCATGAAGGTGAACGGCTTCCATCTCCAGGCCGGCGAGAATTTCACGTTCGACGGCAGCCGCGAAACGGATGCGCCGTATCAGCTCTTCGGCGGCCTCGGCATCGACCGGCTGACCGGCGGCGCGCAGGGCGACGCTTTCGTTTTCGGGCATGACGGCCGCTACGCGCCCGGCGATGTGGTCGACGGCGGCGACGGCTACGACGTGCTCTATTTGCGCGGCGATTACGACCTCGATCTGCGGCTTTTTTCCTTTTCGAACATCGAGAGCATCGCCCTCCTCACCAGCGCGAACACCGAGTTCGTCGGCGGCGGGGACGGCGAGTTCGACTACAACATCTTGTGGAACGACGACCTTCTCGCCCGCGCCGGAACCATGACCGTCAACGCCAGCCGCCTCCAGGCACACGAAACGATGGACTTCGACGGCAGCCCGGAGACCTTCGGATCGCTGCGCGTGTTCGGCGGGGCCGGCGAGGACCGGATCACCGGCGGCGGCGGGCGCGACCAGCTTCACGGGGGCGCCGGCGCGGACCTCCTCACGGGCGGCGCCAACGCCGACAGTTTCCGCTATTCGAAGACCTCGGACTCGACCGCCGCTGCGCCCGACCAGATCCTCGACTTCCGCTATGACGACGTGATCGACCTGTCCGGCATCGATGCCAACGCCGCCACGGAAGAGAACGAATCCTTTCTCTTCATCAAGAGCGCCGCATTCTCCGCGTCCGGTCCCGGCTCCAAGGGCGAGGTCCGCGCCTTCGAAGCCCGGCAGGATTTCTGGATCGTCGAAGCGGACGTGAACGGCGACGGCGTGGCCGATCTCGTGATCGAGGTGCAGACGGTGAATACCGACATCATTGCATCGAACGACTTCATCCTTTGATTTCGCGAAAAGGGCGGCGGCGCCTGTCCGCGCCGCCGCCCCTCCTTCCGCTCCCCTTGGGCGCAGGGATCAGGCGTCGATCGCGCCCCATTCCTTGAACACCGGCACGGCGGTCGTGTTCTCGAACTTCCAGCTATAGCCGTCCGACGTGGTCACCGTGCCAGAAGCGTGGGTCGGCGGGGCCGTGGACGCGACGAGCGGATTGGGCTGGCCGACCACACGGTAGACCTTTCCGGCGTTGGTCACATAGCCCGCCCAGGCCGCGGCGCCGTTCGGATGATAGACGGTGCCCGTCTGCCAGTTGGGCGCCACGACGCCGGCCGAGACGCAGACCCAGCCGATCTTCCCGCCGGCCGCGGCCGGTTTGAAGATGATGTCGTTATAGCCGTAGACGCCGTTCCCCGGCGCGGTGGACGACGCCGAGAAGCCGATATGCCGGTTGATCGACGAGGTGGTCGAGCCGAGGAACAGGCCGTTCATGAACATCGGCGCGTATTTCTGGGCCGGCGTCAGAACGGTCGCGAAGGCGATCTGGCTCGTTTGATAGGCATTGGGCTGCTCCAGCGACCAGATTTTGTAGTTCGCGCCGGCATAATAGCGCAGCTCGTGCGTGAAGGTGCCGTTGTACAGGTCCGGGCTGATGTCGGTCGAGCCGAAGGCGAGCACGCGCTCCTTGTCCGTGCCGCTGCCGAGCGCAACCGCCGTATCGACGGCCGGCCGCGCATTGTAGTGCGTGATCGGGGCGTGACGGGCGATGCCGCCGCGCATAACGAACGGCGTTCCGTCATTGGCCTGGCCGGCGCCCGACAGGATGCCGCCGAGCACCTGGCAAGCGTCGGTGAGCTTGGCGTAGGACCCGTTGCCGCCTTCGGAATAGCAGCCCAGATAGACGTGGGGCGCATTGATGTCGTCGGCCATGAACGAGCCGAGATTGACGTCGGGGCTCGCCCGGCGGTTCGCATCGGTGTTCCAGAGCTGGTTGTTCACCGAAGCGTGGCAGTTGACGTAGGTGTTGCCGAGGAAGCCCGAGTCCGAAAAGCCCCAGCTGCCGTTGATCGTCGAGTTGCAATTGTCGAGCTTGATGACGTTGGCGTCGCGCCCCTCGATGCGGAAGCCGCAGCCGGTATTCTGAGTCGAGAAGACGTTGGTGAAGCTCGCCATGCTGGCATTGCCGTATTTGGTCGCCGGACTGGTCGACACGTCGGCGGATGCCGAAACGTAGACGCCGTGCCCGCCGAACTGGAAGACGATGCAGTCGCGCAGGTGGACGTTCTGCCGCGCCTCGATGCCGTGCGCCGTCGCGGAGGTTCCGCCCCGGCTGAAGAGCACGAGCCGCTCGACAACGCTGTTGTTGGCGCTGCTATATTCCCAATAGGTCGCGTTGGAACCGGTCGCTCCGGCATTGTTGCGAACCGTGTTGGTGTCTTCCTCGTCGGTGTGGCCGGGAAAGAAGAGACCGGCGACGTTGGATTCGAAGACGAGCACGGCGCCGGTGAAGCTGGCCCACGCCTCGGTCGGCTGCACCTCACCATATTTGTAGTTTCGGATGCCGGCATTGTCACCGAACAGGTGAACGTTCTTGCCGACGGTGAGGCGTTCGTGGATCCGGTAATAGCCGGTCGGCACATAGAGCGCGCCGCCGACCGAGGGCAGGGCCGCGATGGCGTTCTTGAAGGCGTTGGTGTCGTTGGTGACGCCGTCGCCCACCGCGCCATAGTCGGTTTTCACGTTGATGATCATCTTGGGTCTCCTTGCGAGCCGCCGGGGTGCGACTCGGTGGAGCCTTGTTCTCTTTGTGTTCCCTACAAAACAACCCCGCTCGTGTACCTTTTTGGTTTTGTCCCTCATCCCGCGCCGCAGAGTGCCTGGTGGCCCTTCGTGGCTCGGCGCAGAGCCGGTGACGCAAGCGCCGCTTGGCGCTACGATGGCGGCCATGAGCCACCCGATCGCCGTTAACGAGATCGCCCACCTGATCGAGCTGGCGATTGCGCCGGTTTTTCTGCTGGCGGGCATCGGGTCGCTGCTCAATGTGGTCGCTTCGCGGCTCGCCCGCGTGGTCGACCGCGCGCGGGTGCTGGAGCGCGAAATCCAAGGCTATGACGAGGAGCAGCGACAGCGCGCGGCCGACGAACTGTCGATCCTGGACCTCCGGATGAAGATCGCCAATTACGCGATCAGCGCGTGCACGGCCTCGGCGCTCTTCACCTGCCTGGTGGTCGCCATCCTGTTCGTGGCGGACTTGAGCCGCTTCGCCTTCGGCCAGGCGATCGCCCTTTTGTTCATTGCGACCATGCTGCTGCTGATCACCGGGCTTGTGCTGTTCCTCTACGAGATCCGCTTGGCGATGCGTTCGCTCAGGGTGCGCAGCGAGCTGATCACAGGGCCGCGCAAGGACTGAGTCCGCCCGGGCCGACGGCGCGGCCGAGCTTTATTCCGCGGCGATCTGATCGTCCGAGTGGAGCAGGCCCGCAACCTCGCGCCCGTAATCCGCGATCGCCTCGTCGAGGCTGCGGAGCATCAGCCCGCGCCGGCTCGACAGGATGGTGGCCGCCTCGCGCGGTCCGTCCTCGGCAATGACCCGCGTCCGGTCGAAGCCGGCGGCTTCGGCGATGCGGCAGGCGAATTCGTGCCAGCTCACCGCCCCCTGGTTGGCGAGGTGCCAAAGCCCGGCTTCGCCGTCCACGAGAAGGTCGAGCGCGGCATGGCAAAGGTCCGGGACGTAAGTGGGCGAAACCGAGACGCGGCTGTCGGCGCGGAACGTCTCGCCGGCGGCGAGCGCGGAGGCCACGGCCCAAGCGAAATTGTACCGGTCCCATGGCCCGAAAAAGGCGCTGGTGCGGACCACGAGGGCGGCCGGGTGGGCGGCGAGCACCCGGCGTTCCGCTTCGGCCTTGGACTCGCCGTAGGCGCCGACCGGGCGCACCGCATCGTCTTCGACATAGGCGCGGCCGAGCCCGCCGTCGAAGACGAGGTCGGACGAGAAGGTGACCAGCGGAATACCGCGCTCCGCGCAGGCCCTGGCGAGCGCTTCGGCGCCGTCCGCATTCCACGCGAAGCAGGCCTCGCGCTCGGCTTCCGCATCGGCCACGCGGACGAAGCCGGCGGTGTTGATCACCGCCCAAGGCCGCTTCGCGTCGAGAATGCCGGCGATTGCGGCCGGATCGCATATGTCGAGATCGGCGCGGCTGGTGAGGCAGAAGGGAAGGGCCCGTTCCTCGCAGGTGCGCGCAAAGGCGTTGCCGAGCGTGCCGGTGGCACCGGTGATGAGCAATTTGCGGCCGTTCCAGTCCATCGGCTTGCAGGACCCGCTCCACGGATACAGCCTCGGCGCGCGCCGCCACCAGCCGGGCGAGTCGAGCACTGGATGGTCGAAGTCCTCGCCGCGGCCATAAGCCTTGGCGGCCTTGGCAACGACGGTCGGACGGGGCGTGCCGCCGCGCACGTCGTAGGCGCCCGTGTCGTAGAAGCCGCGCCGCTGGGTGAGGAGAAAGCGCCAGTCGACATTGCCGAAGGTCGACCAGAGCGTGACGGCGCGAAGGTCCATGCCTTCGCCGCGGAGGTCGTTCGCGGTTTTCCAGACTTCGGCGAACCAGCGCAATTGCTCGTCGCGGTGGCAGCCGTGATGGACCTCGGTGATCGCCATCGGAATGTTGTAGCGCGCCCAGGCTTCGCGCAGCCGCGGCCCGAAGCCGGTGTCGTCCTCGAGCCGTTTGACCCGCACCGCTTCGGCATCGACATAGGTGTCGCGCCCGTTTCCGCCGATCTCGTGGCCGGGATAAAGATGGGTGCGGTGGTCGAGGAAGCGTTCGCTGGTGAGGTAATGGTTGATGCCGAGGAGGTCCGGCGCCGCGTCGCCCGAGGCGAAGGCGTCAAGCTCCTCCCAGCCGATCCCGGCGCCGATCAGAAGCTGGTGCATCGAGTGCTTGGGATCGACTCGGCCGGTCAGGATGTCGAGGCTCAGCCAGCGCCGCTCATTCTCGAAATTGGCCTGATAGCGCAGCGGCGCGGTCGAGAAGCATTTGCCGAGATCCTCGGTCTGGACGAGCCTGGCGCCGGGAATGCGCTCGCGGATCGCGCGCATCGCCGTAAGCGTGCCCTTGCACTCGTTGAACAAGGCGCGGAGAAAGACGGCATAGTCCTTCGCATGCGGGTACCAGTGGCCGTAAAGGGCGGAGAAACGCGCAGTGGTGAGCGGCTCGTTGACCGGAGTCCAGTGCGTGATCCACGGGTAGCGCGCGGCCACCTTGGCTGCATAGCCGGCGAGCTTTTCCGGGAATTGCGGATCGAGAAGGCTCGTATAGCGCGGCCCTGAGCCGTGATGGAGCAGGCCGCCGATCACCTCGATGCCGCGGTCGCGAAGCATGGCGAGCCGCTCGTCCTGCCAGGAGAAATCGAGCGTGTCGGGATCGTCCGGCGCCACCGCTTCCCAGAGGATCGGGTAGCGCACCGTCTTGACGCCGAGGTCGGCGAGGATGTCGATGTCCTCCTTGCGGCGGCTGTGCCCGGTCTCCACGCTCTGGTCCCGGTAATCGTCGCCCAGCCGGACGATCGTGCATTCCACGCCGCCCCAAAGCTCCAGCGGAGCCGAGTTCGTCGACTGCATTCATGACCCCTGTCCGCAACCGCCGCAAAGTGACGGTCAGGTAACGAACGGAGGCGAATGCGCACCGGTTCCCGAACAGCCGCCGACTTCTAAAGCAGGTTAGAAGGATTGTCGGCCCTTGCTAAAGCAGGTTAGCGGTTCCAGTGCCGCCTTGCACGGGGCGGCGCGATGTTGCACCGTTTGCGCCGTTTCGTACCCCCGTTTCTCCCCCATCGGCGCCTCCCCGCGCCACTGTTCCGGAAAGCCCACACATGATCAAAGGCATCGCCGCGCTCTCCCTCCTTCTTCTTTCCACCACGGCCTTTGCGCAGCAGGGCCAGGGCAATGGGGCACAGAATCGAGAGGGGCAGCGGGATGCCCAGAGACAGGGCCGCGGGCAGGCGGGGCAGCAGCCGGCGTGGGACGTGGCGAACCCGCCGCTGCCGCGCCGCCAGGTCAACATCAACGTGTCCGAAGGCACCTGGCTGAACCTCGACGTCAGCCCCGACGGGCGGACGATCGCCTTCGACCTGCTCGGCGACATCTACACCATTCCGATTTCGGGCGGGCGCGCGACGCGCATCTCGGAAGGGCTGCCGTTCGACGCCCATCCCCGCTTCTCGCCGGACGGTCGCCAGATCGCCTACACGTCCGATCGGGGCGGCGGCGACAATATCTGGGTGATGGATGCGAACGGCCAGAATCGCCGCCAGATCACGCGCGAGAATTTCGAGCTTCTGAACGGGCCGACCTGGTCGCCGGACGGGCAATATATCGCCGCGCGCAAGCACTTCACGACGCAGCGCTCGCTCGGCACTGGCGAAATCTGGCTCTACCATGCGAGCGGCACCGGATCTGGCGTGCCGCTCGTCACCCGGCCGAACCCGCAGCACCAGAAGGAGCTTGGCGAACCCGCCTTCGCGCCGGACGGTTCGGCCATCTATTTCAGCCGGGACACGACGCCCGGCCCGATCTTCGAATATGCGCAGAACTCCAATCTGCAGGTCTTCGCCATCGAGCGCTACGACATGCGTTCGGGCGAGCGCACGCAGGTCGCGGGCGGAGCCGGCGGCGCGGTCCGGCCGACGCCGTCGCCGGACGGACGCTACCTCGCCTTCGTGCGGCGCGAAGGCGGCCGTTCGCGTCTGTTCGTCAAGGACCTGCGCTCGGGCGAAGAGCGGCGCGTCCATGACGAGCTCGACCAGGATCTCCAGGAGACCTGGGCGGTGCACGGCGTCTACCCGCAGATGGACTGGCTGCCCGACAACCGCACCATCGTCTTCTGGGCGGGCGGCAAGATCCGCCGCATCAACGTTGACGGCACCGGCCTCGCCGAGATCCCCTTCCAGGTCTCCGACACGCGCGAAGTCATCGATCCGCCGCGGCCGCAGGTGGAGGTCGCGCCCGAGACGTTCACGACCCGCATGTTGCGCTTCGCCACCGTGTCGCCCGACGGCCGCCAGGTCGTCTTCGAAAGCCTCGGCCGCCTCTACCTGCGCGACATGACCGGCAATGCCGCGCCGCGTCCGCTCACCGCCGCGGACGGCGACTTCCAGGTCTATCCGAGCTGGTCGCGCGACGGCCGTTCCATCGCCTTCGTGAGCTGGAACGACCGCAGGCTCGGTGAAATCCGCATCGTCTCGGCGGACGGCAGCGGCATGCGCACCGTCACGCGCGAGCCCGGCCATTACCGGCGCCCGCGCTTCTCTCCGGACGGCCAGACCCTGGTGTTCGAGCGCGGCGGCGGCGGTTACCTGACCTCCGACCGCTGGTCGTCCGAAACCGGCGTGTTCCGCGTCCCCGCCGCGGGCGGCACCGCCGTTCGTGTCGCGAGAAGCGGCGACAATCCGCATTTCGGCGCGTCCAACGACCGCATCTTCATGGAAGTCTCGGAAGAGCAGCAGCGCCGCCTGGTCAGCGTCGGCCTCAGCGGCGAGGACCGGCGGGTCCATGCCGGCGGCCAATTCGCGGTCGGCTATGAAGTCTCGCCCACCGGCCAGCACCTCGCCTTCCGCGAAAATTACAACGTCTTCGTCATGCCCTTCGCGCCGGGCGCGGCGACGCTCGCCGTCGGTTCGCGCGGCGGGCAGCTTCCCGTGACCCGCGCGACGGCGGACGGCGGCTCCTACTTCCATTGGGCGAATGGAGGCCGCTCGGTCGCCTGGAGCCTCGGCCCGACGCTCTACACCGCCGACACGGCCGCGCTGGTGCGCACCGCGCCCGGCGGCACCTACACGCCGCCGCGCGAAGGCGTGTCGCTCGCCGTCGCCACCCGTGCCGACGTGCCGCAGGGGGTCGTCGCTCTGGTCGGCGCCCGCATCGTCACCATGAACGGCGACACGGGCGGCGTGATCGAAGACGGCGTCGTGATCATCGAAGGCAACCGGATCCGCGCCGTCGGCCCGCGCGGCTCCACCGCCGTTCCCGCCGGCGCCCGGACCGTGGATCTCGCCGGGCGGACGATCATCCCGGGACTGATCGACGGCCACGCCCACGGTCCGCAGGGCGAGGACGACCTCGTGCCGCAGCAGAACTGGTCGGCCCACGCTCACCTCGCGCTCGGCGTCACGACGATCCACGATCCCTCGTCCACCGCTTCGGAGATCTTCGCCGCCGCCGAGATGCAGCGCGCCGGCATCCTGCTCGCGCCCCGCACCTTTTCGTCGGGCGAGATCGTCTACGGCGCCCGCAACCCCGGCCGCTACGCGCTGATCGACAGCTATGCCGACGCGCTGGCCCACGTCCGGCGCCTGCGCCTCCAGGGCGCGCATTCGATCAAGAACTACAATCAGCCGCGCCGCGACCAGCGCCAGCAGGTCGTCGCCGCGGCGAGGGCCGAGAATATCGCCGTGGTGGCCGAGGGCGGTTCGCTGTTCGGGATGGACATGACCATCATCCAGGACGGCAACACCACGCTGGAGCACAACATCCCGCAGGCGCGGCTCTACGAGGACGTACGCAGCTTCTTCGCCCAGACCCGGGTCGGCTACACGCCGACGTTGGGCGTGACGTACGGCGGCCTCGCCGGCGATCCGTACTGGGCGCAGGAGACGCGGGTGTGGCAGCATCCTTTGCTGACCCGCTACGTGCCGGCCGAAGTGCTCGCCGAGCGGGTGCGCACGACGACGGCGCCGGAGGACCAGTTCGTCGACCAGCTGAGCGCCCGCGAGTCGCGCGCGCTTTCGGGGCGCGGCGTTCCGGTCAGCGCCGGCGGCCACGGGCAGCAGCAGGGCCTCGCCCTTCATTGGGAGCTCTGGTCCTTCGTGCGCGGCGGCATGAGCCCGGTGGAGGCGCTGCGCACCGCCACGGCGACTCCGGCCACGGTCTACGGCTTCCGCGACCTCGGCCAGATCCGCCCGGGCTACCTCGCCGACATGGTGATCCTCGAGGCCAATCCGCTGGAGAACATCCGCAATTCGGACAAGATCACCCACGTCATGCTGAACGGCCGCCTGTACAACGCCCAGACGCTGAACGAGGAAGTGACCGGCAACCGGCAGCGCCAGCCCTACTTCTGGGAGGATGGCGCGGCGGCCGGCGGCGCGACGTCCGGGGGGCAGTGACTTCAGCAGTCGGAGCGCTGCAGTCCGCCCTTCGACAGGCTCAGGGCTGGCGGTCGTGGCATGGCTTTATCCGCTCCCCACCGCCGCCAGGGCTGAGCTTGTCGAAGCCCGGATTGCAGGTCTCGGCCCCGACCAGCCCACTGTGACGCCACGGTAGCATTTTCGTAACGGCTCCTGCCGCATGCTGCGCCCCGAACGGAGGCCAGCATGCGGCTCGGGGTCGGAACACTCGTCAGGAAGCGCCAGCCGGACCATAGCGAGCAGCGCTCGGAGCCGCGCTACGAAGGCGTGGTGGAACGCGGAACGCTCTACTTCCGGGGCGAGGAGCATGCCGTGCCGGTCGTGAACCTGTCGTCGCGCGGCACCATGATCGAAAGCGCGGTGACGCCGCGGCTGGGCGAAAGCGTCGTCATCCGCTTCGAAGGCTGCAGCCCGATGCATGCCTTCGTCCGCTGGGTCCGCGACGGCCGCATCGGCCTCAACTTCGGCGGCGAGATCATTCTCGGGTTCTGACCCTCAGCGCGGCTGCGCTCAGCTGTCCAACATGAAGCGGACCTTGCGGGCCAGAGCGTCGAAGCTGAACGGCTTCCTCAGCATCGCCGGGTGATCGTCGGCCAAAGTCTCATGCTCGCCGTCCGGCGCATAGCCGGTCGTGTAGAGGATCTTGAGGTCGGGCCGCTGCCGCAGCGCGCGCTCGGCCAGTTGGCGGCCGTCCAGCCCGGGCATGACCACGTCCGTGAAGAGAAGCGTCACCGCCGGGTCGTTGGCGAGAACGGCGAGCGCGTCCACGCCGCTGCGCGCTTCGCGCACGCCGTAGCCGAGCTCGGTCAGGGCCGCGACGGTGGTGAGGCGGACCTGCTCCTCGTCCTCCGCGACCAGGATCACTTCGCCCGGGGAGCCGCGCGGAGGCGCCGCGTCGGCTCCCGGGGCCGCAACGGGCGCGGCGGGGCCGCCCTCGTGCCGGGGCAGGTAAAGGCGCACGATCGTGCCTTCGCCTTCCTCGCTCTCGATGGCGACATGCCCGCCCGACTGGCGCATGAAGCCGTAGACCTGGCTCAGCCCGAGGCCCGTGCCGCGCCCGACCTCCTTGGTGGTGAAGAAAGGCTCGATCGCCCTCGCCGCCACCTCCTTGCTCATCCCCGTGCCGGTGTCGGCGACGCTTACCGCGACGTAATCGCCGGCGGACAGCCCGTCGGTTGCGATCACGTCCTCCTCGCGGATGGTCACGTTGCAGGTTTCGATCCACAGGGTCCCGCCCTTGGGCATCGCGTCGCGCGCATTGATGGCGAGGTTGATCAGCGCGCTTTCGAGCTGCGCCTGATCGACGCAGGTCCGCCACAGCCCTTCGCCATGGGTGGCGGCGATGCGCACCTTTTCGCCGATCGTGCGGATGAGGAGATCGGAGAGTTCGGCGAGCAATTTGTTGACGTCGGTCACCGCCGGTTCGAGCGGCTGCCGCCGGGCGAAGACCAGGAGACGCTGGGTCAAGGCGGCCGCGCGCTGCGCCCCGTCCATGGCATTGTCGATCTGCCGGCCGACGTCGCTGCGGCCCTGGTCCAGCCTGCGCTTCGCGATGTCGAGATTGCCGACGATGATGGCGAGCATGTTGTTGAAGTCGTGCGCGATGCCGCCGGTGAGCTGCCCGACCGCTTCCATCTTCTGCGCCTGGACGAGGCTCGCCTGCGCGCTCTTCAGCTCCTCCGTGCGCTGCTCGACCCGCCGCCCGAGGCTGCTGCTCAGCATCCGGTAGCGCCCGATCGCGACCCGCGTCGCCCCCGCGATCGAGACGATCATCAGGGCGGTGAGCAGAAACAGGGCGACGGCGAGCATGTCGTCCGGGCGGTGGAAATTGAACGAATTGCGCGGTTCGATGATGAAATACCAGGCTGCGGCGGCGGACAGGAAGGCCGACACGAGGGCGGCCCGGTAGCCGCAGACCAGCGCCACCAGGATGAGCAGCGGAAAATAGGTGATGAACTGGACGCCGCTCACCCACGGATCGATGGCGATCCGGAGCGCGGTTGCGAGGCCGGGGACCAGGACGGCAATCAGATACGCGTTGAAGCTGCCCGGGCGCGCGACGGGCAGGTCGATATAGAGCCGGTCGACCCTCCGCCACCTTCGCATCGCACTCGTCCCCCGACGCCGCCGAAAACGTCCTTCCCCCACCGCGAGACTAACCCATACCACGTGCAGCGCCTAGTGCTGGCGCCTTGACCCGGATCAAGTGCCCGAAGCATGGGGGTGGGGACGACATACAGGGAGAGTTTCGATGCGCCGCCTGCTGCTTCTCGCCGCCCCGCTCCTCGCAGCCCCTTTGGCCGCCCAGACGCCGGTGGATCCCACCGTCCGGCTTTCCCATGAGGAGATGCTGGTGATCGACACCCATCTCGACATCGCCGCCCGCTTCGACAGCGGCGACTGGGACTTCGCCGAGCGCCACTGGTTCGAATGGGACAACAGCCAGGTCGATCTGCCGCGCATGGTCGAAGGCGGGCTCGATGGCGGCTTTTTCGTCATCTACACCGCGCAAGGCGAACTCAATCCGGCGGCTTATGCCGAGGCGCGCTCCGCCGCCCTCGTCCGCGCCGCCGCCATCCGCCGCGTCATCGGCGAGAATCGCGACCGCATGGGCCTCGCTCTCACCGCCGACGATGCCGAGCGCCTCCACCGCGAAGGCAAGCGCATCGCCTTCATGAGCATCGAGAACAGCTGGCCGCTCGGCGAGGATCTGAGCCTGCTCCAGACCTTCCATTCCCTCGGCGTCCGGATGGCCGGCCCGGTCCACAGCCGCAACAACCAGCTCGCGGACTCGACCACCGACACGCCGCGCTGGAACGGCCTTTCGCCGATGGGCCGCAACTGGGTCTCGGAAATGAACCGCCTCGGCATGCTGATCGACGGCAGCCATTCCTCCGACGCCGCCTTCGATCAGATGCTGCAGCTTTCGCGCGTCCCGATCGTGCTCTCGCACTCCGGCCCGCGCGCCATCTACAACCACCCGCGCAACCTCGACGACGAGCGGATGCGCCGTCTCGCCCGCGCCGGCGGCGTCATGTTCATGAACACCATCTTCCTCGCGCCCGACGACCGTTCGGACGTCCGCAACAATATCGAGGAGCGGCAGGGCAACTGGCACCGCCTCACCCCCGCCGAGCGCCGGCGCACGGTGGCCGACCGGGTCGCGCGCGATGCGCAGCAGCCCTTCACCAACGCCACCTTCGATCTCTTCATGCGCTCCATGCTCCACGCGATCCGGACCATGGGAGTCGATCATGTCGGGCTCGGCGCCGATTGGGACGGCGGCGGCGGCGTCCAGGGCATGGAGGACATCACCTTCTTGCCCCGCATCACCGAGCGGCTGCGGCGCGAGGGCTTTTCGGACCGCGACATCGCCAAGATCATGGGCGGCAACCTCATCCGCGTCATGCGCCAGGCGCAGGCCTACGCGGCGCGGCGGACCTGAGCGGAAACGCTTTCTTCGACCGGCGTGCAGGTCTAGACGTTGAAGCGGCGGTGGGGGCACGGCCAGAGGAGCAGTCGGCAGCCTATGTCAGCCGAACCGGGCGTGCCCGCGACGAACATGGACGAGCTTTTCCTGTCCGGCGGCGGCGACATGGGCGCGGCCATGCGCGCGCTCGACTGGTCCAAAACGCCGCTCGGGCCGCCGGCCACCTGGCCGCAGCCGCTCAAGACTACCGTCGGCATCATGCTCGGCTCCAAATTCCCCATGTTCCTCGCCTGGGGACCGGACCTCACCTTTCTCTACAATGACGGCTACACCGAAATCCTCGGCGCCAAGCATCCGGCGCTGGGCCAGCGCTTCGAGGACGTCTGGGCGGAGATCTGGAGCGACATCGGGCCGCTGGCGGAGCGTGCGCTGGCGGGCGAGGCGACCTATTTCGAGAATCTGCCGCTGACCATGGTGCGCCGCGGCGCGCCGGAGCAGACGTGGTTCACCTTTTCCTACAGTCCGCTCGCCGACGAGCACGGCCGCGTGCGCGGCATCTTGTGCGCCTGCGTCGAGACCACCGCCACCGTTCTCGCCGACCGGCGGCGCGCGGGCGAGGCGGAGCGCCTCAGGCAATTGTTCGACAATGCGCCGGGCTTCATGGCGGTCCTGAGCGGGCGCGACCACGTCTTCGATCTCGCCAACGCCGCCTATATGCGGCTCGTCGGGCACCGCGACATCATCGGCCGGAACGTCCGCGAAGCGCTTCCGGAAATCTCCGGCCAGGGCTTCGTCCGCCTGCTCGACGAAGTGTACGAAACCGGCCGGCCGTTCAGCGGCGTCGCTGTGGACGTCGTCCTCCGCCGCGAGGAGGACGGCGCGCCCGAGAAGAGGCTGGTCGATTTCGTCTACCAGCCGATCCGGGACGAAGCCGGCAATGTCACGGGCATCTTCTGCGAAGGCTATGACGTCACCGCCCGCCACACGGCCGAACTGAAGCTGCGCGAAAGCGAGGAGCGCTTCCGCCTCATCGCGGATTCCGCGCCGGTGCCGATGTGGGTCACGCGGCTCGACCGCAAGCGCGCCTTCGTGAACCAGGCCTATGCCGATTTCCTGGGCGTCTCCTACGAAGAAGCGATCGACTTCGATTGGCGCTCGCGCATCCACCCGGAGGATGTCGACGGGATCGTCCATGAGTCGCTCGCCGGCGAGGCGACGCTGCAGCCCTTCACGCTGGAAGGCCGCTACCGCCGCGGCGACGGCGAATGGCGCTGGCTGCGCTCGGAGTCGCAGCCGCGCTGGGGGCCGGACGGCGAGCATGAAGGATTTATCGGCGTCGCCTTCGACATCACGGCCTCCAAGGTCGCCGAAGCGGCCCTGCGCGAAGTGAACGAAACGCTGGAACGGCGCGTCGCCGAGCGCACGTCCGACCTGTCCGCAGCCCTGGAGCGCCTCCGCGCCGAAGTCGCGGAGCGGGAGCGCGCCGAAGAAGCGCTTCGCCAGGCGCAGAAGATGGAAGCGGTGGGCCAGCTCACCGGCGGCATCGCCCACGACTTCAACAATCTCCTGACGCCCATTCTCGGCGGGCTGGAGATGATCTCCACCCGCATCGACGACGTGCGGCTGAAGCGGGTTTCCGAAACCGCGCTGGAAAGCGCCCGCCGCGGCGCCAAGCTCACCAGCCAGCTCCTCGCCTTTTCGCGCATCCAGCGCCTGGCGATGAAGCCCGTCGAAGTGAATGCCGTCATCGCCAACATGCGCCAGATCCTGAAGCACACGATCGGCACGGGGATCGAGATCCGCACCGAGTTCGATCCGGCCGCCGGCCGCGCGATCTGCGACGAGAACCAGCTCGAAAACGCGCTTCTGAACCTCGCCATCAACGCCCGCGACGCCATGGAAGGCGGCGGCACGCTCACCATCTCGACGATCTGCACGGAAGAAGCGGCCGGGAGCCCGGACCTCGAGCCCGGCGCCTATGTCTGCATCACCGTCGAGGACACGGGCGCGGGCATGGCGCCCGACATCCTCGCCCGTGCGATCGAGCCTTTCTTCTCGACCAAGCCGCTCGGCAAGGGCACCGGCCTCGGCCTCGCTCAGGTTTACGGCATCGCCCAGCAATCCGGCGGGACGCTGCGCATCGAAAGCCGGCCGGGCGAAGGCACGAAGGTCCACATCCTCCTCCCGCGCGCGCGGGGGGACGAGGCTTCCGAAGGCGCGCCCGCGGACGCCGCGCCCGGTCGCGCAACGGAGCCGCAAGCGCCCCGCGCCCGCATCCTCGTCGTCGACGACGATCCGGACGTGCGCGGCTTCCTCCAGGATGTGCTCGACGACCTCGGCCACGAGGTCACGGCCTGCGACGGCGGCCCCGCCGCCTTGGACCAGGTCGAGCGCGACTGCCCCGATCTCCTCCTCCTCGATTTCGCCATGCCCGGCATGAACGGCGCCGAGGTCGCCCGCCTGGTCCGCGCCCGCTGCCCGACGCTCCCGATCGTGTTCGTCACCGGCTATGCCGAAAGCGAGCAGCTCGAAGCCGCGCTCGGCAGCGACGTCACGGTGCTGCGCAAACCCTTCAGCGTCGACGAACTCGCCGCCGCCGTCGCGGAGAATGCGTCTTCATCCGCCTGAGCGCTGCAACCCGGGCTTCGACAAGCTCAGCCCTGGCGGGGAGGGGGGCAGAAGGGAGGCGGAGCGCACCACCACCGCCAGCCCTGAGCCTGTCGAAGGGCAGGTCTCACTCTCGGCCCCAGCAGCGCTGAACAACAAACCCAGGGGAGACCCCCACCGCCGCTAGCCCTGAGCCTGTCGAAGGGCGGTTTGCAGCGCTCCCGGCGTCGGCCTTGCGCAAACACGAAAGCCGGTTCAAATCCCGACCGGGGAGAGCGCATGTCCGACACCGTCCAGGCCGCGAGCGAGAAGACTCCGCGCACCGAGCGCGGCCGCAAGACGCTGCGGCGGCTGATCGAGGCCGCGGCGCAGGAATTCGGCGAACGCGGCTTCCACGAAGCGGCGATCACCGGCATCACCCAGCGCGCCGGCGTCGCGCTGGGCACCTTCTACACCTACTTCCAGTCCAAGGAGGAGGTGTTCCGCGCTCTCGTCCGCGACATGAGCGATGCCACGCGCGCCCATGTCGCCGAGGCCGCCCGCGGCGCGCCGGACCGCCTCACGGCGGAGCGGCGCGGCCTCGCCGCCTTCATCGCCTTCACGCGCGAACGCCCCGAGCTCTACCGGATCATCGAGGAAGCGCAGTTCGTCGCCCAGGACGAATATCGCCGCCATTATCTCACCTTCGCCGAAGGCTATCGCCGCAACTTGAGCGCCGCCCGCTCCCGAGGCGAGATTGCCGAAGGCCCGGACGAGCTTCGCGCCTGGGCGCTGATCGGCATCTCGGTCTTTCTTGGCATGCGCTACGGCCTGTGGGACCGCGACCTCGAACCCGCCGCCGTCGCCGATTTCGCTATCGACTTCGTCTCCGAAGGCCTCCGGATGCGCGGCCCGACATGACCGGCGACCTTCCCGACGTCATCGCCAAGCGCGCCGCTCTGGCTCCGAACGCAGTCGCTCTCGAGGAGCCCGCCACCGGCCGCAGCCTCACCTTCGCCGAGCTCGACGCAGGCGCCGCCCGCGCCGCGTCGCTGCTCCACTCGCGCGGCATTCGCGAAGGCGACCGCGTCGCCATCCTTTGCCGCAATCGCTCCGAATTCTTCGAGCTGCTTTTCGGCTGCGCGAAGCTCGGCGCCGTGCTCGTGCCCTTGAACTGGCGCATGCCCCCGGCGGAGCTCGACCTGCTCATCGCCGACGCCGAGCCGAGCCTCCTCTTCTACGGTAGCGAGGATGCGGCAGCCGCCGCGGGCCTCGGCGGCGGCATGCGGGCGATCGGCCTGGACGAGAATTATCAGGCGCTGCTCGACGCGGCGCCGGCCGTCCGCCTCCGCAGCGCGTGGCCGGCCGGCGGCACCTGGTACCTCCTCTACACGTCCGGCACGACCGGACGGCCCAAGGGCGTGATCTACACGTTCCGGATGGCGCTCTCCAATTACGTCAGCCTTTCAGCCGCCATCGGCCTGCGCTCCGGCGACGCGACGGCGAGCTTTCTCCCGCTTTTCCACACCGCCGGCATCAACCTCCACGCCCTCCCGACGCTGATCGCTGGCGGGCGCGTCCTGATGCTTCCCGCCTTCGACGCGGACGCCGTCGTCGCCCTGCTGGAGCAGCGCCGCATCGACGCCTTTTTCGCCGTCCCGACCGTCTACCAGGCTTTGCTCGATCATCCCCGCTTCGCCGCCATGCCGCTGGCTCACGTCCGCCACTGGGCCTGCGGCGGCGCGCCGCTTCCCGATGCCGTCGTCCACCGCTGCCGCGATCTCGGCATCCGCGTCTGCAACGGCATGGGGATGACCGAGACCGGCCCCACCGCCTTCCTGCTCGATCCCACCGACGCGTGGGACCGCATCGGCTCGGTCGGCAAGCCGCAGCTCCTGTGCAGCGCCCGGATCGTCGACGCCTCCGGCCGCGACGTTCCCGTCGGCGGCGTCGGCGACCTCCTCTTCTCCGGCCCGGGCATCACGCCCGGCTATTGGCGCAACGAGGAAGCGACCCGCGCCGCCTTCACGCCGGACGGATGGCTCCGCTCCGGAGACCTCGCCCGCCGCGACGAAGACGGCTTCTTCTACATCGCGGGGCGGCGGAAGGAGATGTTCATTTCGGGCGGCGAGAACGTCTACCCGGCCGAAGTCGAGAACGTGCTTTGCGCCCACCCGGCGGTGATCGACGTCGCCGTGCTCGGCCGCCCGGACCCGCGTTGGGGCGAAGTCGGCCAGGCCTTCGTCCAGCTCGCGCCCCAGGCGCAGCGCCCCCGCGAAGACGAGCTGCGCGCCTTTTGCCGGCAGCGCCTCGCGCCCTACAAGGTGCCGGTCAGCTTCGCCTTCGTCGCCGATTTCCCGCGCACCTCCGCCGGCAAGATCCAGAAGCACCTCCTCGCATGAGCGTTCTCGACGAGGCGGGCCGCCTCGCCCAGGCGGGCCGGCGCGCCGAAGCGGTGGCCCTCGTCGAACGCGCGGCGGAGGCGGGCGACGCCGAAGCCCTGTTCGCGCTCGCCAACTGGCGGCTTTACGGCATCTTCATCCCCCGCGATCCCGCCGCCGCCCACCCCCTCCTCGCGCGCGCCGCAGCCGCCGGGAGCATCGAAGCCGGGCACCTCCTCGCAAACCTCCTCGCGGGCGGCACCGGCTGCCGGGCCGATCCCGACGTCGCATTGGCCCGGCTCCGCGCGCTCGCCGATCCCATCGCTCGGCGCCAGCTTGCGCTGCTGGACGAAACGGACGAGGCCGAGCACCCGCCGGAGATCCTCTCCGAAGACCCGCCGGTCCGCATCCTGCGCTCTCTCTTTTCCCCCGCCGAATGCGACTATCTGATTGCGCTCGCCGAGCCGGCGCTCCGCCCATCCGTGATCGTCGACCCCGCGACCGGCCGGCCCAAGCCCGATCCGGTCCGCACCTCCGACGGCATGAATTTCGGCCCGGCCCAGGAAGACCTCGTCGTCAACCGTCTCAACCGCCGCCTCGCCGCCGCCACCGGCACCGCCTATGAATGCGGCGAGCCTCTCCACGTCCTGCGCTATTCCCCGGGCCAGGAATATAAGCCGCACCTCGACGCGCTACCCGGCGTTTCCAACCAGCGCGTCGTCACCGCCCTCGTCTATCTGAACGGCGGCTACGGGGGCGGCGAGACCGTGTTTCCGGAGCTCGGCCTGTCGGCGAAGGGGGCGCCGGGCGACTGCCTCGTCTTCACCAACGTCGATCCCGGCGGCCGGGGCGATCCCAGAACCCGCCACGCGGGGACGCCGGTGACCGGCGGCGTCAAATGGCTGGCCACCCGCTGGATCCGTGCACGGCCGTTCGACCCTTTCCTCCCGCGCTGAAGGCTGCGATGAAACGGCGATGAAGAAGATCACACTCCTTGCCATTCCCGCCGCACTCGCCGGCTGCCATGCCGCGCCGGAAGGCCCGGCGGCCGCAGCCAGCCAGCCGCCGCAAGCCGCGCCCGCCGCCTGCGCGCTCGAGATCGAATTCGGAAGCTATGCCATGGGGATCGACCGCACGGCGCTTGCGCGGGTCGAGCAGCTCCTCGCCGGCGACGGCGCCGTCACGTCCGTCACCCGCCGCAACTGGGGCCGCGAAGGCGAGATTACCCTGTGCGTCTCGGTGCGCGGCGCCGCCGATCGCGACCGTCTGTTCACCGCGGTGTCGGCTCTTTTCCCCGCCCGTCCGCACGGCCCGCTCTCCGTCACCACCGACACCGGCCGCGTCTTCCGCGCCAACAACGACAACCCCTGAGGGCTTCATGCGCGCGATCTTTCTTCTGCCCCTTCTCTGCCTCGCCGCCCCGGCATGGGCGCAAACGCCGCCCGGCCCGGCGCCGGCCGCACCCGCACCCGCGCCCCAGCTTTCCTACGGCGAGGCGGTGTCGCTCCCCGACGCGCGGCGCATCGCCGATGCAGCCGAGGCCGAGGCGCGGCGCAGGGGCTTCAGCATGGCCTTCGCGATCGTCGATCCTTCGGGATCCCTCATCCTCTTCCACAAGATGGACGGCACGCAGAACGGCTCGGTGGAGGTCGCGATTCAGAAGGCGCGCACCAGCGCCCTCTTCCGCCGCCCGACCAAATTCTTCTCCGATGCGGTAGCCGGCGGCCGGAACACCGTCCTCAGCCTGCCGAACATGATCGCAATCGAGGGCGGCGTGCCGATCGAGATCGGCGGACGCGTCGCCGGCGCCATCGGCGTCAGCGGCGCCAGCTCGGCGGAAGACGGCGAAGTCGCGGCGGTCGGGCTGGCAGCCCTGCGCCGCCGCTGAACGGCTGCGGCAGAGTCAAAGCGTCGGCACGCCCGCTCCGTTCGTCCCGAGCGAAGTCGAGGGGCGGAGGCGACGATTCTTAGCAGCGCCCCTCGACTTCGCCCGGGACGAACGAGGCGCGCGAAGCGGTAGAGCGCGCGACGCCTTCGCCCTCAGGCCGCGCGGATGAACTTGTCGAGGGCTTCGTGGGCCTCGTCGTCCGTCGACTGGATCGGCGGATGCTTGCAGAAATAAGCCGAGGCCGGATGAATCGGGCCGGACAGGCCGCGATCCTTGGCGAGCTTCGCGCAGCGGATCATGTCGATGGCGACACCGGCCGAATTGGGGCTGTCCTCCACCGAAAGGCGAAGCTCGAGGTTGAGCGGAACGTCGCCGAACATGCGCCCTTCCATCCTGAGGAAGCAGACCTTGTTGTCGTTCTGCCACGGCACGTAATCGGACGGGCCGATATGGATGTTCTCGTCGTCCAGCCGGTGATCGGTGACCGATTGGACCGCTTCCGTCTTCGACACCTTCTTGGAGGCCAGGCGCTTGCGGTTCGACATGTTGAGGAAGTCGGTGTTACCGCCGGTGTTGAGCTGGTAGGTCCGGTCCAGCTTCACGCCCCGCTTGGCGAAAAGATCGGTCAGCACCCGGTGGACGATGGTGGCGCCGAGCTGCGCCTTGATGTCGTCGCCGATGATGGGAACGCCCGCATCGACGAAGCGCTGCGCCCAGACGGGATCGCTGGCGATGAAGACCGGGATGTTGTTGACGAAGGCGACACCCGCCTCGAGCGCGCATTCGGCGTAGAATTCGGTCGCTTCCTGGCTGCCGACGGGCAGGTAGTTCAGGAGCACGTCGGTATTCGTCTCCTTGAGCCGGCGCACGATGTCGGCCTTGTCGGGCTCGGCCGCGTCGGAGGGAAGAAAGGTCCGGTCGTCGCGGGTTTCCGCCATATGCTCGGAAAAGCCGTCAAGGGTGCGGCCCATTTCGACGGTGACGCCGCTCGCCGGCACATGGTCGCAGAAGACCTGCGTGCAATTGGGCTTCTCGAAGATCGCCGCAGCGACGTCCTTGCCGACCTTGCGGCGGTCGATATCCCAGGCGGCGACGACGCGGATGTCCTTGGGCCGGTAGCCGCCAAGGTCCCAGTGCATCAGGCCGATCTGCTCGTTGGCGCCGCCATTCTGGTAATAAGCGATGCCCTGGACGAGCGAGCTCGCGCAATTGCCCACGCCGATGATGGCGATGTTGATGTCGTTCCGGACGGGATCGTTGAGGCTCATGTTTTCAAACGGCTTTCAGGCGACGGCGGCTTTGCGCTCGACCGGTGCATAGCGATCTATCATCCGGGCGCAAAAGTCCGCAAATTGCAACGGGTCTATAGGCGCGCTGGTATGGTGTGGCGCAAGCCCTAAATGCTCGGGCGTAAAGCAGAATGTCACGGTAACGTTGAAATCCTGCAACATTTCCATCTGCCGGTCGAACCAGCCGATGGCGTCCTCGCGGAAGCTGTCGGCCCAGGAGAGGCCGGTGCGCAGGTGCGTAACGCCGAGGCGCTTCAGCCACTTGACGGCGTCCTCCAGCCGCGGATCCTGGTAGTGGAACCATTGCATGATGCCCATGTCGGGTGTGTGCCGCGCGAAATGATCGAGCGCGAGCTTGGGCGTGCCGTCCGCCTTGATCAGGCCCATGTAGAAATGGCGGTAATAAGACGATCCTTCCGCCTCGCGGTGCCGCGTCGTCGCGCCCCAGGCCTGCGGAAGATCGAACAGCGAATACCAGAAAAGACGCGGCACGCGGCCGATGAGCAGCTCCGCCGTCCGGTCGACGCCGAACACCTGCACCTCTTCGGCCCCGAAGCTTCCGACGCCGACTTCCGTCGCCCAAATCTCATGGTTCGGCGCCACCGCCTGGATGTCGGCGATTCGCTGGGGCCATTCGTCGATCGGCCACAAATTCCAGTCCAGCGGGAAGCCGTGAACGGCGACCACGTCCAGATGATCGAGCACGCCGTGCCCGTCCAAGGTGCGGATGAAGTGCGGATCGATCGGCGAAATGCCGCCGAGCACGCGCTTGATGCCGGGATTGACGGCATGGATCGCCTTGGACGCTTCCTTCACCAGCGTCGCATATCTGCTCCAATCGGGATCGAGCTCCGGGTCCCAGTGGGACTTGTTGTTCGGCTCATTCCAGATCATCGCGGCTTCGATCATATTATCGTCCCCCGCGCCGGATAGACGGCGCTCGTGCCGAAGCGCGCATAAGGCATTTCGCCCCGGCGGCAAATGTAGACCTCGTCCTCAGCCCGCGTCTCGATGGCGAAGCCGGACGCGCGCAGCATCGCTTCGGCGCACGCCCGGTTCGGCACCCACCAATTGGTCCAGTCGCGCGCATATTCGCGTTCGACGAAGTGGAGCTTGGGATAGGCCGGATCGTCGAAGATCGCGGTCTCTTCGAAGGGGTAATCCTCGGCGAGTTCCGGCACGTCCATCGATCCGCGCTGCATCGACTGGAAGATCAGCATGTCGCCGGCGACATGTTCGTGGATCAGGTCCAGCGCGAGGAGCGGATGGCGCAGATGGTAAAGGACGCCCATGAAGACGACCACGTCGAACCGCTCGCCGAGCGCGCCGACGTCGTAGACGGAGAGGTTCCTGAACTCGATCTTGTCGTAGCCCAGAGTCTCCGCGGCGAAGCGGGCCTGGGCGAGGTAACGGTCGTCGCTGTCGATGCCGACGACGCGCTCCGCCCCGCGCCGCTTCATTTCCATCGAATAAAAGCCCGCATTGCAGCCGATGTCGAGCACGCTCTTGCCCGACAGGTCCTCCGGCAGATGCGGCGCGAAGCGGCGGAACTTGGCGCCCGGATAATCGCCGAGGAAATGATCCGGCGCCGTCCACACGCCGCCGAGATCGATGTTGTGGAACCAGGGGCCGAGCTCGTCGATCCGCTTTCTGATCGCGTCGGTGCTGGCCGGATCGGCACGGTTCATTGGTAGAGCCTTTCGTTGACGCTCATCACCCGCGCGCCCCAGTCGCCGATGACGAGCCGGGAAACGGAAGCGGGGTCGATATCGAAGCGCAGCAGATTGTCGAGCGGAAGCCCGAGATAAAATGAGATCAGGCCGCGGATGATGTCGCAGTGGGAAACCGCCGCGACGGTCTGGCCGCGATGTTCGGCGGCGATCTCGGCCACCGCCGCCACGGCGCGCTCCACGGCTTCGCACATGCTTTCGCCGCCGGGCGGGCGGGCGATGCTGCGGGCGCTGTTCCATTCGTCCCAGCCCGGGTCGCCTTCGAGCGCGTCGAAGGACAGCCCCGTCCATTCGCCGAAGTCGACCTCGTCGAGCCCACCGGCGGCGATCACCGTCTGCTCCAGGCGATCGGCGATCTCGCGCGCCGTATACCAGGCGCGCTCGCGCGGGCTCGAATAAACGGCGGTGATCGGCTCCACGGCGAGGAGGTCGGCGACGATCTCGGCCTGCTGCAGCCCGTCATGGCTGAGCGCGACGTCGCGGCGCCGGCCGGACAGCGTGCGGCCGAGCTCGACATGGGCGGCGTGACGGATGAGGAGCAGGGTAAGGGTCATCGCGCCGGGTGCATTGAAACCTTTTCGCGCGAGGAACAAGGCTGGCGATGCGCGGTTCAGGTCCGCGTGGGAACCATCGCCTCGCACTCCATGCCCGCCGCCGCGCCCCGGCCCGCGCCGGCGCCTGCGTCCTGGGAGCCCAATCTCAGCTGGATCACCGACATGCTCGCGGTCGGCGGCAGCTTTCCGTGCGAGCGCGCGCAGCAGCTGGCGCAGGCGCTCGGCATTTCCGGCATCGTCGACCTGCGCGCGGAGGATAGCGACGATGCCGGGCGCCTCGCCGAAGCCGGCATCGACTTCCTCCATTTGCCCGCGCCCGATCATTATCCGCCCTCGCTTGCGATGCTCGAAGCCGGCGTCGCCTTTGCCGCCGCGCACCTCGCGCGCGGCAACCGCGTGCTGCTGCACTGCGAACACGGCATCGGCCGCTCGGCTCTGCTCGCGCTCTGCGTCCTGGTCCACGGGGGGCTGGAGCCGCTCGCGGCGCTGGAACTCGCGAAGGCGCGCCGCTCGCGCGTGTCGCCGAGCCCCGCCCAATATGAAGCCTGGGCGGAGTGGCTGGCCCATCGCGGCCGCGCCGTGCCGAGCTTCGAACGTTTCGCCGCGATCAGCTACGCGCACCTCGTCCGCGCCTGAGGACGTAAAGGCATGCTCGTCTACGGGGACCGCTCCGAGCAGGCCGACGCCGCCGCGCGCTTGGCCGAGCTTCGCGCGGACATTGCCGATCTCGGTGAAACCCCGCCCGGACTGGAACGCCACGGCCGCCTCGTCGCCGCCCTGATCGAAGCCGGGCGCCTTCAGCAGGGCGTCGCGGACGCCGATTTCGCCGCGTGCGGTTCGGACCGGCGGTGCCCGGCCGCCGACGCGCTCGGCACGTTGACGCTTGGCCTCGCGCAGTCCGTCATTACCTCGTGGGAGAGCGGGTTCGCAGCCGCGCTTGATCTGCCTCCGATTCCGGACGTCCCTCTGCCGGCAATTGTGGAGATGCGCGAAGCGGAGGGCTATGCCTTCTACGCCGTCTACCCCGAAGCCTATGCCGACGCGGCGCGCGCGCTGGTTCTTCGCGGGCCGCCGCGGGTCATCGGCATCCGCAGCATCGGCACCAGCCTCGCCGCCGTCGCCGCCGCGGCGCTCGGCGCCCCGCCGCCGGCAACCGTCCGCCCTACCGGCCACCCCTTCGCCCGCCGCCTTTCGGTCGCGCCGGACCTCGCCGCACATATCCTGTCCGATCCAGCCGCTCATTACGTCGTCGTCGACGAAGGCCCCGGCCTGTCGGGCAGTAGCTTCGGCGCCGTCGCAGACTGGCTGGAAGCGCAGGGCGTCCCGCTGGAGCGCATCGCCTTTCTCCCGAGCCACGCCGGCGAGCCGGGCGCGGCGGCAAGCGCGCCTCACCGCGACCGCTGGCAGAAAGTGCAGCGCGTCGCCGCCGATTTCGGTCCGCGCCTCGGCGATCTCCTCGCCGGCTGGCTTGGGCACGCGATCGGCCCGCTCGACGCGCCGCTCACCGAGATCTCCGGCGGCGCCTGGCGCGGTCATGTCTACCGGGACGAAGCCGACTGGCCCGCGGCCGACCCGCAAAGCGAGCGCCGCAAGTTCCTCGCCACCGCTCACGGCGAAACATGGCTCGTCAAATATGCGGGGCTGGGCCGAACCGGCGCGCACAAGCTCGACCGTGCCCGCACCCTCCACGCCGCCGGCCTCGCTCCCGAGCCCCGCGCGCTGGTCAACGGCTTCCTGGTCGAACGCTGGCACGGCGAAGCCGCGCGCGGCGGCCGCCCGCCCCCCGGCACGGTCGCCCGCTACATCGGCGCGCGCGCCCGCCTCTTTCCCGCCGCGCCCGGCCGCGGCGCGACGCTTCCCGAACTTCTGGAGATGAGCCGGCGCAACATCGGCCTCGCGCTCGGCGAAGGCGCCGCCGCGCGCCTGCAGCTGCCCCCCGGCACGCCGCGCCCGATCGAGACCGACAACCGCCTCGACCTGCACGAATGGGTCGAAGCGTCGCCCGGCCGCTGGCTCAAGACCGACGCCCTCGATCATCACGCCGCCCACGACTTGATCGGCTGCCAGGACCTCGCCTGGGACGTCGCCGGTGCGATCGTCGAGTTCGACATCGGCGAGGCGGACGCCGCCATCTTCGCCGCTTCCGTTGCCACTGCGGCCGGCCGCGCCGTCGATCCGGCGCTTACCGCCTTTCTCCTCGTCGCCTACAGCGCCTTCCGCCTGGGCCAGGCGAGCCTCGCCGCCGACCGTGCGGCCGGCGATCCGACCGAGCGCGCCCGGCTCGATGCTCGCATGGCCTTCTATTCGCACCGCATCCGACAGGCTCCGGCACTCGCCTGAGCCCGCTTTTCCGAGATCGTTTTGCAAGCATAACGAACCGTCTGCGGAACCAATTCGCGGACGCGTCGTTTGCGGATTGAAGAAGAAGCTGCGGGCGTGTCTTTCTGTGCACGCGCCGGACACGTGCGTAACAACATAGATCAAGTAACGGGGGACAATTTGCCAGAAAAGGTGCTGATCACCGGCGGCGCGGGATTCATCGGGCGCCAGGTGGCGCGCGAGCTCCTCGGCCGCGGCCACGAAGTGCGCGTGCTCGACTCGATGATCGAGCAGGTCCACGGCGACGTCGAACGGCCGGCGGACCTCGATTCCCAGGTGGAGTTGATCCGCGCCGACGTTCGCAACGGCGACGCCGTCGTGAAGGCGCTGAAGGGCATGGACAGCGTCGTACACCTCGCCGCCGAGGTGGGGGTCGGCCAGTCCATGTACGCGGTGGAGCGCTATACGTCGGTGAACGACGTCGGCACCGCCGTTCTGTTCGAAAAGCTGATCGACGATCCGGTCCGCCGCGTCGTCACCGCCTCCTCGATGAGCATCTACGGCGAAGGCCTTTACCGCGACGCCGACGGCACCCTCGTCCAGGAGGCGAAGCGCCAGCCCCGCACCACCGACGACCAGAGCTGGGACCCGCTCGACGCCCAGGGCCGCCCGCTCGTCCCCGTCGCGACGCCCGAGACCAAGCGCCCCGACCTTGCCTCCATCTATGCGCTCAACAAATATGTGCAGGAGCGCACGACCTTCATCATGACCGAAGCCTACGGCATGGAAGGCGTGTGCTTGCGCCTCTTCAACGTCTACGGCCCCGGCCAGGCGCTCTCCAACCCTTATACCGGCGTCCTCGCCATCTTCGCCTCGCGGCTCCTCAACGCCCAGCAGCCGATGATCTTCGAGGACGGGGAGCAGCGCCGCGACTTCGTCTACGTCGGCGACGTCGCCCGCGCCTTCGCCGACGCGCTGGAGCTTCCCCAGGCCAAGGGCGAAGTGTTCAATATCGGCTCCGGCCACGACCGCTCGGTGAGCGAAGTCGCGCAGGAGCTCGCCAAGGCGATGGGCAAGAACGACATCCAGCCCGGCATCGTCGGCAAGAGCCGGATCGGCGACATCCGCCATTGCTTCTGCGATGGCTCCAAGGCGGCCGGCACGCTGAACTTCCGCGCAACCAAGGACTTCCAGGAGGGCCTGGCCGAGCTTGCCGAATGGGTCGCGGTCCAAACCGCCGACGACCGGGTCGAGCAGGCGAGGGCCGAGCTCGAGGCCAGGGGCCTCGTCGCATGAGCGGCCGGCCGGTCCTCGTTACCGGCGGTGCCGGCTTCATCGGATGCAACATCGCCGACCGCCTCGCCTCCGAAGGGCATGAGATCATCGTCTACGACGCGCTCTCCCGCCCGGGTGTCGAGACCAACCTCGCCTGGCTCAAGGAGCGCCACGGCTCGCGCATCGCGTCGGTCGTGGCCGACATACGCGATGAGGACGAGCTCGCCCGCGCCGCGCGCGAGGCGGACGCGGTGTTCCACATGGCCGCCCAGGTCGCGGTCACCACCTCGCTTGTCGATCCCCGCGAGGATTTCGACATCAACGTCCGCGGCACCCTCCATTTGCTCGACGCTGCCCGGCTCGCCGGCCGGCCGCTGCCAGTGATCTTCGCCTCCACCAACAAGGTTTATGGCGACCTCACCGACATCCCGTTCCGGCTGGAGGGCGACCGCTACGTCCCCGAGGATTCCGAAGTCGCCGCCCACGGCATCGGCGAAGCGCGGCCGCTCGATTTCCACACGCCTTATGGCTGCTCCAAGGGCGCGGCCGACCAATATGTCCTCGATTACGCCCGCAGCTTCGGCGTGCCGGCCGCGGTGGTGCGGATGAGCTGCATCTACGGCCACCGCCAGATGGGGACGGAAGACCAGGGCTGGGTCGCCCACTTCCTGATCCGCGCGCTCCAGGGCGAGACGATCACCCTTTACGGCGACGGCCACCAGGTCCGCGACATCCTCGACGTCTCCAATGCCGTTGAAGCCTATGTGAAGGCCTGGCAGCAGATCGACCGGATCTCGGGCCGCGCCTTCAACCTGGGCGGCGGCCCGGCCAATGCGGTGAGCCTGCGCGAACTCCTCGCCTACATGTCGCAGCTCCTCGGCCGCGACGTGGACGTCACCTTTTCGGACTGGCGCGCCGGCGACCAGCGCTATTTCGTCGCCGACACCCGCGCGATCCGCGGCGAGCTCGGCCTGTCCCCGGCCATTCCCTGGAAGGACGGCGTCAAGCGCCTCGCCGACTGGCTTGCCGAAACCCGCGCGCCCCGTGTCGGGGTGCACGCGTGAACCCCACGTCGCCGCCGATGCTGCGCGTCCTCGTCACGGCCGATGCGGTCGGCGGCGTGTGGCAATACAGCCTCGATCTCGCCCGCGGGCTTTCGCGCCTCGGCATCGAAACGGTGCTCGCCGTCATGGGGCCGTCCCCCTCCGCCGAGCAGAAGGAGGCCGCCGAAGCGATCGACGGCTTGGAGCTGGTCGATACCGGCCTTCCGCTCGACTGGCTCGCCGACAACGCATCCTCGCTGCGGGCCGCCGGCGAAGAGATCGCCGCGCTCGCCAAGCGCCGGGGCGCCGATGTCGTTCAGCTCAACACGCCCGCCCTCGCTGCCGAGACCGACTTCAGGCGCCCGGTCGTCGCCGTCCAGCATAGCTGCGTCGCGACCTGGTGGGAGGCGGTCCACGGCACGGCCCTGCCCGCCGATTTCGCCTGGCGCACGGAGCTGGTCCGAGCAGGCCTCCGCAACGCCGAACTGGTCGTCGCCCCGACCGCCGCCTTCGCCGCGGCCACCCAGCGCGTCTACGGCCTTTCCGAAGCGCCGCGCACCGTTCACAACGGCCGCTCCCCCTTTCCCGTCTCCGCCCAGGCGCCGCACGACTTCGTCTTCACCTGCGGCCGCCTTTGGGACGAAGGCAAGAACCTCGGGACGCTGGACGCCGCCGCTGAGAGCATCGCGGTGCCCGTCCGCGCCGCGGGGCCGCTTTCGGGACCCAACGGCGCGACGGTGGTGTTCGACAACCTCCATTGCCTCGGCACCATCGAGGAAGCGGAACTCGCCCGCTGGCTGTCGGCGCGGCCGGTCTTCGTCTCGGCGGCGCTTTACGAGCCCTTCGGCCTCGCCGTGCTCGAAGCGGCCGCCGCCGGCTGCGCGCTGATCCTGTCCGACATTCCCACCTTTCGCGAGCTTTGGGACGACGTCGCCATCTTCGTGCCGCCGCGCGACCAGGAAGGCTTCACCCGCGCCATCGCCAACCTCGTCGGCGACGATTTCGAGCGTGCCGTGATGGGCCGGGCGGCGCAGGAGCGTGCGGCGCTGCACACGCCGGACGCCATGGCCGCCCAAATGGCCGCCCTTTACCGCGGCCTGCTTCCCGCCGTTCAGCGCCCCGTTCTCGCGGCCGCCAAGATGGGCACGAAGGCCGCCGCGTGAGGATCGTCTATTTCACGCATTCGCTGGCGAGCTGCTGGAATCACGGCAACGCCCACTTCCTGCGCGGCGTGCTGCGCGAGCTGATCGCGCTCGGCCACGAAGTCGTCGCCTATGAGCCGGAAGGCGCCTGGAGCCTCGGCAACCTCCTCAAGGACCATGGCGAGGCGGGCCTTGCCGCCTGGCGTGATGCCTATCCGGAGCTGAGCTCCACGACCTACCCGCCCGACGCCGATCTCGAAGCCCTGATCGACGGCGCCGATCTCGTCATCGTCCACGAATGGAACGAGCACGATCTCGTCGCCCGGATCGGCCGCATCGAGGGGCCTCACACCCTTCTCTTCCACGACACGCACCACCGGGCGGTGAGCGAGCCCGAAGCGATGCGCGCCTACGATCTTTCCCGCTACGACGGCGTGCTGGCGTTCGGGGAGACCCTGTCCGAGGTTTATCGCAAATGGGGCTGGGGCGACCGCGTCTTCACCTGGCATGAAGCGGCCGATACCCGCCTCTTCCATCCGCCCTCGGAGGAAGGCGAGCGCCGCGGCCTCGTCTGGATCGGCAATTGGGGTGACGGCGAACGCACCGCGGAGCTGGAGGACTTCCTCTTCCGCCCGGCGCGGAACGCCGGTCTTCCGCTCGAGGTTTTCGGTGTTCGCTACCCGAAGGAAGCGCTTGCGCTGCTCGATCGCTACGGAGTGCGCTACAGCGGCTGGCTTCCAAACGCCCGCGCGCCCCAAGTCTTCGCGAACCACCTCGCGACCGTGCACGTGCCCCGCAAATTCTACACGACCATCCTGCCCGGCATCCCCACCATCCGCGTCTTCGAAGCGCTTGCCTGCGGCATCCCGCTTCTTTCCGCTCCCTGGTCCGATTCCGAAGACCTGTTCCGCGTGGGCCGGGACTTTCTGATGTTCGGCACCGGCAAGGAGATGGAGCAGGCGCTGCGCGACGTCGCCGGCGATGCCGACCTGCGCGCTTCGCTCGTCGCGAGCGGCCTCGAGACCATCCGCGCCCGCCACACCTGCCGCCACCGCGCAGAGGAACTCATGACCATCTATGCACGCCTGCAGGCGGCGCCGCTCAGGAGCGTCGCATGAAGATCGCATTCTACGGCTCCAGCCTGCTTTCCTCCTATTGGAACGGCGCCGCGACTTATTATCGCGGCCTGCTGCGCGATCTCGCCTCGCGCGGCTACGACATCACCTTTTACGAGCCCGACGCCTTCGGCCGGCAGCAGCACAAGGACATCGAACCGCCCGAATGGGCGAAGTCGGTCGTCTACGACGCGACGCCCGAAGCGCTTGCTTGCGTCCTCGCGGAAGCGCGCGGCGCCGACATCGTCGTCAAGGCGAACGGAGTCGGCGTGTTCGACACCGAGCTTCTCGAAGGCATCGTCGCGAACAGCCGACCCGACGCGCTGCGCATCTTCTGGGACGTCGACGCGGCCGCCACTCTGGAGGAAATGCGCGGCGACGAGAGCCACGTGGTGCGCCGCATGTTGCCCGAGCTCGACATGGTGCTGACCTATGGCGGCGGCCCGCCGGTCATCGACGCCTATGAAGGCTTCGGCGCGCGCACCTGCGTCCCCGTCTACAACGCGCTCGATCCGGCTACGCATCATCCCGTCGAGGCAAACGCGCGCTTCTCGTCCGACCTCGCATTCCTCGGCAACCGCCTCCCGGACCGCGAAGCCCGCGTCGAGGAATTCTTCCTCCGCGCCGCCGCGTCGCTCCCCCAGCGCAGCTTCCTGATCGGCGGCAATGGGTGGGAGACCAAGGACATGCCGGCGAACGTGCGCCATCTCGGCCACGTCTACACGCACGAACACAATGCCTTTAACTGTACGCCGCTCGCCGTCCTGAACGTCGCCCGCGACTCCATGGCGCATATCGGCTTCTCGCCGGCGACCCGCGTTTTCGAGGCCGCCGGCGCCGCCGCCTGCCTCATCACCGACGCATGGGAAGGGATCGAGCTCTTCCTCAAACCCGGCGACGAAGTGCTCGTTGCCCGTGATGGTCAGGACGTCGCCGACCAGCTCGCCTCGCTCACCCCCGAACGGGCGCGGGCGATCGGCGAAGCGGCGCTCCGCCGCACCCTTTCCGAAAACACCTACACCCATCGCGGCGAGCAGGTGGACGCCCTTTGGAAGGCGACCGCGCGGCCGCAGCGGAGCGCCGCATGAAGCTCGTCGTGCTCGGCCTCTCCTTGTCCTCCTCCTGGGGCAACGGCCACGCCACCACCTTTCGCGCGCTCCTCAAGGCCTTTGCGACACGCGGCCACGACATCCTGTTCCTCGAGCGCGACGTCCCCTGGTACCGCGACAACCGGGACGTCACCGATCCGGATTATTGCCGCCTCGAATATTATGAGACCGTCCCCGACCTCGAGCGCTGGCGGCTGGAGATCGGCTCGGCCGACGCCGTCATCGTCGGCTCCTACGTCCCCGAGGGCGTCCCGG
>DASVQT010000062.1:0-12986 GCA_036388975.1 Allosphingosinicella sp. | reverse complement strand
CGAGCGGCTCGTCGGTATAATCGAGGACGCCGGCGAGCGGCCCGCTTTCCGAAGCCGCCTTCAGGGCGCCGTTAATCTCTTCCAGGGTCGTCTCGCGGCTCGGCGTGAAGGTCAGGTCGACGAGGCTGACATTGGGCGTCGGGACGCGCACCGCGGAGCCGTCGAGCTTGCCCTTCAGCTCCGGAAGCACCTCGCCGACGGCGCGGGCGGCACCGGTCGTGGTCGGGATGATCGACATTCCGGCGGCGCGGGCGCGGCGCATGTCCGGGTGGATCTGGTCGAGGATCTTCTGGTCGTTGGTGTAGGCGTGGATCGTCGTCATCAGGCCGCGCTCGATCCCGACCGTGTCGTTCATCACCTTGGCGACCGGAGCGAGGCAGTTGGTCGTGCAGGACGCGTTGGACACGATCGTGTGGCCGGCCTCGAGCTTCTCGTGATTGACGCCGTACACGACGGTGAGATCGACGCCTTTGCCCGGTGCCGAAATCAGGACTTTCTTAGCGCCCGCAGTGAGATGTGCGCCGGCCTTGTCACGATCCGTGAAGAAGCCGGTGCATTCGAGGGCGATGTCGACGCCGTTCTCGCCGTGCGGCAGCTTGCCCGGCTCACGTTCGGCCGTGACCTTGATCCGGCGGCCGTCGATGATGAGGTCGTTGCCGTCGGCGCTGACTTCGCCAGGCCAGGCGCCGTGGACGCTGTCGCGCTTGAAGAGAAGCGCGTTCGACCTGGCGTCCGCCAGGTCGTTGATCGCCACCAGCTCCAGGCCGCTTTCCGGCTTCGCAAGAATGGCGCGCGCCACCAGGCGGCCGATGCGGCCGAAGCCGTTGATCGCAACTCTCGTCGCCATGTCATTGATCTCCTTGAGTGTTGAGGGCCGCGAGGATGCCCGGCACGATGGCTTCGGCGGTGAAGCCGAAGCGCTTGAAAAGATCCTCCGCCGGCGCCGAGGCGCCGAACCGGTCGAGCCCGATCGCGAGGCCGCGGGGGCCGATGTAGCGCTCCCAGCCGAGCGTCGTGCCAGCCTCAATCGAAACCTTGATCACGCCCTCCGGCAGTAGGTCCGCGCGGTAAGCCTCGTCCTGCGAGTCGAAGTGCGACCAGCTCGGCATCGAGACGACGTCGGCGCCGATTGCCTGTTCTTCGAGCGCATCGGCGACGGCGTTCGCCACCATCACTTCAGAGCCGGTGGCAACGATGACCACCCGGCGGGCGGCCGCTGCCGCACGGAGGCGATAAGCGCCGCGTTCGCAAAGATTTGCGTGGCTTCTCTCAAGCCGAACCTGAGGAAGATTCTGGCGGGTAAGTGCCAAGAGCGACGGCCCGTTTTGCCGCTCGAGGGCGAGCTGCCAGCATTCCGCCGCTTCCACCGCGTCGGCCGGACGGAACACGGCGAGATTGGGAATGAGGCGCAGGCTGGTGAGATGCTCTACCGGCTGGTGGGTCGGTCCGTCCTCGCCAAGGCCGATCGAATCGTGGGTCATCACATAGATGACGCGCACGCCCTGCAGTGCGGAAAGGCGGATGGCTGGGCGGCAATAGTCGGAAAAGACCAGGAAGGTGCCGCCGTAGGGGATGACGCCGCCGTGCAGCGCCATGCCGTTCATCGCGGCCGACATCCCGAACTCGCGAATGCCGTAATAAATATAGCGGCCGGAATAATCTTCTTTCGTCAGAGGCTTCTGGGCCTTGGTTTTGGTGTTGTTCGAACCGGTGAGGTCCGCCGAGCCGCCCAGCGTGTCGGCCACCGCGGCGTTGATCGCTTCGAGCGCGAGTTCCGACGCCTTGCGGGTCGCGATCGTCTGCGGCTCGGCGGCGAGGCGGTCGAGCCAGCCGGCGATGCCGCTGTCCTCGGGGAGCCGCCCCTCCATGCGGCGCACGAACTCCTGCCGGTGCGCGGACGCAGCGAGCCGCGCCCGCCAATCCTCATGCGCCTTACCGCCGCGCCGCCCGGCGCTGCGCCAGGCGGAGAGGATTTCGTCCGGAACCTCGAACGGTTCGCTGTCCCAAACGAGCTGTTTCCGAGCCGCCGCGACTTCCTCCTCGCCGAGCGCCGCGCCGTGGGTCGCCGATGTGCCCTGCTTGTTGGGCGCGCCCCAGCCGATGATCGTCCGGCAGGCGACAAGACTCGGCCGCGAGTCGGCGAGCGCTTCGTCGATGGCGCGGCGGATGTCGGTGATGTCATGGCCGTCGCAGCTGACGACGTGCCAGCCGTAGGCCGCGTAGCGCGCGGGGATGTCTTCGGACGTCGAAAGCTCCGTGGAGCCGTCGATGGTGATCCGGTTGTCGTCCCAGAAGACGTTGAGCCCGCCGAGGCCGAGATGCCCCGCGAGCCCCGCCGCCTCGTGATTGATCCCCTCCATAAGGCAGCCATCCCCGGCGATCACCCAGGTGCGATGATCGACGAGATCGTCGCCGAAATGGGCGTTCAGGTGACGCTCGGCGATCGCCATGCCGACGGCCATGCCGAAGCCCTGGCCGAGCGGACCGGTGGTCGCTTCGACGCCCGGCAGCATGAAATTCTCCGGGTGGCCGGCGCAGGGGCTGCCGAGCTTGCGGAAGTTGGCGATGTCCTCGATCGTCGGCTTCTCGTAGCCCGAAAGCCAGAGCAAAGAATAAATGAGCATCGAGCCGTGGCCGGCCGAAAGCACGAAGCGGTCGCGGTCGTGCCAGGCGGGGTCGGCTGCGTCGTGCTTCAGATATTCGGTCCAGAGCACGGCGGCGACGTCGGCCATGCCCATCGGCATGCCGGGGTGGCCGCTGTTCGCCGCCTGCACCGCGTCCATCGAAAGCGCGCGGATCGCATTGGCGAGCAGTCTCGGATCAGCGGCGGCCATGGCGTTTCCCTGGCGGTAAGCGGAAAAAAGGTGGCGAGCCGGGCGGCTCCCCTGCCCGCCGCTCTCTAATGGCGAGGGCCGGCGCGTCAACCTCGGGCGGTCCCGGGCGTGGGTAGCGCTTGCCCCCGGCCCCGCCCCTGCCTATCGATGCCGCATGTCGGAACAACGCGCCCTGGCCGCCATCGACCGGATCGACCGGGCGCTCGCCAGGATCGAGGCCGCCGCCGCGCGGCAGGGCGAAGCGGCGCCCGGAAACGAGCCCGAGCTCAGGCAGCTTCGCGAGATCCATGAAGCGCTGCGCGGCCGCGTCGAAGGCGCGATCGCCCAGATCGACCGATTGCTCGAACAGGCGGACGCGCGCTGATGGCCCAGATCGAAGTCGAGATCGCCGCCCGCAAATATACGGTCGCCTGCCGCGACGGCGAGGAGGCGCATCTGCGCGCCCTCGCCGCGGTGGTCGACAAGCGCGCGCAGGACGCCGCCGCGGCGCTCGGCAGCCTCACGGAAAGCAAGCAGCTCCTGTTCGCCTCACTCCTGCTGGCGGACGACCTCAAGGAGGGCAGCGCCGCCGCCTCGGCCGCCGCCGCCGCCGCGCCCGCGCCGACGCCCCCCGCTCCGCCGCCCGACCCGCGCGTCGCGGACGCGCTGGAGCGCCTGGCAGAGCGGGTCGAGTCGCTCGCCGACAGGCTTGAGGCCGGGGCCGCCAATCCCTAGATAGGGAGGCGACGGGTACTGCCCGGTACGAGCTTTTGCGAACATCCCTGAGGCGATAAGACATCCTCGGGGGCTGTCCCTGCCCGGATCCTGGTCCGGATCAAACGGTCCCCACCTGACGTTCTGGCGTCAGAGGATATTCCGGCAAACGGCCATGGCGGTCCCGTCACCCTTCCCCGGCAAGGCCGAACTCCGCAACCGGGCGCTGGAGCGCCGCCGCGCTTTTGCGCGCTCGCTTCCGCCCGAACTCCGCACCGAGCTTCAGGAAAAGCTCGCCGCCATCGTCTTCCCCCACCTCATCCCGTTCAAGCGCATCGCGGCCTATCATCCCTTGAAGGACGAGATCAGCCCCTACCCCATCCTGGAACGGCTGGGCGCGGGCCAGCGCGCCGCTTTGCCCTGGTTCCTCGACCGCGACAGCCGCATGATCTGGCGCGAGGCCCCGGCGCTCGAACCCAGCCCCTGGGGCGTCCTCCAGCCCGCCTCCACGGCCGAAGCGCTCGCCCCCGATCTCGTTCTCGTGCCCCTCGTTGCCGCGGACCGGTCGGGCGCGCGCATCGGCCACGGCAAAGGCCACTACGACCGCGCCTTGTCGCACCTTCGCGAAGGCGGCACCGTTTACACGATCGGCCTCGCCTGGGAGATGCAGATCCTGGACGAGGCGATTCCCGCCGACCCGTGGGACATGCCGCTCGACGCCATCGCCACACCGAAGGAATGGATTTCATGCAGGTAGCAAAGCCGAGCTGGCGCAAACCCGCCGGCATCTTCCTGATCCTGGCGCTGATCGCAGTCTGGGCCGTGCTGGTCGTCACTCTGTTCGACCTGATCCAGGACCTCCCCTGGCCCGTCCACGCCCTCTATTTCGTGGTCGCCGGCATCGCCTGGATCGCGCCCTTGAAGCCGCTCCTGCGCTGGATGGAGACCGGCCGCTGGCGGGCCTGACGCGGGCGCGCGGACCCACTCCACTGTCATTCCCGCACAAGCGGGAATCCAGTGGGCGTGCTTCGAAGGGCTGAGCGGACGGAGGCGCCGTTCTAGATGCCCGCTTTCGCGGGAATGACGAAGATAGGGCGCGCCGTTACACTGATGCCGCGCCCGCGGCGGGCGCCTGATTTTCCGATGCTTGGGAAAATGGCGCGAGTGACGGGGCTCGAACCCGCGACCTCCGGCGTGACAGGCCGGCGCTCTAACCAACTGAGCTACACCCGCTTCCGGGTGGCCGCGAGTTAGAAGAGGCCCCCGAGCCTGTCAACACGGCTCGCGCGATTATTCGCGCTTCGGCCCGCCATATTGCTCGTCGCTATGCTCGGCGACCAGCGTTCCTTCCTCGAACAGGAAGCCGGCGATGTCGGGCTTGCCGGCGGCGTCCAGCACGGTCTTGAGGATGATGAGCAGCGGCACGGCGAGGAGCGCGCCGGTCGTCCCCCACACCCACGCCCAGAAGCTGAGCGCCACCAGGATCAGGAGCGGGTTGATCGTCAGGCGCCGTCCGACGATCGCCGGGGTCACGAAATTCGCCTCGACGAGGTGCAGGATGACGAAGCTCAAGGCCGGCAGCATCGCGTACCAGGGATCGTTGAACAGGATGAGGCCGCCCACGGCGAGCAGCAAGGTGGAGGCGATGGGCCCGAGATAGGGGATGTAGTTCAGCACCGTCACGATCCCGCCCCACATGAGCGGCGTCCGCATGTCGAGGAACCAGAGGATCGCCGCGACCGACAGGCCGAGGCCGATGTTGATCATCGTGATCGTGCCGAGATAGGTCGAGGTCGCGCTCACCACCTGCTGAATGACGCGGGCGGTCGTCATGGCGCCGTCGAAGCTCGTCCTGGTCGTGATCGTCGACTTCCTCATCTTGGTCCACCCGGAGAGGAAGAAGAAGATGACCAGGATCGCGAAGAACATCTGAATGATCGCGAACGGCGCCGAGGTGGCGAGGATCGAGAGCATCGAATTGGGCGTCTCCACCGTCACCGTCTGCGGCGCGCCGGCGGGCTGGCGGCCGAAAGCGTGGACGATGTCGTCGATGAACTCCTCGAAATTGCCGTAAATCTCGAACAAGGGCGCCAGCGTTTCGCGAATCGCGCCGATCCGCTCGGGAAGCAGCCGCACCCACTCCATGGCGGGCATGACGATCGAGATCACGGCGATGTTGGCGACGCCGAGGAAGAGCAGGACGCAGGTGAATGCGGCGAGCGGGGACGGAACGCGGCGCCGCTCCTGCCACTCGAGGACGGGCACCAGCGCGATCGCGATCACCAAAGCGGCGGTCACCGGCATGAAGAATTCCGCGCCGGCGCGAAGCGCGAAGGGAAGCGCCAGCGCGAGCGCGGTGCCGCAGATGAGGGTGAGCGAGGCGAGCAGCCGGTCGCGGCGATAGGCTTCCTCGCCGAGATCGAGGTCGGCGAGATGGGGACGATGCTCCGGCGTGCCGCCGCTCTTCGGATCGGGAAGGTCGCTCATCCCTTCGTCATGCCCCGTCCGCGCGCCGCTGAGAAGGGGGCGACGCCGTTTCAGGCGGGAAGAAAGGGAGGCGTGGTGGGCGCAGCAAGGATTGAACTTGCGACCCCTGCGGTGTGAACACAGTGCTCTACCACTGAGCTATGCGCCCACGCCTCGATCCCGCGGATGTGGTGGCTCCGACGGAAGAAGCGGCCGAAGCCGCGTCCGGGCGTGCACATAGTGGCGCGGCTGCGCGCTGTCCAGATGGGTGAGTGCGGGTGAGCCGCGCTTCGACAGGCTCAGCCCTAGCGGTTCGGGATGTCGCCTGCGTTTCCGACAGCCGCTAGCCCTGAGCTTGTCGAAGGGCGGGTTGCAGCGCGCGGCGCCGGCGTTGGTCAGCCGTTCACGCTGTCCTTGAGGCCCTTGCCCGCCTTGAATTTGGGCTGGGTCGACTCGCGGATCTGCATCGGTTCGCCGGTGCGCGGGTTGCGGCCGGTGGAGGCCTTGCGGCGGGAGCAGGAGAAGGTGCCGAAGCCCACCAGGCGCACTTCGTCGCCGCGCTTCAGTGCCGAGGAGATCGTGTCGAACACGGTTTCGACGGCCTGCGTCGCGTCGCTCCGGCTGAGCCCGGTCTTGTCGGCGACCTGGCCGATAAGCTCCTGCTTGTTCATCTGTCCCGAACCCCCTTCGTATTCAAAGACGCGCCAAGACTCGGACCGCGAGCGCCGGCCCTCCGTTAAACGGCAGAAGGCGCGCGCGAGTCAAAAGGAAAAGAGGCGGATTCCCGGTGAATCCGCCCCATTTCAGCTCCAACAAACCATGCCGCAGCGCAGCACTTCAGTGGCGGATCGAAACCCCGGCTTCCTCGGCCGCCGCCGGCAGTTCCGAAGGCGGCACTGCCGCGAGTTCGTCCGCCTCCGTCCACTCGATCGGCGCGACCGGCGCCGCCAAGGCATGGCTCAGCACCTCGTCGACGTGGGACACCGGCACGATCTCCAGCCCGCCGCGGATCGTCTCCGGAATGTCGGCGAGGTCCTTTTCATTCTCCTGCGGGATCAGCACCTTGGAGATGCCGCCGCGCAGGGCCGCGAGCAGCTTTTCCTTAAGGCCGCCGATCGGAAGCACCCGGCCGCGCAGCGTCACTTCGCCCGTCATGGCGACGTCGCGGCGCACCGGAATGCCGGTCAGCGTCGAGATGATCGCCGTCACCATGCCGACGCCGGCGGACGGACCGTCCTTGGGGGTCGCGCCTTCGGGCAGGTGGACGTGGATGTCCTTGCGTCCGAACAGGCTCGGCTTGACGCCGTAGCTGGGCGAGCGCGCCTTCACGAAGGAGAAGGCGGCCTGGATCGACTCCTGCATGACGTCACCGAGCTTGCCGGTCCACTTGATCTGCCCCTTGCCGGGGACGGTGACCGCCTCGATGGTGAGAAGCTCGCCGCCCACTTCGGTCCAGGCGAGGCCGGTCACCGCGCCGATCTGGTCTTCTTCCTCGCCCATGCCGTGGCGGAATTTCCGGGTGCCGGAATAGTCGGCGATGTTGTCGGGCGTGATCTCGACCGCTTCGACCTTGCCTTCGAGGATGCGGCGCAGCGCTTTCCGCGCCACCTTGGCGATCTCGCGCTCCAGCGTACGAACGCCCGCCTCGCGGGTATAATGCTGGATCAGCCGGCGCACACCCGCTTCGGTGAAGACGAACTCCTCGTCTTTCAGGCCGTGCGCCTCGATCTGCTTGGGGATGAGGTGGCGCCGGGCGATCTCGACCTTCTCGTCCTCCGTATAGCCTTCGAGCCGGATGATCTCCATGCGGTCGAGCAAGGGCTGCGGGAGGTCCAGCGTGTTCGCCGTGGTGACGAACATGATGTCCGAGAGATCGTAGTCGATCTCCAGATAATGGTCCTGGAACTTGGAATTCTGCTCCGGATCTAACACTTCGAGCAGGGCCGAAGCGGGATCGCCGCGGAAATCCTGACCGAGCTTGTCGATCTCGTCGAGGAGGAAGAGCGGGTTGGACGTTCCCGCCTTTTTCAGATTCGCGACGATCTTGCCCGGCAGCGAGCCGATATAGGTGCGGCGGTGGCCGCGGATCTCGGCCTCGTCCCGCACGCCGCCGAGCGACTGGCGCACGAATTCGCGGCCCGTCGCGCGCGCGATCGACCGGCCGAGCGAGGTCTTGCCGACGCCCGGCGGGCCGACGAGGCAGAGAATCGGGCCTTTCAGCTTGTTCGTGCGGGCCTGGACCGCGAGATATTCGACGATCCGGTCCTTCACCTTCTCGAGGCCGTAATGGTCCTCGTCGAGGATCGCCTGGGCTTCGGCGATGTCCTTCTTGACCTTGGACTTCTTGCCCCAGGGGAGGCCGAGCAGCACGTCGAGATAATTGCGGCTGACCGTCGCTTCAGCCGACATCGGTGCCATCGCGCGCAGCTTCTTCAATTCGGCCTGCGCCTTCGACTTGGCTTCCTTGGACAGCTTCGTCCGCTCGATGCGCTTGGCGAGCTCGGCAAGCTCGTCGCCGCCCTCCCCGTCCTCACCCTCGTTGCCGAGTTCGCGTTGGATCGCCTTCAATTGCTCGTTCAGATAATATTCGCGCTGGGTCTTCTCCATCTGGCGCTTGACGCGCGAGCGGATCTTCTTCTCGACCTGGAGGACGCCGAGCTCGCCTTCCATGAAGGCGAACACCATTTCGAGGCGCTTCACGGCATCGAGTTCGGCCAGAAGCGCCTGCTTGTCGGCGACCTTGATGTTGATGTTGGCGGCGACCGCGTCGGCGAGCTTGGAGGCTTCCTCGATCTGGCCGAGCTGCACCGCGGTTTCCGCCGGCAGGCGCTTGTTGAGCTTGGAATAATTTTCGAACTGCTCGACGACCGAGCGCATCAGGGCCGACACTTCGGCGCCTTCGGGCTCGCCCGTGTCGATCTCCTCGATATCGGCGACGAGGTGACCGCCGTCCTCGCGCATGTCCTGAAGCGTTGCACGCCGCTGGCCCTCGACGAGGACGCGCACCGTACCGTCCGGAAGCTTGAGGAGCTGGAGCACCGTCGCGACCACGCCGAGATCGTAGAGCGCCTCGCGGTCGGGATCGTCCTCGGCCGGATCGAGCTGAGAGACGAGGAAGATGGACTTGTCCGCCGCCATGGCGGTGGCGAGCGCGGCCACCGACTTGTCGCGGCCGACGAACAGGGGAACGATCATCTGCGGAAAGACCACGATGTCGCGCAGGGGAAGGACCGGCAAGGTCTGGGTCATGGAAACTCCGAACGTGGCGGCGCGGCGCCGCTTCTTGTGGCTTGCAACCTATATGGGCGCGCGGTGCGGGCCGATCAATCTCGTGAGACTCCGGTCGACGCCCCCTCGGCCTCAGCCGGCGACGGCCTCGCGGCTGAAACAATCGAAACAACAAAATGCGCGCCGCGACGTCATCGCGAAACCCTGGGCAACCAATCCTCTCTCTACCGTCACGGGACCCGAACCGGCGCGAGCCGGCGAAAAGGGGACCACCAAAGAAGGACTCGATCCGGATGTCACGTCGCTTTCTCGCCATTGCCGCGCTCGTCGGCGCGAGCGTTCCCGCGGTGACGCTGCCCGCAGCGCCCGCCGCCGCCCAAACCGCGCAGTCCGCGCAGCCCGACGCGCAGGGCCGCTGCGCCAATCAGGAATCGCGCCGCCGCCGCGGCCGCATCTTCGGCAGCATCGGGGGCGGCATCCTGCGCTCCGCCGTCCCGGGCGCCGGCTATGTCGGCTTCATCCCGGCCGAGGAGATCCTTTCCGAAGCGATCACCGCCATGCTCGACTGCCGCGAGCGCCAGCAGGCCGTGGAAGCCACCAACGAGGCCGTGCGCGGCGGCGTCGGCACCACCGCCACCTGGACCAGCGAAACCCGCCCGGGCGTGACCGGCTCGTCCACCGTCACCGCGCGCACTGCCGAGGCCAATGGCGGCGAGTGCATGACCGTTACCGACGTGGTGATCGTCGATGGCCAGGAAAGCCGCGCGCCCAAGACCATGTGCCGCCGCCCGCCGAACAATCGTTATGTCCGCGTTTAAGGGGCTTCGCCGCACGCTCGCCGCCGCCCTCGCCGCCGCGTCGCTCCTCGCCGGGCACGCGGCGGCGGCGGCGCAGGGGCCGGCCGATCCGCTCAACCCCACCTGCCCGCAATCGCCCAACTGGTCCTCCTATCCGGAGATGCGGCTCACCGTGGAAGAGGTGAACGGCCGCCAGGTGCTGCTGGCGGAAGGGCGGATCGACGACAATCTCGTGCCGCGGCTGCGCGCCGCACTGGACAGCTTCACCGGCGACGAAATCTGGGTCCGCTCGCCGGGCGGCAATGCTCGCGTCGGCAACGAGGCGGGCCGGCTCATCCGCGAGGCCAATCTCCAGACCCGGATTCCCGACGGCTGGGCCTGCTTTTCCGCCTGCAACTTCGTCTTCATGGGCGGCACGGCCCGTTTCGTCGATCCGGGCGGCCTCTTCATCGTCCACATGTTCACCCATACGGGCGACCGGGACGCGATCCGCTCGGAAGTATCGCGCGGAGTCGACAACACGATCGGCCTCATCGGCAACATCGAACAGCAATCGGCCCTGCTCGCCAGCGAGGATAACGACTTCCTGATCCGCATGGGCGTTTCGCGGCGCCTGCTTACCGACGTCATGTACCGGACTCGCGCGGTTGCGGAGCGCAGCGGCGACCGGTCGACGCGCCGCTGCCTGACCCAGGAAGAAGTCCGCCGCTTCAACGTCAGCACCGAGGTGCTGTCGAGCTGAGCGAGTACCGTCCCACGTTTTGTACAAGCTTGAAGCGCCGCCGCGCTGCAACGCGCCCTTCGACAGGCTCAGGGCTGGCGGTGGAGGCAAGCCGCAGCGCGGGCAGAACAGCGCTCCACAACCCGCCAGGGTTGAGCCTGTCGAAGCCCGGATTGCAGCGCTCAGCCGTAAGTGCGCCGCCTCAGGCGGCGCTTTCGCCCTTCTTCTCGGCATAGACGCGGACCGGCTCCTTGCGGCCTTCCACCACGTCCTTGTCGATCATCACCTCGTCGACTCCGTCCATCGACGGCAGATCGAACATCGTGTCGAGCAGAATGTTCTCGAGGATCGATCGCAGGCCGCGGGCGCCGGTCTTGCGCTCGATCGCCTTCTTGGCGATCGCTATCAGAGCATCGTCGGTGAAGGAAAGCTTCACGTCCTCCATGTCGAAGAGCTTGGCGTACTGCTTCACCAGCGCATTCTTCGGCTCCTTCAGGATCTTGACCAAAGCCTCGACGTCGAGGTCCTCCAGCGTCGCGATCACGGGAAGGCGGCCGACGAATTCGGGGATGAGGCCGAACTTAAGGAGATCCTCAGGCTCGCCCTGGCGCAGGATTTCGCCGGTGCGGCGCTCTTCCGGGGCTGCGACGTAGGCGCCGAAGCCGATCGACTTGCCCTGGAGGCGATCCGCAATGATCCGCTCGAGGCCCGAAAAGGCGCCGCCGCAGATGAAGAGGATGTTGGTCGTGTCGACCTGCAGGAATTCCTGCTGCGGATGCTTGCGCCCGCCCTGCGGCGGCACGGAGGCGGTGGTGCCTTCCATGAGCTTCAGCAAAGCCTGCTGGACGCCTTCGCCCGAAACGTCGCGGGTGATCGACGGATTGTCCGACTTGCGGCTGATCTTGTCGATCTCGTCGATGTAGACGATGCCGCGCTGCGCCCGCTCGACATTGTAGTCGGAGGATTGGAGCAGCTTCAGGATGATGTTCTCGACATCCTCGCCGACATAGCCGGCTTCGGTGAGCGTCGTCGCGTCCGCCATGGTGAAGGGCACGTCGAGGATGCGCGCCAGGGTCTGGGCGAGCAGCGTCTTGCCGCAGCCGGTCGGGCCGACGAGCAGGATGTTCGACTTGGCGAGCTCGACGTCGGCGCCCTTCTGGCCGTGGGCCAGGCGCTTGTAATGGTTGTGCACGGCGACCGAGAGGACACGCTTGGCATGGCTCTGGCCGATCACATAATCGTCGAGCACGTTGCAGATTTCGAGCGGCGTGGGCACGCCGTCGCGAGTTTTCACCAGCGAGGACTTGGTTTCCTCGCGAATGATGTCGTTGCACAGCTCCACGCACTCGTCGCAGATGAACACGGTGGGGCCGGCGATGAGCTTCCTCACCTCGTGCTGCGATTTCCCGCAGAAGGAGCAATAAAGGGTGCTCTTGGAGTCGCCGCCGGAAAGCTTCGTCATTCGTTCAACCTTTTCAGGCGGTTGCCGCCTGCCTCATCCACACCGCCCGCATCCTGACGGCAAATCTACACGATCACAATGGCCTAAACGTTAAGCCGGCCATTTCGCCGCAGCGCCGGCGGCGCCCGCCGGCATTTGGCCGCCCCTGTGCCCGGAGCGCCACGGCCTCCAACCTGATTGTCCGGAAAACCGCGCGGCTGCAACAATCTAGGGTGCCGCCGGCGATTTCGCCAGTGCCCCCGCTCGTCCGCTTGGCGAGACCGGGGTTCCGGCGCAAGAAGGCGTCACGGCCGCGGCGGCGGCGGAGCCATGGCGCCGGACTTGCGGGGCAGGTCTTGAGTCCTGTCGTAGAAGGCGTCGGTCGCGCCGCGGCTCCCTTGGACGGCGCCTGTACCCACCGCCGTCACCAGTTCCTGAAAGGATCGCGGCTCGAACGTCAGCAAGGCGCGCAGGCCGCGGGCCAGAGCGGCGCCGCGCGGCCCGTTCAGTTCATCGGCGGCGGTTCGCATCTCGGCCTCGCTCATCTGCCCCGCAAGCCGCCGGGCGTAGAGGGCGATCAGCGCCTGCCGGATCGCCGCCGCCTCCCGCGCCGCATATTCGCGTGCCACTTCGCGCGCGGCCGCGGCGCAAGCAGGCACCCGCGGGTCGCACGGCAGGCCGCGCCAGGCGGCCTGCGTGCTGAGGAGCCGCTGCTCCAGCGCGCGTGCGAATTCCGCCTCCGGAACCGGCCCGACGAGCGCGCCGGCCAGCGCTTGCGCGGCGCCTTGGGGGGCATCGCCCCGCAC
>DASVQT010000061.1:0-3187 GCA_036388975.1 Allosphingosinicella sp. | reverse complement strand
CTCCCCATGCTGCGCGTGGGGAGGAATATGAGAAGGGGCGCCCCGTTTCCGGAGCGCCCCGTTCCTGTGGACTGGCGTGGACCGCTTACTGGTTGTTCTGGCGGTTCAGGAAGCGCGGGATGTCGAGCGGGTCGCGGGCCGGGCGCATGCGCGGGCCTTCTTCCTCGACCTGGGCCTTGGCGGCGCCGCGGGCGATGTTGGACATGCGCTCGAAGAGCGTGCCGCCGCCCGCAACGGGCTTGGCGGCGGGCGCCGGAGCGGCGGCCGGAGCTTCGTCCTCGTCCGCGGAAAGCCAGGTGCGGCGCCCGGCGGGGGGCGCTTCCGCCTGCGGCTCTTCGGCGACCATTTCCATGTCGCCGAGGAGCAGTTCGTCTTCGCTCTGCTCGGGCGCTGTGTCGGCGAGCGGAAGCTCGGTCGACTGGCCGGCCGCGCTTTCGAGCGGCGCGGCGGCGGCGACCGGCTCCTCAGCGACCGGCAGCGGCGCGACGGACGGCGCCGGCGCGGCGGCCGGCGCGCGCGGCGCTTCGGCGCGGGCGGTCGGGAAGGTGAAGACCTTGGCGGGCGCCGGCGTCGGCTGGGTCACCGCCTCGGCATCGATGCCGGTCGCGACGACGGAGACGCGGATCTTGCCGTCGAGGTCGTTGTTGAAGGCCGAGCCCCAGATGATGTTGGCGTCGGGATCGACCAGCTCCTTGATGTGGCTGGCCGCCTCGTCGACTTCCATCAGGCGCATGTCCTCGCCCCCGGTGATCGAGATGATCACGCCGCGCGCGCCGCGCATCGAGACGCCGTCGAGGAGCGGATTGGCGATCGCCTGCTCGGCCGCTTCGATGGCGCGGTTGTCGCCCGAGGCTTCGCCCGTGCCCATCATCGCCTTGCCCATTTCGCCCATGACGGAGCGGACGTCGGCGAAGTCGAGGTTGATGAGGCCCGGCATGACCATCAGGTCGGTGATGCCGCGGACGCCCTGCTGGAGGACCTCGTCGGCCATCGAAAAGGCTTCCTTGAAGGTCGTGTTCGGGTTGGCGATCCGGAAGAGATTCTGGTTCGGAATGACGATCAAAGTGTCGACATGCTGCTGCAGCTCGGAAATGCCGTTCTCGGCGGAGCGCATGCGGCGATTGCCTTCGAAGGAGAAGGGCTTGGTGACGACGCCGACGGTCAGAATGCCCTTGTCGCGCGCGATCTTGGCGATGACGGGGGCCGCGCCGGTGCCGGTGCCGCCGCCCATGCCGGCCGCGATGAAGCACATGTGGGCGCCTTCGATGGCGCGCTCGATCTCCTGGATCGCTTCTTCTGCGGCCGCTTTCCCGATCTCGGGACGCGAGCCCGCGCCGAGGCCTTGCGTGATCTTGGGGCCGAGCTGGATGCGGGTGTCCGCCTCGCTGTGGTTGAGCGCCTGGGCGTCGGTATTGGCGACGATGAAATCGACACCCTGGACGTCCGAGCTGATCATGTTGGCGATCGCGTTTCCACCCGCGCCGCCGACGCCGATCACGCTGATCCTGGGCCGAAGCTCGTCCACTTCGGGCCGGATGAAATCGATGCTCATGGCTCTCTCCCCTGTCACGAAAAGCGCCGTACGACGCGCTCTTAAGCCCTTCTTTGCACTATGCGATTCTGGCGCGCGAGCAAAAAGTTAACGACTTGGTAATTTTTCTCAGTAGCCGCTGCGGAATGCCGCAATAAGTCTTTGAACGATATTGCCGGACCCTCCCGAAACGGGACGTTTGGTGGTCGGCGAAGGCAATGGCGTGGCGCCCAGATCGAGCTCGTCGGAGGCCGCGAAAAGGGCCAGGCCGGCGAGCGTCGTAAAGGCAGGGCCGCTATGCGCTTCGGGAAGGCCGGGGAGGCTCGGGCGACCGATCCGGACGGCGCGGCCGAGCACGCCCTGCGCATAATCCGCAATGCCCTTCAGCTCCGATCCGCCGCCGGTCAGCACGACCTGGCGGCCGAAGGGTCCGGCGAAGCCGAGTTCCTTCAGCGCCCTCGCGATTTCGTTGGTCCAATGTTCGAGCCGCTGACGGATCACGGCGACGAGCTGGGCGCGGGTGATGCGCGCCGCCTCGGTCCCCTCTTCGCCACCCGCGATGGGTTTGAGCTCGATCATGTCGTGATTGTCGCGCGGAGAGGTGATCGCGGAGCCGTAAAAGCATTTCATCCGCTCCGCCTCGCCGCGGCGGGTGCCGAAGGCGGCGGCGATGTCGTCGGTGATGTCGATGCCGCCGACCGGGAGCGACTTTAGGCCGACCAGCATTCCGCCCGCGAAGACGGACACGTTGGTGACGCCCGCCCCCATTTCCACGAGCGCGACGCCGAGCTCGCGCTCTTCCTCGGAAAGGCACGCCTTGCCGGCTGCGACCGGGGAGGCGACGATCGCCTCGACGCCGAGATGGGCGGAGCGGACGCAAAGATCGAGGTTGCGCACCGGCGGCGGCTCGGCGGCGACGACGTGGATGTCGACGGCGAGCCGGTCCGCGTGAAGCCCGAGCGGCTTCTTGACCCCTTGGAGTCCGTCGAGCGTGTAGAGCGCGGGAAGCGCGTGGAGGATCATCCGCCCGCCGGGCTCGATCGCGTCGCGCGCGGCGTGGAGCAAGGCGTCGATGTCGTGCTTTTCGATGCGGCGCCCGCCGATCTCGACTTCGACGGAGGCGAGATCGCTGACCAGACCGCCCGCGGAGAAGCCGACGAACGCCTGCTCGACGTTGGTGCCCGCGATGCGCTCCGCCTGTTCGACCGCCTCGCGGATCGCGACTTCGCTTTTCTCCATGTCGGCGACGAACCCGCGCCGAACGCCCTGGCTCTGCCGCTGGCCGCTACCGAGAATGCGCAGCTCGCCGTCGCCCGTCGGCTCGGCGATCAGGGCGCAGACCTTTGACGAACCAATGTCGAGGGCGGTGACGAGCTTGCGGGACTGCGGCTGCGCCAAGCGCGAAACTCCTAAATGGTGTTGGCGAGGTCTTCCGCCTGCCCGGGGGACGGCGGCGCTTCGGGCGCGATGGCGGGAACGATGCTGCCGGGCTCACGGGAGACGCGGACGATCATCTGGCCGGCAATGCGCATGTCGAACCGAACGAAGCCGCGGCCGAGAAGCTGCGCCTGCTGGTCGCGCCGGGCGAATTCCGTGACCGCGTTCTGCGCCTGCTCCTCGCCTTCCGGCAAAGCGAGGATCTCGCCGGTCTGGAAG
>DASVQT010000060.1:0-21534 GCA_036388975.1 Allosphingosinicella sp. | reverse complement strand
TCGTCGGTGACGAGCGCGACGCGGTGGCCGCGGCGCATCAGCTCCTCGGCGAGTGCGTGGGCCGGGATCATGTGCCCGCCCGTGCCGCCCGCGGCGAGGACGTAATGGCGCGAGATCATCGCCCCATCCCCTTCACGACATAGGGCGAGCGGTGAAGGAACGGGTTTCGCCTGGTGAAGGCGAGAAGCAGCCCCATGCCGAGCGCGAGGGCAATCATGGACGAGCCGCCATAGCTGATGAACGGAAGCGTCATGCCCTTGGACGGCGCGATCTGCACGTTCACCGCCATGTTGATCAGCGCCTGCAGCCCGAACTGGGTGACGAGCCCGGCGGCGGCGAGGACGACGAAGCCGTCATCCTCGTGGAGGAGGCGGATCAGCACCCGCGCAACGATGGTCATATAGAGAATGGCGATGGCGAGGCAGGCGATCATCCCGAACTCCTCGCCGATCACGGAAAAGATGTAGTCGGTGTGCGGCTCGGGGAGGGCGAACTTGCGGCTGCCGGCGCCCGGCCCGGCGCCGAACAGGCCGCCGGAGGTGAGCGTCCTGAGCGCGCTGTCCGTCTGGTAGGTGTCGCCCTGGCTGAACAGGAAGCCGTTGATGCGCTGCGTCGCAACCGGATAGAAGAGATAAGCGGCGACGATGCCGACGATCCCGCCGATGCCGAGGCCGCCCAGGATGCGCATCGACGCGCCCGACAGCATGAGCAGCATCACCCAGGCCGAGACGAAGATGATCGTTTCGCCGAAATTGGGCTGCCGCATCAGCAGCAAAGCGACGACGCCGGTCAGGACCGCGGTCAGCGGGACGACGGGAAGGCTGGGATCCTTCTGGCGAAGGGACAGGATCCAGGCGATCGTGACGATGAAGAGAGGCTTCAGGAATTCGGACGGCTGGAACTGCGAAATGCCGACCCCGATCCAGCGCCGCGCGCCGTTCACTTCGACGCCGATGATCGGCACCAGAAAGAGCAGGGTCGTGAAGATGACGGTGCCGACGATGCAGAGGCGCCGCGCCACCGTGCGCGGCAGCATCGAAACGCCGATCAGCACCGGCACGGCGACGACCAGCCAGACGAGCTGGCGATAGAAATAATAAAGAGAATCGAAGGTCACCGTCCCGCCCGAAAGCCGGTTGGCGGCGGCGGGCGACGCGGCGGCGACGGCGATGAGGCCGATCGAGATCAACACCGCGACGAGCACCAGGAGAACGCGGTCGATCTCCCAGAACCAGCGGCCGATGGCACTTCGGTCCGATCGGCCGAGGCGGGAGGATCCGTCTTTCTTCACCGGCTGGAAGATACTCATACAAGAGCCTCCACGGCAGCGCGAAAAGCGTCTCCGCGCGCCTCATAATCGCGAAACTGGTCGAACGAGGCGCAGGCGGGCGACAACAGGACGACTTCGCCCGGCGCGGCGGCGCGGGCGGCGCAGCTCACCGCCTCGTGCAGCATCTCGCAGCGCCGGACCGGAACCTTGCCTTCGAGGAGGTCGGCGAACATCGGCCCGGCCTCGCCGATCGTGTAAGCGGCCTGGACGTGACCGAGGAACGGCTCGCAGGCGTCGAGATCGTCTGATTTGGGCAGGCCGCCGACGATCCAGTGCACCTTCGGGTAGGCGGCGAGCGCGGGGGCCGCGCTGTTCGGGTTGGTCGCCTTGCTGTCGTTGACGAACAGGACGCCGTTCCTTTCCGCGACCCGCTCCATCCGGTGCGGCAGGCCGCGATAGGTCGCGAGGCCCAGAGCAATGGCGTCGTCGGCGATGCCGAGCGCGCGCGCCGCGGCGACGGCGGCGGCGACGTTCTGGCCGTTATGCGGGCCCTGGAGCGAGGGCCAGTGCGTCTGGTTTTTCACGTCGCCCGCCGAGACCAGGACCTTCCGCCCCGCGACCGTGCCCGCGATGGCCCGGGTGAAATCGTCGTCGATCGCGATCACGGCGGTGTTTTCGGGCGACTGCATGGCGAAGAGCCGCGCCTTGGAGGCGGCATAATCGTCGACCCCGTCATAGCGGTCGAGATGGTCCGGGCTGATGTTGAGCAGCACGGACACGTCGCAATCGAGGCTGTGCGTCAGATCGATCTGATAGGAGGAGAGTTCGAGGACGTAGACGCCTGCGCCCTTGTCGTTCGGAGTCAGCGGCTCCTGGCCGAGGATCGGATATCCGATGTTTCCGGCCATGGTCGCGGGGAGACCCGCGGTGCGGCAGATGTGGTGGATGAGCGCGGTCGTGGTCGACTTGCCGTTCGTGCCGGTGATCCCGACGACCTTGTGCGCCGGCAGCGTGGCGCGCGCCTGGGCGAAAAGTTCGATGTCGCCGATGAGGGGCACGTTCGCGTTGCGGGCACGGTCGGCGATCGGGTGGCGGTTCAAGGGCACGCCGGGGGAGACGACGACGCCGTTGTAGCCGTAAAGCGCTGTGACGAGAGGATCGGCCAAACGAACCTCGTTCGTCCCGAGCGAAGTCGAGGGGCGCTGCTCGGAGTCAGAGCCTCCGCCCCTCGACTGCGCTCGGGACGAACGAAGCTCTTCCCGCGCTTTCTCATTGGCATCCCAAGCCATAACCTCCGCGCCGCTTGCGGCGAGCGCGTCCACGACCGCGCGGCCGGAGCGCGCAAGCCCCAGCACCGCATAGCGCTTGCCGGCAAAGGCGGAACTGGCGATCATCTCAGCTTCAGCGTCGACAAGCCGGCCAGCGCAAGGACGAAGCTGATGATCCAGAAGCGGATCACCACCGTCGCCTCGGACCAGCCGATCTGTTCGAAATGATGGTGGATGGGCGCCATGCGGAAGACCCGGCGACCCGTGCGCTTGTAGAAGAAGACCTGGATGATGACGCTCATCGCTTCGACCACGAACAGGCCGCCGATGATGCCGAGCACGATTTCGTGCTGGGTCGAGACAGCGATGGCGCCGAGCGCCCCGCCGAGCGCGAGGCTCCCGGTGTCACCCATGAAGACCGCGGCCGGCGGCGCGTTGAACCAGAGAAAGGCAAGCCCCGCCCCGACGATCGCGGAGCAGAGCACGGTGAGGTCGCCCGCTCCGAGCACGAAGGGGATGCCGAGATAGGCCGAAAAGACCGCGTTTCCGACCAGGTAGGAGATGACGAGGAAGGCGAGGCTCGCGATGATCACCGGCATGGTCGCGAGGCCGTCGAGGCCATCCGTGAGGTTCACCGCATTCCCGAAGGCGACGACGACGAAGCTCGCGAAGACGATGTAGAACCAGCCGAGATCGACCACCGGGCCGTTGTAGAAGGGAATGTAGAGTTCGGTGCCCGCGCCCCAGGTGATCACCGAACAGCCGATTGCAGCCACCGTGAACTCGGCAAGCAGGCGGGTGCGGGCCGAGACGCCCTTGTGGTGTCGCTTGGTCACCTTGTCGTAATCGTCGAGGAAACCGATCAGGCCGAAGCCCACCGTGATGAACAGGCAGGCCCAGAGATAGGTGTTCCTGAAATCCATCCAGAGCAGCATCGAGACCGTGATCGAGGTCAGGATCATGAGGCCGCCCATGGTCGGCGTGCCGCGCTTGGAAAGGTGCGACTGCGGGCCATCGGTGCGGATCGGCTGGCCCTTGCCCTGCCGGATCCGAAGCCAGCCGATGAACTTGGGGCCGATGAGAAGGCCGATGACCAAAGCCGTGGCTACTGCGGCGCCTGCTCGGAAGGTGATGTAGCGGAAAACGTTGAAGAGGCCTGGAAAGCCGAGCTGTTCTGAAAGCCACAAGATCATCGGTCAGGTTCCGCTGCCAGCGCATCGACGAGAGCGGCGAGTCCGACGGAATTGGATCCCTTGACGAGGATCGCGTCTCCCGGCCCGATCGCGTCCTGCACCAGGCCGGCAGCCGCCGCCGCATCCGCGACATGCGCCATTTCGCACGACGATCCAAGGGCTTTTGCGAGCGCCCCCATCTCTTCGCCGACGAGGATGACGTAATCGACACCCGCGGCTTCGATGTGCGGCGCGAGGCCGGCGTGGAAGTCGTCCGAGCCCGGCCCGAGCTCGCGCATCGCGCCGAGGACGGCGATGCGGGAGCCTTCCACCTTTTCGAGCCCGAAGGTCCGCAAGGTCGCCGCCATCGAGGCGGGATTGGCATTGTAGCTTTCGTCGATCAGCAAAGCCTCGCCGCCGTGGATGGGCACGAGATGCCGCTCGCCCCGACCCTTTATGCCGGGCAGATCGGCAAGCGCCAGGCCTGCCGCCGCGAGATCGCCGCCGACCGCGTGGACGGCGCCCATCACCGCGAGCGAGTTCGAGACCCAATGGTCGCCGGGCTGGGAGACGGTGTAGCTCAGGTGGATGTCGCCCATCGTTGCCGTGACGAGCGTGCCGCCCGAGGACGCGCGGATCGCATAGGTGGCGCGGATGTCGGCGCCTTCGCCGAAGCCGAAGGTGACGATGGTCGCCGCGTGCGGCTCGGCGTGGCGGATCAGACGGTCGCGGTGTGCGCTATCGTAAGGCACGAGCGCCACGCCGCCCGGCTCCAGCCCCTGGAAGATCTCGCCTTTGGCGTCGGCAATATCCTCCTCGCTCGAGAAGAATTCGCGGTGCGCCGAGGCGATGGTGGTGACGATGGCGACGTGAGGGCGGACGAGCCGGGTGAGCTGCGCCAGTTCGCCCGCATGGTTCATGCCCATTTCGAAGACGCCGAAGCGGCTTTCGCGGGGCATTCGGGAGAGGGAGAGCGGCACGCCGGTGTGGTTGTTGTAGCTCTTGACCGAGCGATGCGCCTGGCCGCGCGCCGGCCGGTCGAGCGCGGCGAAGAGCGCTTCCTTGGTGCCGGTTTTTCCTGCCGAGCCGGTGACGCCGACGATCTTCGCGTCCGAGCGGGCGCGTGAGGCGCGGCCGAGGGCATCGAGCGCCTCCGTCGTATCGGCGACGAGGATGTGCGGCGCCGCGATGGGCTCGGCGACGATCGCCCCCGCCGCGCCGCGCCCGAGCGCCTGTTCGACAAAGCGATGCCCGTCGGTCGCATCGCCCTTGAGGGCGATGAACAGGTCGCCCGCCTCAATCTCGCGCGAGTCGAACGCGACACCATTGGCGGAGAAGTCGCCCTGCGCGGTGCCCGAAACGGCGGCCGCGATCTCGTCGGAGGTCCAGAGGGGGCTCATCCTGCGCACTCCCGAGCGACTTGCACGTCGTCGAAGGGCAGCACCTTGTCGCCGACGATCTGGCCCTGCTCGTGGCCCTTGCCGGCGAGGAGGATGATGTCGCCTTCGCGGGCTTCCGCCACGGCCGCCTCAATGGCTTCCCGGCGGCCGCCGACTTCCCGGGCGCCGGGCGCGCCGGCCATGATGGCGCGGCGGATGGCGGCGGGGTCTTCACTCCGGGGATTGTCGTCGGTGACGATGACGAGGTCGGAGAGGCGGGTCGCCGCCGCGCCCATTTCCGGGCGCTTGCCCTGGTCGCGGTCGCCGCCAGCGCCGAAGACGGTGATCAGACGGCCTGCCGTGTGCGGGCGCAGCGCCTCGATGGCGCTCTCGATCGCGTCCGGCGTGTGCGCATAATCGACGTAGATCGGCGCGCCGGCGCGGGTGATCACGGCGCGCTCGAGGCGGCCTCGAACCGGGTGAACTCGGGCGAGGTTGGCCAGCGTCTGCTTGAGGTCGCCTCCGGTGGCGACGATCAGACCCGCCGCAGTTAAGGCGTTCGCCGCCTGGTAGGCGCCGATCAGCGCCAGCGTCACGACGTGGCGGGTGCCGTCCGCCTCGATCGTCAGCTTCTGCCCGAGCTGCGTCGGCTCGCGCGACACGAGGCGCAAAGTCTCGCCCTTGGTGCCGACGGTCAATATCCGCAGCCCGCGTGCCTCGCAGCGCCGCCGGACCTCCTCCGACTTGGGATCGTCCATCCAGATGACGGCGGCGCCGTCCGGCTCCACCACTTCAGTGAAGAGCCGCATCTTGGCTTCGAAATAAGCCTCCATCGTGCCGTGATAATCGAGATGGTCGCGGCTGAAATTCGTGAACGCCGCCGCCTGAACCGGCAGCCCCTCCGTCCGATACTGCGAAAGGCCGTGGCTCGACGCTTCGAACGAGGCGTGGGTGATGCCCATCTTCGCCAGACCCGCCATGTTCGACAGGAAGGTGACGATGTCGGGAGTCGTGAGGCCGGTCGTCACCTGCTCGTCGGCAGTGGTGACGCCGAGCGTCCCGATCGACGCCGACGGATGACCGGCCATGCGCCAGAGCTGACGCGTCAGCTCGACGTTGGAGGTCTTGCCGTTGGTCCCCGTCACCGCGATCACCGTCTTCGGAAACGGCGCGAAGAAGCCGGCGGCGAGCCGCGCGAACGCCTCGCGGGGCTCGGCAGCCGCGATATGCGCCGCGCCTTCGACCTTCACCTCCGGCCGCGCCACCACGGCGACGGCGCCGGAGGCGACGGCGTCGGCGACGAAGTCCTCGCCGTTGAAGCGGGCACCGCGAAAGGCGCCGAAGACGGTGCCGGGGGCGACCTTTCTGTGGTCGATCGCGAAGCCGGTCACCTGGGTCTCGTCGCCGCTCCCGGTCAGGGCGCCGAGTCGCATCAGTGCTCCTGGGCGCCGGCGACGAAGGGCCTGAGGTCGCTGGTGTCGATGTCCCGGGCCGAATCGGGGATGATGCCGAGCAGCGGCCCGGTGCGCGAAATCACGCGGGAAACGACCGGTGCGGCGGTCCAGGCGGCGGTGGTGACGAAGCTGTTCGCCTCGGTTCCTTGGGGTGCGTCCATCATGACGACCACCACATAGCGCGGCGCGTCCATCGGAAAAGCCGCCGCGAACGTCGAAACGTTGACCCGGCGCGAATATCCGCCGCCGGCCGCGACCTTTTCGGCGGTGCCCGTCTTGCCGCCGACCCGGAAGCCCGGCGCCTCGCCCTTGCGGCCGGTGCCGTCGGTGACGATCATGCGCAGCATCTGGCGCATGCGCCGGCTGGTTTCTTCCGAATAAACGCGGCGCCCGGCCGCGGCGCGGCCTTCCGGCACCCGCATCAGGGTGGCGGGCCGGAAGATGCCGCCGTTCACCAGCGCCGCATAAGCCGAAGCGAGGTGGAGGGGCGACACGGCGACGCCGTGGCCGAAGCCGCTGGTCAGCACCCGCGCGCGGCCCCAGTCGCTCGGCCACAGCGGGCGGGTGCGCTCGTTGAGCTCGATCTGCACCGGCTCGTGGAAGCCGAGGTCGCGGAAGGCCCGCTGCATCCGCTCGGAGCCCATCTGGTCGGCGATGCGGGCGGTGGCGATGTTGGACGAGTGGATGAGCAGTTCGGGCACCGAGATGGCGCGGCCGAGCGGATGGTCGTCGCTGATCCGGAAGCGGCCGATCGGCACCGGAGACGACGCGTCCCAGCGCTGGCCCGGCGACGTCACGACGCCCGCTTCCATCGCGGCGGCGACGGTGATCGGCTTGAACACCGACCCAAGCTCGTAAACGCCCATGGTCGCGCGATTGTAAAGCGCGTTGGCGTCCGTCTGGCCGGGCGTGTTGGGGTTGAACGTCGGCGCCGAGGCCATGGCGACCACTTCGCCGGTCGCGACGTCGAGCACGATGCCGGTGCCGCCTTCCGCATTCTGGGACGTCACGGCGGCGGCGAGCTCAGCCTCCATCGCCGCCTGGACGCGGCTGTCGATCGCCAGCGCGACCGGCTCGCCGCGGCGGGCGGGATCGAGCAGGCGCTGTTCGAGGACGCGCTCCATGCCGGCGACGCCGCGGCCTTCGAGATCGGTCCAGCCGAGGACGTGGCCGGCGAGCTGGGTCTGGGGATAGAGACGCTCCGGCTCCTGGCTGAAGACCAAAGCCGGCTCGCCCAGCGCATTCACCGCCTGGACCAGTTCCGGCAAGGCGCGGCGGCGCAGGTAGATGAAGGTGCGGCCCGATCCGAGCATCTCGCGGTACTGGGCTTCGGTGCGCTCCGGCATCAGTTCGGCGAGCTGGCGCGCGACCACCGCATGGTCGCCGATCACGTCCCGCGGGCGAAGGCCAACCGTCCAGGCGTCGATGGTGCGGGCGAGCGGGATGTTGTTGCGGTCGACGATGTCGCCGCGCGGCGGAAGCAGCGGATTGGCGATGGACGTGCTCGCCGCCCGGTCGCTGAAGACCTGGAGGAAGAGCAGCCGCATCACGATGACGAAGGTCACGCCCGCGAAGATGAGCAGCATCAGCATCAGGCGCTGATAGGTGAGGCTCAGCGCATGAGGATGCTCGGCTGCGCTGGCGTTATATTGCTCGGGGCGGAGTGCGGCCGTTGCCATGTCCTGCCGATCAATTCTTCGGCGGGGTGCGGGAGGCGGTCTCGGCCGTGCGGCGCACCGGCGTCGCGCGGGCCGGCGCGGCGGCGGCCGGACGTGAAGCCGCGGCAGCGGTGGTGCGCGAAGGCGCGATCGCGGTCGGGCGCGAGGTCGCGGTGGCCGCGGGGCGAGTCGCGCGGGTCTCGCTGCGTGCCGCTTCGCCGATGGCGCGGGCGGTGCGGGCATCGAGCAAAGCGGCGCTGCGGGCCGGGGCGGGCGTCTTGGCGGCGGCAGGGGCCGGGCGCGCGGCGGTGGAGCGCGTGGCCGCGGGAGCCGGAGCGGGCGTCGAACTGGTGGTCAGGCTGGCGCGGCGGACGACCGGGCGTTCAGGCTCGGCCGGCGCCTGGGCCACGGCCGTGCGGACCTGCGGGCGCGCGTCGACCGGAGCGGCTGGCGACGCGGGTGCGGCGGCGGGCGCGGCCTCGGCCGAGGCCATGCGAACAGTGGCGCCGCCCGGAAGCTCGTCGGTGGGACGCTGCTCGAGGCGGGCGAGGACGACTTCATTCTCGACGAACTGGCCCGCCGCCGGCGCGGACAAGGCGAGCACGTCCGCATTCCATTGCTCGAGCTGCTGAAGACGCCCGCGGGTGCCGAGCTCCGTTTGGAGGCCGCGTATCTCCTGCTGGGCGGCGACGATGCGGCGCTCAACGCTGGCGAGCTCGGCCCGCTCGGCGGCGACCTGGAGGGAGAGCATGTAGCAGCCGAGCGCCGCGGCGCCGACGCCCGCGACCCAGCCGACCGACTTGAAGCTCCTGGCGCTCATGAGGATGTTCCCTGTCGGACTGATGACCATGAATGTGCGGCGGTGCGGCGGGCGACGCGCAATGTCGCCGACCGGGCCCGCGGATTGCGTGCGATCTCGGCCTCGCCGGCGCGGACCGGCTTGGCGACCGCTTCGAAGCTCGGCGCGCGGCGGCTCGCGGTGGTGTCCGGGAGGTGGCGCGAGCCCGACGGCAGGTCGCCGCTGCGCTCCTTCAGGAAGCGCTTCACCATCCGGTCCTCGAGGCTGTGAAAGGTGACCACCGCGAGGCGGCCGCCGGCCTTCAGCACCTGCTCGGCCGCTTCCAGGCCGCCTTCCAGCTCCTGCAGCTCTTCGTTCAGGTGGATGCGGATCGCCTGAAACGTGCGCGTCGCCGGGTCCTTCTTCATGCCCTGATGCCAGCCCAGCGCCTTGCGGACGATCTCGGCCAGCTCGCCGGTGCGCGAAATCGGCCGGGCGGCCACGATGGCGCGGGCGACGCGGCGCGACTTGGGCTCCTCGCCGTAGCGGAAGATGACGTCGGCAATGTCCGCTTCGTCGGCGTTGTTGAGGAAGTCGGCCGCGCTCTCGCCATCCTGGCTCATGCGCATGTCGAGCGGGCCGTCGCCCTGGAAGGAGAAGCCGCGGTCGGCGCGGTCGAGCTGCATGGAGGAAACGCCGATGTCGAGCGTGACGCCGTCCACTTCCTCCACGCCATGGGAGGCAAGCGCCTGACGCATCCGGGAGAAACGGTCCGGAACAAGCGTCAGGCGCCCCCCGCAAGCAGCGGCAAATTCTTCGCCTTCGCGGATCGCATCGGGATCCCTGTCGAAGGCGAAGACACGGGCCGCTCCTTTCTCGAGAATCGCTTTGGTGTAGCCGCCGGCGCCGAACGTGCCGTCGACATGGGTCTCCCCTTCGGCGACGGCGAGGCCGGCGATCACTTCGTCCAGAAGGACGGGCACATGGGGTGCGGCCGGATACGCGCCGCCTGCATCGGTGACGGGGCCGGTCACGGCTGGAGTCCCTTTTCCTCGAGCCGGTAGGCGGCGAGTTCCTTCAGGTCCTCGTCGCCATGCTCGAGCGCAAGATAAGGGTTCCAGATCTCGAACGTGCCGCCGACCCCGACGAACAGGGCCAGATCCTCGATCCGGCCTTTGCGCCGCATCATCGTGGGCAGGATGATGCGGCCGCTGGGATCGTACGGCACGTCCTCGGTCAGGCCGAAGGTACGCCGGGCCCGACGATAATGGCTTGGATCGCCGGCGCTGCCCTGGCTTTCTTCCAGGAGGCGGCGGCGTTCGTTCTCGACATGGAGGTGGCGGGCATAGCCGCGGTCGTAGGCGGTGAGGCAAGGGTCCACCTCGTGCGCGCCGATGATGATCGCTTTCGCGTCGGAGCGCCGCTCGACGACGCCGCGGATGAAGGCAGGGATCGACAGACGGCCTTTGCCGTCTACCGCGTTGAGCGCGCTTCCGTTGAAGAGATGCTCCAACTCCACGGCTTGTGTCCGACCCCCTTTACGCGCGGCGGAGCGTCCCCGTTCACGGAAGCGCATACTCGCGCCCCGTGTGACCCATCGTCAGACAGGAAGTGCCCCTGAACTCTAGAGGCTTGTGAATAACAGGGAGGGCACGGGTTTGAAAGGGGTTTTCATGCCTATTCGTGGGTTTTCATGCCACCAAGAGGGAAACGCCTCCCAATTCATGGGTCCGGAGGCATAGTTGTTCTTGAGTTGTTCTCGGTTGGCATCCCTGTGGATAAGTATGTTGAAGAGCGTGGCGTCATCCCGCCACGCGCGAGTCCCAGGAGGAACAACAGGAGCGAGACGGTCAAAGCGGCGAGGCCCGGAAGCGCGGCAAAGACCATGGCCTTTTCTTTGCTTCGGCCGGGCTGGACCCAGGCAACGGAGCGATCGCTTCGCAGCCGATCCAGCCCGGCGAGGCCGTCCAGCCAGTCGGCGACGATCAGAGGGTTGTCCGCCGCGCGGAGGTGACGCTCGTGGCCGCGCGGCGGCCCGGCGGGCGCCCAGGCCGCGTCGGTGAGAAGATCTGCGTCGGCGACGACCAGGGCCTCGCCGCGTCCGATCGCGCAGCGGGCGACGAGGCCCCGGCCCACGATCCGGCACAGGGTCCCCGAAACGGCGAGCCGTCCGGGCGAGTCGACGAGCAGGCGCCGGGCGGCGCCGTCCTGTCCGGCGAACAGGAACGGCTCTTCCGGCGAGTTGGCCGGCGCGAGTTCGAGGCCCCAGTGGGAGAGCAAAGGCCCGAGCAGGCCGGCGTCGGGCGGGCGCCGCACGTCGCCGAGCGGCAAGGCGCGCGCGGCGGCAAGAACGGGATCGGTGAGGATCAGCACGCGGCCGCCGCTTCGCACCCAATCGTCCAGCGCGACCAGTTCCTCCGGCGCCAGCAGGCGCGGCTGGGCGAGGAGCAGCAGCCGGCGGCCGCGAAGCGTCGCAGGCTCGAGGGCGTCGATCGGAGTCACGGCGAACTCGCGCTCCAGCGCCCGGTAGGTTTCGGAGGGACGGCTGTTCGGGTCGAAGGCGCCGCCCTCTCCCCAGACGATCGGAAGCGCCGTCATCAGGAGGAGCGGCGGCTTCGGACCCGCCGCCTCGCGCGGCGCGGTGGGGCCGACGACGAGCGCTTCATAGGGGCGGGTTCCGTTCGCGAGTGCAAGCAGGGCGCCGAGCAGCAGAAAAGCCGCCAGGGTGCCGAGCCGCGGCCGCCACCGGCGCAGCCGCTGCACGGCAAGGTCCGCAACCGCGGCTGCGGCGATGCCGAGGGCGAGGCCGCGCAGCATCTCCGGCCAGGGGTCGGGCGCGCCGAGGCCCAGCACGAGGACCGTCTCGCCCGCTGCGGCTATGGCGAGGGTTGCGGAGTAGAGGAGGATGCGGCGCCCCTGCGGCCAATGGCCCGCTGCTGCGGCGGCGAGGATCAGGATCCACGGGCGCCAGATGAGGAAAAACGTCGCCTCCGCCCGCGCCGCATGATCGAGCGGAGCGAGGACGAGGCCGCCGGCAAGCTCCAGCCAGGCGAGCAAGGCCGCGGCCGCGAGCGGCGCGCCCGCTTGATTAGCGCTGGGGAGCAGCGCCAGCGGGGCGGCCGGCTTTGGAATTGCTGGTGTTGGTTTCGGCATTGCCGGGTGCGACGCCCAGTTCGGCGAGCGGTTCCTGCGGCTCGCCCATCGCATTGCCGCCGCCGGCACGCTGGCCGGTCTGCTGGTCGACGAGATTGGCGGTGAGCGGCGCTTCCTCGCTCGGCCGGCGCACCAGGATCGTCGCCAGGAGGACGAGGACGAAGACGAAGGCAAGCCCCGTCAGCCCAATCCGGACGCGCTGCATGCGCTGGATATTCTCCGCCCCGACTTCCATCCGCCACAAGCGTAACGAAAGAAATCCGCCTTGTCGAACCTCGGTTTTCTACCGGTCCGGCGTGCGGAAAACGGCTTGACGGCAAGGGCTTGGCCCGCAAAAGGCTGCGTCCATGGTACGTAACGTTGTAACATTCGCCGCCGCCGCATTCCTCGCCGGCACTTCCCTCACCGCCTGCAGCGACGCCTCCCCCGAAGCCGAAGTGCAGAACAACCAGACCGCCGAGCGCGCCGCGCCGGCCGTCGAGAGCCTCCCGCCGTCCATCGCGGCGAGCCGCACCTATCGCTGCCCCGACAACAGCCTCGTTTACGTCGATTTCTTCACCGATAATACGGCGGCCATCCGCCTCGAGGAGCTCGGCACGCCGACCCGCCTCGCGCCGGAGAACGGCCAGGGCGCGTTCAAGGCTGAGGGCTATTCGGTGGCCGCCAACGAGGCGAGCACCAGCATCACCCTGCCCGGCAAGTCGGCCCAGACCTGCCGCGCGCGGACCTGATCCGCTCCGACTCACGCTTGAATTCAACCGCCGGCCCGGGGGCAACTCCGGGCCGGTTTTTTGCCCTCTTCGAACTCCAGTTGTCGAGGAATGTGGCCCGCCCTTCGACAGGCTCAGGGCTAGCGGTGGGTGGAACTGGGAGAATCGACTTACTTCAACCCGCTAGGGCTGAGCTTGTCGAAGCCCGGTTTGCAGTGCGCGAACGCTTGCGCCGATCGGCAGCCCCGGTCAGCCGCCGGCGTCCTGCCCGCCGAACGCCTCCGCCATCCGGCGCTGCAGCTCGTCGTCGGACACGTCCTCGACATGGGTCGCGAGCGACCAGCGGTGGCCGAACGGATCGACGAGCGTGCCCATCCGGTCGCCCCAGAATTGCGTCTCCGGCGCCTTTTCCTCGGTGCAGCCGGCCGTGACGGCATGGGCGAAGGCGGCATCGACGTCGTCCACATAGACGAGGAGGCTGGCCGTCGCGCCGCCGCGCGCCTTGGGCCCCAGGAGGTTCATGTCGGGCCATTCGTCCGACAGCATGACGTGGCTGTCGCCGATCCTCACCTCGGCATGGGCGATCTTGTCCTCCATCTGCATGCGCATCACCTCTTCGGCGCCGAACGCCTCGGCGTAGAAGCGAATCGCTTCCTCCGCTCCGTTGACGATCAGATAGGGCGTAACGCTGTGATTGCCTTGGGGAATATGGCCGACGCTCATCCGGTGCCTCCTTTGCGCGAGAACAAACAGGGATCATCCCTACACGTCCGGAGCCCCTTCGACAAAGCGGATTCGATGGGATAGGGCGCCGCCATGACGAACAGCATCACGCCTGAAGTCGTGGCCGAGCACGGTCTCAGCCCCGAGGAATATGATCGCGTGCTCGCCGCAATGGGCCGCGAGCCGAACCTCACCGAGCTCGGAATCTTCTCGGTCATGTGGTCGGAGCATTGCTCGTACAAATCGTCCCGCATCCACCTGAAGAAGCTGCCGACCGAGGCGCCCTGGGTGATCTGCGGGCCCGGCGAGAATGCCGGCGTGATCGACATCGGCGACAATCAGGCCGCCATCTTCAAGATGGAGAGCCACAACCACCCGAGCTACATCGAGCCCTATCAGGGAGCGGCGACGGGCGTCGGCGGCATCCTGCGCGACGTGTTCACCATGGGCGCGCGGCCGATCGCGAACCTGAACGCGCTTCGCTTCGGGCGGCCGGACCATCCGAAGATGAAGCACCTCATCTCCGGCGTCGTTTCCGGCATCGGCGGCTACGGCAATTGCGTCGGCGTGCCGACGGTGGGCGGCGAAGTGAACTTCCACCCGGCCTATGACGGCAACATCCTCGTCAATGCGATGACCGTCGGCATCGCCGAGCAGGACAAGATCTTCTATTCGGCCGCCGCCGGCGTCGGCAATCCAGTCGTCTATGTCGGCTCGAAGACCGGCCGCGACGGCATTCACGGCGCGACCATGGCGTCCGCCGATTTCTCCGAAGACAGCGAGGAGAAGCGCCCCACCGTTCAGGTCGGCGACCCGTTCACCGAGAAGCTGCTGATCGAAGCCTGCCTGGAGCTCATGGCCTCCGACGCCATCGTCGCCATCCAGGACATGGGCGCGGCTGGGCTCACCTCCTCCTCCGTCGAGATGGCGTCGAAGGGGGGCGTCGGGCTGGAGCTCGACATGAACGCCGTCCCCTGCCGCGAGGAGGGGATGACGCCCTACGAGATGATGCTTTCGGAAAGCCAGGAGCGGATGCTCATGGTGCTGAAGCCCGGCCGCGAAGCCGAGGCCGAAGCCATCTTCCACAAATGGGAGCTCGATTTCGCCGTCATCGGCCGCGTCGTCGAAGCGGGCCCGGACGGCGGCCGCCTGGTCCTGAAGTGGAACGGCGAGACGGCGGCGGACATTCCGCTCGGGCCCCTCGCCGACGATGCGCCGCTCTACGATCGGCCCTCCGCCACGCGCGAGGAGTACAAGGCGTGGGCGCAGGTGAAGCCGCTCGGCGACGTGCCGGAGAGCGCCGACATCGCCGCCGATCTCATGAAGCTCATGGCCTCGCCCGACCTCGCCAGCCGCCGCTGGATTTGGGAGCAGTACGACCACAAGGTCGGCGCCGACACCGTGCAGCCGCCCGGCGGAGACGCCGCGGTGGTCCGGGTCCACGGCCGCGACAAGGCGCTGGCGATGAGCACGGACGTGACTCCGCGCTACTGCTTCGCCGATCCCTACGAGGGCGGGAAGCAGGCCGTCGCGGAATGCTACCGCAACTTGAGCGCCGTCGGCGCCACCCCGCTCGCCATCACCAATTGCCTCAATTTCGCCAATCCGCAGCGGCCCGAGATCATGGCGCAGCTGACCGGCTGCCTCGATGGCATGGCGGACGCCTGCCGCGCCCTCGACTTCCCGATCGTGTCCGGCAACGTCAGCCTTTACAACGAGTCGAAGGCGACCGGCGGCGGCAGCGCCATCCTGCCCACGCCCGCGATCGGCGGCGTCGGCCTGCTCGCCGACTGGCGCAAGGCGGCGACGATCGGCTTCAAGCGCGAGGGGGAGACCATCTGGCTGGTCGGCCGCAACACAATGGGCTCGCATCTCGGCCAGTCGCTCTGGCTCCGCGAAATCCTCGGCCGCGAAGAAGGCCCGCCGCCGCCGGTCGATTTGCAGGCGGAAAAGGCCGCCGGTGCGTTCGTGCGGCAACTGATCGAAAGCGGCGACGCGACGGCGGTCCATGACGTCGCGGACGGCGGGCTCCTGGTCGCCATCGCGGAAATGGCGCTGGCGAGCGGCATCGGGGCGGAGATCAGCCCGGCGGGCGATGGGTGGGCGTGCACCGACGGACGAACCCTAGCCGCCGCGATGTTCGGCGAGGACCAGGGCGCGTACCTCGTCACGCTACGCAGTCCGCTGGCGCTGAAGGATTTGGCGCTGGAAGCAGGAACCGATGCCTGGTTGCTGGGCAGCACCGGCGTTCCCGCTGCCGTCTCCGGAGCGCCGGGAATATGGATCGAGGACGATGGCTTCGTTTCCCTCGAAGACCTCCGCCGCGCCAACGAGCGCTTCTTCCCCGAACTCATGGGCGGCGAGCCGACGGTGGCGTGATCCTCCCGGCTTTCGGCGAGGATCTAAGATGCTCCCTCGTGTCTGCACAACCGCTAGCCCTGAGCCTGTCGAAGGGCGGGTCGCAGTGTTTTGACGCTTGCGTACCGCAAACCGGGCTTCGACAGGCTCAGCCCTGGCGGTGGAAAGCGACGCTGCGTGCCTGATTGACCACAACCGCTAGCCCTGAGCCTTGCAAAGGGCGGGTTGAAGCGCTCGGGTTCCCGCGATGTGCAGGCCGCGCTTCGACAGGCCCAGCTCTAGCGGGAGAGGTGAAGCGCCGGGACAGAACTGCGCTTTCACGAGCCTCGGCCTTGAACAAAAAAATGGGGGCTGGTGTCGCCACCAGCCCCCGATTCCCGAGAGTTTCCCGCCCGCGAGCCCCAAGGGGCCGGCTTCATGTCCGCCCTCGGGCGGTTTCGGGCCGCGCATTTCGAGGCCGAAGCCCCGTCTTCGCGTCCCCGGCTCCCCAAGCAGAGCCCGAAGGCGCTGCCGGTTCGCCGCTTGGGCGCCTCCCCGAGAGGACTTGCCCGAGCTGCCCTTTGGTATCCGCCACCGTCCGGGAGAGCGAACGCCGGAGCGCCCGTTCTGCCGTGCTCGGGGTCGAAGGTCGCCCCCTCACCCTCGGCGGCGGCTCCGGTCGAGCCGCCCTTCCCTCGCCCTCGCCAACCAGGCCTCCGGGGGAGGCCGGCCCGCTCGGGTCCGGATTGGTGAAACGCTCGGTACGGCCGTCTCCGTCCGTGTTCCGTTCGTCCCGCCGGGCTTCTGCCGAGGCTGCCGCGCCCGCCTTGGCCGTGGCTTTCACCTGGCTGCCGCTGTCGCGGCGGCTTCGTCAGCCGCCCTCGCCTTGTACGGTGCCGCACCCGAAGGTGCGTGCCGCTCCGGCCGTGCCCTGGATCCGTTCGTCCGTTTCCGTTCGACCGCTCCTGGCCACACAAGGAAGCTGTCACCTTTTCCGAGTCGGCGGAAGGGCAAGGTGCCTGTGGATTACGAGGATAACGGGGATGGAATGAATCAGCGCCCGGCATCCGGATGGGCGGCCGCGAAGGCCGGGTGGGCGGTCGCCTCGGCATCGGCACGCAGCAGCGTCGGATAGTCGTCCAGCGGCACGTCGAAGCGGCGGGCATTGTACATTTGCGGCACCAGGAAGACGTCGGCGAGGGTGGGCGCGTCGCCGTGCAGGAAGCGCCCCGCGTCTGGAGCGGCCAACGCCTCGAGGGCAGCGAAGCCTTCCCCGATCCAGCGCGCGATCCATTCCTGCTTCGCCTCCTCGCTCGCGCCGAGCGGCCCGACGATGTGCTTCAGGACGCGAAGGTTGTTGAGCGGGTGGACGTCGCAGGCGATGACGGACGCGAGCGCCAGCACATGCGCCCGCTCCGCCGGTGCCGCCGGGAGAAGTGGCGGATCCGGACGGACGGACTCGAGAAAGTCGCAAATGGCGAGGCTCTGGACGATGCGCTGCCCGTCCATCTCCAGCATCGGCACGAAGCCTTGCGGATTGCGGGCGCGGTAGTCCGCCTCCTTCTGCCCGCCGAACGCGAGATCGACCGGAACGCGCGCGTAATCCACGCCTTTCAGGTTGAGCGCGATGCGCGCCCTGTAGCTCGCCGAGGAGCGCCAGTAATCGTAAAGGACCGCCTGTGCCATGGCCGGCGCCCTAGCGCGCCGCGGGTCGGCGCGAAAGCCTCAGGGCAGGCCGGCGGCGGCGGCGTCGTGATGCAGATAGCGTTCGTTGAAGTCGCCGGCCGCCCGCATGCGGCTCCAATCCTCGATCACGATGGCGCGCTTCTGGCGGCTGATCAGCCCTTCCTCGCCGAGCTGGCGCAGCACCCGGTTGACGTGAACGGAGGTGAGGCCAACCGAATCGGCAAGCTGCTCCTGTGTCATCGGAAGCTCGTAGCGATGGTCCTTCGCGAGCCCGGCCGCTTCAAGCCGCAGCGAGAATTCGCACAGCATGTGGGCGATGCGGGCGCGGGCGTCGCGGCGGCCGACATTGACGACCCATTCGCGGAAGATGGCGCTGTCGATCAAAGTATCCGTCCACATCGCCATGCCGACAGCGGGGCGGGACAAAGCCAATTCGCGGATCGCGTCCCTGGCGATGAACGCCACGTCGCCTTCGGTCAGCATCTGGACATTGTGGTCCGAGACGGAAAGCAGGCTGTTCTGAAGGTCGACGCAATCGCCTTCCATGTGGATGGCGATGACCTGCCGTCCCCCTTCGCCGGTGATCTTGTGGCGAAAGGCAAAGCCCGAAAGGAGGACGGAGCAAAAATCCGGCTTGTCGCCGTCGCGGATGATGTGCGCGCCCGCGGCGACCCGCCGCACGTTGTGCGGCAGGGCCAGCAAGGCTTTGCGGTCGTCGTCGCCCAGCCGTCCGCGCCGCTCGAACTTGAGCAGCATCGGCATCAGCGTCGCGCGGTCGGACAACGAAGAAGAAGCGTGCAAGCGCAACTACCCCTGCGGCAGGTCGAACATGGAACGGCATTGCCCCCTTCGGGCGGGCCGGGCGGCGCGCCGTCGGGTTCCTGATAAGCGAAACGAGGACCCTTGCTTTTACCTGGATTAGGCCCGCCGATTATTTGGCGCGATTCCCGGCGCTTAGCAACCCCACCGAAAGCAGGTGCGCGCCGGGTCGCCCCGATCCCGCGTAAGGGCAGCCCCTCGCCCGATGCATGCGGGCCGACAGGTGATCTGCCGAACTTCCCCGCCCAGCGCCGGACCTAATCCAGATCAAGTGCGTTCTAGCTGCTGGCACCGCGGGCGCATTCCTTCCCCCTTGTCCTGTTCTGCGTCCGTGCGGAGTTCTGCCCGGGCGCGCGCCGCATCCGGCGCAAGGCGGGGATATGTTCAGTGACGAATTCATCATGCTGACGGGCGACGACCCCGCGACCCTTCGAACGCTTGGCGACCAGTGCCGGCGCCTGTCGCGCGGCGCGAGCACGCCCGAAGTTTCGGCCTCGCTCAGCGAAATGGCCGCCGATTACGAGCGCGCCGCCGACAAGGCCGAGGCCGCCGAACGGCTGCTGCAGCCGAAGACGCGCTGAAAAGAAGCGCTGACCCGCGCCGTTTCGAGCCTGTCCATGGCGGGCGGGTTGGAACGCAAAGAGCCCTCCGGCAGCGCGTGCTGCCGAAGGGCTCTTTCATTGCGATCGGACGGCGCCGTCAGGCGAGAAGCGCCGGCTCCGCATCGACGCGCTCGGCGCGCTCTACGAGCTGGCGTTCGGCCTTTTCGGCTTCCTGGCGTTCACGCATCTTGCCGGTGCGGGACGCGCGATCGGCCATCACTTCCCAAGCTGCGGCGGCGCGCAGGCAACGGTCGCGAACATTGTCCAGCGAGGCAGCTTCGGCGTCGGCGCGGGCGTCGGCGGCGCGGGCTCGGTAGAAATCGGACTGAACTGTCATCTTGATCCTTTCGATACCCCCATGAAGTCCCGGAGCCTTGGCCTCGCTCCGGTGAGGCTCCCGTGCGCCCCTTCCGCAAGGAAGAAGCCCGCGGGCCGCCCGCGCCGAACAAGGCGCAGGCGGCAAACGGCTTACGCCGCCTGGATGTTGACGGCGCTCACCTTGCCGCGGCGATCGGTTTCCAGCTCGTAGGACACGCGCTGGTCGCGATCGAGGGTGCGCATGCCGGCGCGCTCGACGGCGCTGATGTGCACGAACGCGTCCGTCCCGCCGCCCTCGGGCGAGATGAAGCCGTAGCCCTTTTGTTCATTGAAGAATTTGACGGTACCGATGGTCATAAGCTTTTTCCTTCTTTGGCGAGCCGCGTTTCGGCCCACCGTTGCTAGGAGAGGCGAGAGAGAAGGAAAAAGGAGCCGCAAAGCGCCAAAGACCGTCAATTTGCGACTGGTAGCAGGATAACGGGTAGCACTTCTTCGCCACTAACGCAAATTACGGAGGCGTAAGGAGGCAGTTCTGATCGTCGATTTCTTGGCCCTGGCGGCTGTTCGGAACGCGCGGGCATCGCTGCGACGCGCTTCAGCGCCGCTCCGCCTCGCCGCCATAGGGCGCGCGCGCCTCGCGGATGCGCTCGGCATAAACGTCGGAAAGGCCGAGATGCGCCTCGCGGCTGGCATCGCAGGCGGCGGCGGCGGCGCGCATGCGCTCTTCGCCGCGGCGGTGATAAAGAAAGTTCATGTCCATCTGGGGTCTCCCGGGCACGTAAGCGGGAGCGCAAACACTACCAGCCGGGCGGCGCTTACCTTGAACAAGCCGCCCGATGCGCCGCTTGTAGCACGAATCTGCCGGAACGGTGCATGAACGGCGGCACTTAGCCGCGTCCTTGCCACCGGATCAGCCGGAGCCCGGATAGGGTTCGCGCTTGAGCAGGGCGGCAAGGTGCGCCGCATTGGCGGCGGCCATGGCCGCCGACTCCTGCACCCTTTCGGGGATGACGGGGAGGTCCTTGAAGTCGGTCTTCTGCATCGCTTCGCCCACCCAGTAAGCGACGGCCGAGGCGGGAATGGTCCAGCCGGTGTCGGACAGCGCCTGGTAAAGCTGCGCGCTGACGCAATGCCCGCCATCCTCGTTGCCGACCACGGCGAGCAACGCGACCTTGCCGAAGCTCGGCATTCGCCCCTGCGCATCCGTTTCGGAAAGAAAGGCGTCCATCCGCTCCGTGACGCATTTCGCGATGCTGGACATCTGCCCGAGCCAGATCGGCGTTCCGAAGATCAAGATGTCGGCTTCGAGGATGCGGCGGCGGATGCCGGGCCATTCGTCGCCATTGCCCTCGTCGGACGTGACGCCCGGCCGCACCACGTGATCGGCGATCCGGATCGTCTCGCGGAAGGCGACGTCACGCTTCTTCAGCTCGGAAACGAGGAGGCCGATCATCTTGTCGGTGGAGCTGTCCTCGCCGCCCGAACCCTTGAGCGAACAATTGATGGCGATCGCCGTCAGCGTCATGACCGTTCCTTCTTCTCGTTCCTCGGGCGAGACGATCCGGAAGGGGGGCTGTTCCGCGCGGCGGTGCACCGCTAGCGTCTCTCGGCGGCGCAGTCGGGGAAGAGGGGCCATGCGGACGACCAGGATTGCGAGCGTCATCCACAAATGGCTGGCGCTGCTCATGGCGGTGCAGATACTCTTCTGGTTCGGAAGCGGCCTCTTCTTCGCGGTGTTCCCGATCGAAAAGGTGCGCTCCGAACATATGAAGGCGCAGGCGCCGCCCGCCCCTATCGCGATCGCCGACGCGGCGGCAGGGCTGGGACGGATATCGGGGGCAGCGCCCGGCGAGCGCATCGAAGTGCGCGTCATGCTCGGCCGGCCGGTGGCGCAGGTGACGCCGCGCGAGGGCCGGCCGCGGCTCTACGATCTTGCGGACGGCCGCCAGATCTCGCCGCTCCCGCCTGGCATCGCCGCCGCGGTCGCCGAGGCCGACCATGCCGGAGCGGAGCGGGCGGCACGCGTCGACCTCGTGACGCAGGCGTCCACGGAATATCGCGCCGCCCTCCCCGCCTGGCGCGTCGCCTTCGACGACGGCGACGGCCGCGCCCTTTACGTGGCGCAGGATACGGGCGTCGTGACGGCCCGGCGCTCCGATCTGTGGCGAACCTACGACTTTCTCTGGTCGCTCCACATCATGGACTTC
>DASVQT010000059.1:0-4917 GCA_036388975.1 Allosphingosinicella sp. | reverse complement strand
GGAGTCGGCGGAGCGCACACTTCACCGATGCGGGTCGGCATCCTCATTCTTGCGGCGGCGCTTACCGCCGGGTGCATTCCCAAGGCACGCGAGGCGCGGCGGCCGGAGGTGTCGGTTCGGCAGACTCCCGCGGCCGCCCCCGTCGCGACCCGCGAGACGCTGCAGTGCCACCTCGATCTTACCCGCGCCGGCGTCGTTTTCCGCGTGCTTCCCGACCGCCAGTTCGCGGGCGGCTGCTCAGCGGTCGGGGCCGTGCAGCTCACGGAAATCGGAACGCCCGTCACAAACCTCGGCGCCATGCGCTGTCCCCTGGCACGCGCTTTCGCGCAGTGGGTGCGCGAAAGCGTGCAGCCGGAAGCCGAGCGGCGGTTCGGGAGCTCCGTCCGGCGGATCGAGAGCTTCGGCACCTATGCGTGCCGGACGGTCAACAGCCGGCCGGGCGCGCGGCTCAGCGAGCATGCCTTCGCCAATGCGGTGGACGTTTCCGCCTTCGTGCTCGCCGACGGGCGGCGCGTGACGGTGCTCGATGACTGGGACGGCGAGCGCGAGGATGCGCGGACGTTCCTGCGCGCGGTGCACCAAGCGGGCTGCCGCCGCTTCAGCGTCGGCCTGTCGCCGGAAAGCGACGTTTACCATGCCAATCATCTTCATTTCGACTTGGGGCGGGGGCCTCATTGCCGCTAGGGCGGCACCATGACCGACACGACCAGACCCATTCCGCCGACCCGCCTGTTCCCCGCCGCGCGCGAGGAAGCGGAGACCGCCGCCCAGCAGACCAGCTCAGCGCAGACGGAGCATGCCGCCTATCGCCTCGCCTTTCAGGACATGGACTTCCTGCTGCGTGAAGACCTCCGGCCCGTCCGCTTCCAGCTCGAACTGCTGAAGCCCGAGCTGCTGCTCGACGAAGCGAAGATCGGATCCACCTTCGTCATGTACGGATCGGCCCGCATCCCCGAGCCGTCCAAGGCCGACGCCCTGCTCGCCGCCGCCTCGACCGACCAGCAGCGCATCGTCGCCGAGCGCCTGAAGGCCAAATCGCATTATTATGACGAAGCGCGCGAACTCGCCCGCCTCGCCAGCCGCACCCAGCCGGAGGCGGACGGCACGCGCCACTTCGTCGTGACGTCCGGCGGCGGCCCTTCGATCATGGAAGCGGCGAACCGCGGCGCCTGCGACGAGGGCGCGGAGTCGATCGGCCTCAACATCGTGCTGCCGCACGAGCAGCTCCCCAATCCGTACGTCACGCCGTCGCTGAGCTTCCAGTTCCATTATTTCGCGCTGAGGAAGATGCACTTCCTGCTGCGCGCCCGCGCCGTCGCCGTGTTCCCGGGCGGCTTCGGGACGTTCGACGAAGCCTTCGAGCTCCTCACCCTCATTCAGACCGGCAAGGTGAAGCCGCTCCCCATTCTCTTCTTCGGGCGGGAGTTCTGGGAGCGGGTCGTGAACTTCGACGCGCTGGTCGAGGAAGGCGTCGTCTCGCCGCAGGACCTCGATCTCTTCCGCTATGTCGAAACGGCGCAGGAAGCCTGGGAGATCATCCAGGCCCATTATTCGAGCAACTGAAGGCGGCCGCGGCGCACCGCGCCGGCCGGATCAGCCTCCGGGGCGGAGGCTCGAGTCGAGACGGGCAAGCAGGCGGCGGGCTTCGTCGTTCGATCCTGCGCGCATGTGCGCCGCGACCCGCCGGGCCGAGTCGCCCGAGCCTTCGGTGACGGCGGTCTCGACGGTGACGACGCTGCCGCCGCCCTGCTCCCGAACGCCGATGGTGATGTCGGCACTGGTGCCCGCCACCGTGAAGGCAGTGCGTGACTCGGCGCCGCCGGGATGCACGCGGGCCGTGACGATCATGTCGCCGAGGCCCGGCAAAGACCCGAGTTCCTGGCTTTCGGCGAGAAGGCTCGCGGGGATCACGCGGCGGAAGTGATCGCCGCTGTCGCTGCGGGAGGCGAGCTCGAAACTGTCGCCGACGATGCGGCGCAGGGCATCGACGACCGCGGCGGGCGGGGCGGCGAAGGCACGGCTGTGCAGCGGCGAAGCGCTCAAGGCGGCGCTCTCGCTGGCCGAGGCTCCGGGCCGCAACAGGAAGGCGCCGAGCGCCAGCGCCCCGACAAGCGCGGCAAGCAAAGTTCGCATCCACCACCTCCTATAACGGGCAGCATAGGCAACTCCGGCTAACAAGCCGTTGCTCAACCTGAACATTGACTCAAGTTTCACGTACGGCTAGAAAGACGGCTTCGGCGACGCTCCTCGGGGGACAAGAAGGGGCGCGCCGGGGGAGGGGTTCTTGCGGCATTTCACGGCATCCGATGGCGCGCGCATCGCGTACCGCGACGAGGGCGAAGGGCGCCCGCTCGTGTTTCTGCACGGCCTCATGGCCCATAGCGGCTTCTTCCCGGGCCAGCAGCCGCTCGCCGACAGCTTCCGCCTGATCGGCGTCGACCTTCGCGGCCACGGCGCTTCGGCAAAGGCCGGCGGCGCGCTCACCGTGGACCGGCTTGCCCGCGACGTCGCGGAACTCGCCGATGCGCTGGACCTCGAGGAAGCGATCGCGGTCGGCTGGTCGCTCGGCGCGAGCGTGCTTTGGACATTGCTGTCCGGACCCGCCGGGCGCCGCTTCGCCGCTTCGGTGGTCGTCGACATGACGGCGCGGGTCGAGAATGTCGACGGGTGGGACCTCGGTTTGTCGCCCGAAGCCTGCGCGCTCCGAAGCGCCGCCATTGCTTCGGACTTCAAGGCCTTCGCCATGGCCGCGGGGCAGGCGATCTTTTCGCAGCCCATTTCGGAGCGCATGCGCGAAACCGCCGACTGGGCGAGCGCGGAATTCGCGCGCAACGACGCGGCGACCATCGGCGCCGTTTGGAAGTCGCTCGTCGCCGAAGACTTCCGGCCGCTCCTGCCCGCCATCCGGCAGCCGACCCTGATCATCCACGGCCGTCACAGCCAGCTCTACGACGCGGCGACCGCCCGTTATCTCGCCCGTGCCTTGCCGGATGCCGCCGAGATCGAATTCGAAGGCTCCGGCCACGCGCCGCAGCTCGAACAAAGCGATGCCTTCAACGCCGCAATCAGGGACTTTGCGGATCGCGTCGCCCGCACGCCGCAGCCAAACCGTCAGCCACAAACCCAGACACACGAGATATGAGGAGGAACGCCATGCGCCGCTTGTCCATCACGACCGCACTGAAGCTCGGGACGGCGCTCGCCGCCCTCACCGCCGCGCCGGCCTTCGCCCAGACGGCGGACCAGCCGACGCAGGGCGCCGGCGAGGAGCAGGAAGCGCAGATCGCCAACGAGCAGAACCAGGCGCTCGAGACGGGCGAGGCTGGGGTCAATAACGACATCGTCGTGACCGCCCGCCGCCGCGCCGAGACGCTGCAGGACGTGCCGATCGCGATCACCGCCTTTTCGGGCGAGCAGCTGGAAAATGCCGGCGCGCTCGACATCACGGACATCGCCGCGACCACGCCCAACGTCAGCCTCGAAGTCTCGCGCGGCACCAATTCGACCCTGTCCGCCTTCATCCGCGGCGTCGGCCAGCAGGATCCGGTCGGCGGCTTCGAAGCCGGCGTCGGCATCTATCTCGACGACGTCTATCTCAACCGTCCGCAGGCCGCCGTGCTCGACATTTACGACGTGGAGCGGATCGAAGTGCTTCGCGGGCCGCAAGGCACGCTCTACGGCCGCAACACGATCGGCGGCGCCGTCAAGTACGTGACCCGCCGCCTGCCGGACGAGCCGACGCTTCGGGTCCGCGCCAATCTCGGCACCTACGAGCAGGCCGACCTCATCGTCGGCGGCTCGGCGCCCGTCGGGAACGGCATCCTGCGCGTCGGCGCCACCGGTGCCCGCCTGTCGCGCGGCGGCTTCGGCGAGAACCTCACCACCGGCCGCGACAATTACAATCGCGACGTCTGGGCGGGCCGCGTCTCGGCCGAAGTGAACAACGAACGAAACATCTTCTTCCGCATTTCCGGCGATTACACCCAGGACAATTCGAACCCGCGCGGCGGGCACCGCCTGATCACCTCGCTCGGCACCGGCGCGCCGGTCCTGAACGACGTCTACGACACGCGCGGCGGTTTGAACGACGTCGACCAGCAGGTCGAAGCCTGGGGCGTGAGCGGCTTTGCCGAAATCCAGCCGACCGAGAACATCACCTTGCGCTCCATCACGGCCTTCCGCCAGGACGACAGCTCGACTCCGATCGACTTCGACGCTTTGCCGCAGGTCGATATCGACGTGCCCGCCGTTTACGAGAACCGGCAGCTCAGCCAGGAGCTGCAGATCCTCTACAATCGCGGCCCGATCAACGCTTTGCTCGGCGGCTATTACCTGAACGCCAATTCGCGCACGATCTTCGACGTGCGCACGCCGAACCAGATCACGGCGCTGACCTTCGGCGACGTCGACACCGAGACGTTCGCCATCTTCGGCGACCTGACGTTCGACATCACCGAGCAGCTCAGCGTCTCGCTCGGCGGCCGCTACACCTGGGACGAGCGGACGTCCGACATCCTGCGGCAGGCCTATCTCGGCGGGGGCGGTTCGCCCTTCTTTGGCGGCACCGGCATTCCGATCCTGCTCCAGTCGGACTTCGAAGGGACGGCGGACTTCGAACGGTTCACGCCGCGCGCGTCGGTCACCTACGAGATCAACGACGACCACACGGTCTATGCGAGCTATTCGCAGGGCTTCAAGGGCGGCGGCTTCGATCCGCGCGGCGTGTCCACCGCCTGCCGGAACCCGACCGGCGGCGCATGCAACAGCCAGCAGCTCTTCGAATTCATGTCCTTCGATCCCGAAACGGTGGACAGCTTCGAGCTCGGCTACCGCGCGTCGCTGTTCGACCGCCGCCTGTCGTTCAGCCTCGCTGCCTTCCATGCCGAATATAAGGACGTTCAGGTGCCCGGCTCCGTC
>DASVQT010000058.1:0-10326 GCA_036388975.1 Allosphingosinicella sp. | reverse complement strand
CGCCCTCGGCGCGCAGCCGCGGGATCAGCGCATTCACCGTCTCGGCCTCGTCGACGAAGCTCAGGCCCTGCACGCCCGAAGGAGTCACCAGGCTCGGCGTTTCCACCGTCGTCATGCCGATAAAGGCGACCTTCACCGCATTGGCGCCGCTCCCGTAGGTGCGGATGCCGTAGGCGGGAAGCAGCGGCTCGCCGCCCGGACCGCGCACGTTCGCCGCGAGGAAGTTGAAGCGCGCCCCGCCGAACGGCTCCAGCCGGCAGGGCTGCGCGCCCGTATGTTGTTCGCACCCGCCGCGCTGCATGCGCAGCAGCTCCTGCGCGCCCCGGTCGAATTCGTGATTGCCCACCGCATTGTAGTCGACCCGGATGAGGTTCATCGCGTGAATGGTCGGCTCGTCCAGGAACATGGAGGAGACAAGCGGGGAGGCGCCGATCATGTCGCCGGCCGCGACCACCGCATGATTGGGATGGCCGGTGCGCAGCCGGTCGATCGCCGAAGCGAGATAAGCGACGCCGCCTGCGGGCACGCGCAGCGGATCGCCGCCGCCCTCCCGCGCGACGTTCACCGAAACGCCGGGCGGCTGAAGATTGCCGTGAAAGTCGTTGAACGCGATGATCCGCACCTGCGTCGGAGCCGCCGCTGCCGCCGCCGGCATGCCCGGAGCCGGAGCCCCGCTTTCGCGCGCCGCCGCGCAGCCCGTCAGCGCAATCGCCGCCGCGCCGGCCAGAAGCTTCATCCTCATAAAGCCCACCTCCATCGCCGCCGCTGTTGGCACGGGCGGGGCACGCTGTCACTATGGCGGACTATGACCGAGACCCCGCACAACGATCCGCTCGTCGCACGCGCCCGCGAGGCCGCGCTCAACGCCTACGCCCCTTATTCCAAATTCAGCGTCGGCTGCGCCGTCGAGTCCGTGGACGGCGAGATCGCGGTCGGCGCCAACATGGAAAATGCCTGCTACCGGCTCGGCGTCTGCGCGGAACAGTCCGCCCTCGCCGCCGCCCAGCAGGCCTTCGGCCTCGCCCGGATCGCGCGGATCGCGGTGTCCGGCGGCAATGTCGGGCCCGAAGGCCGGCTGCAGGGAAGCCAGCTGGTCACCTCCTGCGGCGGCTGCCGGCAGGCGCTGCTCGAAGCCGCGCACGTCGCCGGCCGCGACCTCGAGATCGTCTCCTCGAACGGCGACGGGACGCAGATCGCCACTCACCGCATTTCGACGCTGATCCCGCACGGCTTTGGTCCCGGCAACCTCGAAGACGCGGGCCGCTGACGCACGCCGCCGTGCAGCCGCCGCGCATCCTCGTCCGAACTGCCGTCACTGCATTCCAGTCGCTGCGCCGCGCAATCTGGTTCGTCACCCGCCCGGAGGTGCGCGGCGTGCTCGCCCTCCCGCTCACGCCGGAAGGCAAGATCGTCCTCGTCCGCCTCACCTACGATAAGGGCTGGCACCTCCCCGGCGGCGGCCTGAAGCGGGGCGAGGACCCGCAAGCCGCCATCCTTCGCGAGCTTCGCGAGGAGATCGGCCTCCAGAGCCACGGCGCCGTGACCTGCCTCGGCGCGTTCGAGCACCGTCCCGACCGCCGCAAGGGCCGCACCACCTTCTTCCGCGTCGAGGACGTCCGCTACGCCTTCAAGCCGTCGCTCGAAATCGAGGAACTCGGCGCCTTCGCGCCCGACGCGCTGCCGCCGGGCACGACCCAGCTCACCGCGAAGAAGATTGCTGAGGCTCTCGGCTAGTGCCGTCATGCCGGACTCGATCCGGCATCCGCGTCTCAGGCCAGCTTGATCTCGCGGAGCCGCTCCAGGAGGTAATCGTGGGCGCTGATCGGCGGCCATTGCGGCGGCCGCGCCTCGCTCACGCATTGCGGCAGCGTTTCGATCATGAAATCCGGCCGGAAGTGGAGGAAGAAGGGCATGGAATAGCGCGAATGGCCGCGCCGTTCGGGCGGCGGGTTCACCACGCGGTGGGTGGTTGAGCGCAACACGCCGTTGGTGAGGCGCTGCAGCATGTCGCCGATATTGACGGCGAGCTCGCCCGGCTTCGGGCTCACCGGCAGCCAGTTGCCGTCGCGGTCGAGGAGCTGGAGCCCCGCTTCCTCGGCGCCGAGCAGCAGGGTGATGGTGTTGATGTCCTCATGCGCCCCGGCGCGCACATTGGGCCCGTTCCCGTCCGTGGGCGGATAATGGAGGAGGCGGAGCACCGAATTTCCGTCGCGCACCGTGTCGGCGAAATAATCCGGTGCGAGCTTCAGGTAGCGGGCGATCGCTTCGAGAATGCGGAGCCCCGCCGTGTCGAAGGCGTCGAACAGCTCCAGAAACGTGTCGCGGAAGGACTGCACTTCCTCCGGCCACACGTTCGGCGCCATCACCTCTTGGTAAGGGTGGCCTTCCGGCAGCTCGCGGCCGACATGCCAGAATTCCTTGAGATCGTAGGCGCTCGCGCCCTTGGCGGTCTCGATCCCGAACGGCGTGTAGCCGCGCGCGCCGCCCCCGCCTTCGATCTTGTAGCTGCGCTTCACCTCTTCGGGCAGCGCGAAGAAGGCTTTCGCTTTTTCTTCGGCGCGGCGGATGAGGTCGGCCGGGATGCCGTGATCGGCGATGATCGCGAAGCCGTAGCGCTCGAACGAGCCGCCCAGTTCGGCGGCAAAGGCTTCGGGATCCGCATCGGACGCGGCGAGGGAGACGGAGGCGACCTGCGGCCGCTGGGGTGCAAGAGTGCTCATGCGCGCGCCTTACCTTATGTGGGCGCCGCCTGCCACTGCGCAGACGGTGCGCGCCTGTTCGCGGCGCGCCCATTTCGTTTATGAAAGCCGCCGAGAAGAGGGGAGGCTTGAGTGACCGACGAGGCGGCGGCCGGGCAGGCATGGCTGAAGCTTGCGCTTCTGATCGGCGCCACCTTGCTCGGCCTCATGGGCACGGACCTGGTGCTTCCCGCCGTGCCGTCGCTGCCGGCCTCGCTCGGCGGCAATGCGGCGTCTGCGCAGCTCGTCCTCGCCGCCTATGTCAGCGGCACCTGCGCCGGCCTTCTCGCCTACGGTGCGCTCGGCGATCGTTTCTCGACGCGGGCGCTGATCGTCGCCTCCCTCCTTCTCACCGGCGCCACCTCCTTCGCCTGCGCCGCCGCCCCGTCGATCGAAGCCTTGATCGGCCTTCGCGCTTTGCAGGGCGCGGTGGCGGCCGGCCCCGCCGTCTTCGCCGCGCCGGTCGTGCGCGCGCTGTTCGACGAGCGCCGCGCAGTGCGCGCGATCGGCATGGTCGGCAGCATCGAATCGCTCGCGCCTGCGCTTGCGCCGATTCTCGGCGTCTGGCTGCTGGCGCTGGGCGGCTGGCGCCTGTCGTTCGAGCTGATCGGCGCCCTGGCTTTGCTCCTCGCCGCCCTCAACCTCGCCTTTCCGCTCGTTCCGCAGGCGAGCCGCCGGGCCGAGGGGCGCTACGGCGCACTCGTCTCGGACCCCGTCTTTCTCCGCTACGCGCTGAGCCAGGCCTTCGTCCTCGGCGGCCTGCTGGTCTTCGTCTTCGGGGCCCCGGCGGTGCTGGTGCACGGCTTCGGGGGAGACCTCACCGACTTCATATGGATGCAGGTCTGCGGGATCGCCGCCTTCATCCTGTGCGCCAATCTGAGCGGCGGGCTCGCCGCGCGCGTCGGTGCCGAGCGCCTGATCCTTGCGGGCACCTTCATCGCCGCGCTCGGGGCCGCGGCCATGTCCGCCTACGCGCTCGCCGGCGGACGCTCGGCCTTCTGGGTGACGGTGCTTTTCGTGCCGGTCGGCATCGGCCTCGGCCTTCGCGGTCCCGCCGGCTTCTACCGCGCCGTCGTCGCCGCGAAGGGGGACGATGCGCGCGGCAGCGCCCTCGTCATCCTCGCCATCATGGCGGCGGCGGCGCTCGGCACCGCGGCGGTCGCGCCCTTCATCGACCGCGGCCTCGTCCCGCTCGCGCTCGCCGCCCTGGCGCTCGAACTCGCCGCGCTCGCCTGCCTCGCGCTTCCGAGGCTTCCTGAAGCGGACGCCTGATCCCCGGCAACGTCCTCCACGGCCTTGCGTTCTGCGGCTTTGAAAGGAGGAACCGATGAAGAAAATCCTGTCCCTCGCCCTGCTCGCCGCCTCGGCCGCTGCCGCCATTCCCGCGGAGGCGCAGACCGGCCCGGTGCCGGCCATGACCCCGCTCGGCCCGAACAGCGCGATCCTCAGCCTCACCGCCGAAGGGCGCAGCACCCGCGCTCCGGATCTCGCCATGTTCACGGCCGGCGTCGTCACCCAGGGCCGCACCGCCGCGGAGGCCTTGAGCGAGAACAGCCGGCAGATGGCGGCCGTGGTCGCCGCCTTGAGACGCGCCGGCGTGGCGGAGCGCGACATCCAGACGTCCTCGCTGAGCCTCAACCCGCGCTACACGAACCCCGAGCGCGACGCGATGATCCGCGCCCGCGAGACGCGCGAACCCTATGTCCCGCCGCCCGAGCCTGCGGCGCCGCGGATCGTCGGCTACGATGCGCGCAACCACGTCCAGGTCCGCGTCCGTCGCGTCGCCGAAATGGGCAGGATCATCGACGCCCTCGCCGCCGCCGGGGCGAACGAGATCAACGGCCCTCACTTCACGATGGACGAACCGCGCGCCGCGCTGGACGAGGCGCGCAGCGCCGCCGTGGCGGAGGCCCGCCAGCGCGCCGAGCTTTATGCCCGTGCGGCCGGAATGCGCGTCGTCCGCATCGTCGCCATCACCGAAGCGGGCGGCCATTATCCCGTGCAGGGCATCATGGTGAGCGGCCTGCGCACCTTCGACGCGGGCGCCCCGCCGCCGCCGCCGCCCGCGCCGGTCTCGCCCGGCGAGCTGTCGCTCGGCGTCAACGTCTCGGTCCAGTTCGAGCTGGCGCGACAATGATGTGGAGAGAGTAGAGGAACGCTCGTCCTGAGGAGGGACTGAGCGAAGCCGAAGGCCCGTCTCGAAGGACCCTCGCGCGGTCTTTCGAGACGCCGCTTCGATACGGCTTCGCCTACTCAGCGGAGCCTGAGGATGAGCGGGAGCGGGTGTGGCTCAGGCCGGGAGCAGCAGCCCGGCCAGCGCCGCCGACATGAGGTTCGCCAGCGAGCCCGCGATCAGCGCCTTGATGCCGAGCTTGGCAATCATCGGGCGCTGGTTGGGCGCGAGGCTTCCGGTCACCGCCATCTGGATGGCGATGGAGGAGAAGTTGGCGAAGCCGCACAAAGCGAAGGTGACGATCGCGATGCTGCGCGGGCTGAGCGTGCCCGCCGGCATCGCGCCGAGGTCGATAAAGGCCACGAACTCGTTCAGCACCAGCTTGGTCCCGAACAAACCGCCGGCCGCGCCCGCTTCGTTCCAGGGGATGCCGATCAGGAACATGATCGGCTGGAAGACGGCGCCGACGATGCTTTGGAAGCTCAGCTCGGGATAGTTGAACCAGCCGCCGACCCCGCCGAGGAGGCCGTTCGCCAGGGCGACGAGGGCGACGAAGGCGAGCACCATCGCCCCGACCGCGACGGCGAGCTTGACGCCGGTCTGCGCCCCCTGCGCGGCCGCCATGATGATGTTGGCCGGCTGTTCGCCTTCCTCGAACGTTTCCGCGACGTCGACTCGGTCGTCCGATGCCGGCGCGGCGCCGTTTTCGAGCGGGAGCTCGTCCTTGCGCGGCTCGTCCGGCATCATGATCTTGGCCATGAGGATGCCGCCCGGCGCGGACATGAAGGCGGCGGCGAGAAGGTAGGGGAGGGCGGTCGATCCGAGAAGCGCCGCATAAGCGGCGAGGATCGTGCCGGCGACTCCGGCCATGCCCACCACCATGACGGTGAAGAGCTGCGGCGGCGTCAAAGCGGCGAGATAGGGGCGCACGACCAGCGGAGACTCGCTCTGCCCGACGAAGATGTTGGCAGCCGAGGCGAGCGCTTCGACGCGGCTGATCCCCGTCACATAGCCGATCGCCCCGCCGACCCAGCGCACCACTCGCTGCATGATGCCCAGATAGTAGAGGATGGCGACCAGCGAGGCGAAGAACACGATCACCGGGAGCGCCGCGATGGCGAAGGTGTTGGCGAGCGGGTTGTTCGCCGCCGGCCCGAACAGGAATTCGGTGCCCTTGTTGGCATAGCCCAGGAGGTTGGACACGCCGTTCGCCATGCCCTCGATGGCGCGGCGTCCCCAGGGCGTGAACAGTACCAGGACGGCGATCCCGGCTTGGAGCGCGAAGGCGGCGCCGACCACGCGCGGGCGGATCGCGCGCTTGTTGGACGACAGCAGGAAGGCGATGCCGAGGATCACCAGGATCCCTCCAAGACCCATCAGGATCCGTTGCACTTCGTTCATTCAAGCCCTCCCCAGGCGTCCCTTTGCGGAACTGCCGCTTCTTACCAGACCATTCTGGTTTCGGCGGCTTTTTCGGCTTCGTCCAGCTTTTCCAAAGCCTCGCCGATGCTCCCCGCGACGAGAAGCTGCGCGCGCCGCGCCGGAGACATGAAGCCGCTCACCGTCACATGGTCGAGAAACTCGATCATCCGGTCCCAGAAGCCCGCGACGTTCAGCAGGCAAAACGGCTTGCTGTGATAGCCGAGCGCATTCCACGTCCAGGCTTCGAACAGCTCGTCCAGCGTCCCGATGCCGCCCGGAATGGCGATGAATGCGTCGGTGAGCTCGGTCATCTTGGCCTTGCGCTCGTGCATCGACGTGACCGTGTGGAGCTCCGTCAGGCCGGTATGCGCGACCTCGAGGTCGACCAGCGCCTGCGGGATGACTCCGTAGACCTTGCCGCCGCCCGCGAGCACCGCATCGGCGACGACGCCCATCAAGCCGCGATGGCCGCCGCCGTAGACGAGGTCGATGCCGCGCCGAGCCATGTCGCCGCCGAGCGTCCGGGCGGTGTCGGCGAACAGCGGGTCGGCTCCCATTGAGGAGCCGCAATAAACGGCGAGACGCTTCACAATTGTTCCTCGACGAGCTTGCGCAGATCCGCTTCCGGGCGGGCGCCGAAATGGGAGATGATCTCGGCCGCGGCGATGGATCCGATGCGCAGGCTGTCCTCGATCGAACGGCCCTCGGCCTGCCCGACGAGGAAGCCCGCCGCGAACAGGTCGCCCGCGCCGGTCGTGTCGACCAGCCCGGCGCCGATCTTCGCGACCGGCACGCTGACTCGCCGTCCGGCCTCCACCGCCATCGCGCCGTCGGCGCCGCAGGTCACGACCAGGATGCGGACCTTGCCTTCGATCGCGGCGATCGCCTCTTCCCAGTCGTCCGTCTCGGCGAGGGAGCGGATTTCGGCTTCGTTGGCGAACAGGAGATCGATGGCGCCGCTGTCCAGCAGCTCAAGGATTTCGGCGCGGTGCGGGCCGATGCAGGCGATGTCGGACAAGGTGAAGGCGACCTTGCGGCCGGCTTCGTGCGCGATCCGCATCGCTTCGCGCATCGCGGCGCGCGGGCCTTCCGATCGCCACAGATAGGCTTCGAGGTAGAGGATCGCCGCGCCCTCGATCTGGGCTCGGTCGAGCACGTCCACCGAAAGCTCGTGGGCGGCGCCGCGAAACGTGTTCATGGTCCGCTGCGCGTCGGGCGTGACGAGGATCAGGCAGCGCCCGGTCGGGAGCCCGTCCGCCTTGGGCGGCGTCCGGAACTCGACGCCCAGCGCGCGGATGTCGTGGCTGAAGATTTCGCCCAGCTGGTCGGCGGCCACCTGGCCGACGAAGCCGGCGCGTCCGCCGAGCGCCGCCACGCCCGCGACGGTGTTCGCCGCCGAACCGCCGCTCGTTTCGCGCGCCTGGCTCATGCGCGAATAAAGCCGCGTCATGCCTTCGGCGTCGAGCACCTGCATCGAGCCCTTGACCAGTCTCTCCTCGACCAGGAATTCGTCCTCGGCGCGGGCGATCACGTCCACCACGGCATCGCCGATCGCAAGCACGTCGAGGCGGGTGTCGGTCAAGGCGGCGGGCGCTTTCGTGATCTGGATCAGGGAGAGCCGCCTAGATGGCCGGAGAATGGAAGAGGGGGAAGTGTTTTTTGCGCGGGGTGTTCGAGATGAGGGACTTGCATCCAGGCCGCCAGGGCTGAGCCTGTCGACGCCCGGATTGCAGGATACACCGCCAGCCCTGAGCCTGTCGAAGGGCGGGTTGCAGGATACACCGCCAGCCCTGAGCCTGTCGAAGGGCGGGTTGCAGGATACACCGCCAGCCCTGAGCCTGTCGAAGGGCGGGTTGCAGCGCTCCCACGCCCACACCTCTTGTTGAGCGGCGCCCAAAGCGTCTACGCATCGTCGCCATGACAACAGAAGTTCCTGCCGCCGCTTCGGCCGCCTCGTCTTCCGCCACCGCCGCCGGCAGCGCGCCCGGCGGCATGTCGCGTTCGCTGTTCGCTTATTCGATCTTCTACGGCGGCATGGTCTGCATCGCGGGCGTCCTCGCGAACAAGCAGGTGGCGCTGGGGCCGCTCGCCGTCGAAGCCGGCATCTTCGCCTTCCTGCTGCTCGTCGTGACGTCGAGCGCGGTGGCCGAGCTGAACGGCCGGGAAACGGCGAACCGCTTGGTCACCATCGGCTTCGTCCCGCTGGTCGCCTCGATCCTGCTCGCCATCCTCGTTCTCGCGCTTCCCGCCGCCCACGACATGCCGGCCGATCGCCTTTCCGCGTTCGACACGATCATGCGCGGAACGCCGCGCATCTGGATCGCCGGCATCATCGCCTACGGCATCTCGCAATTCCTGAACGTCACCATCTTCAGCGCGCTGCGCGGCAAGGGCGAAAGCAGGCTGATCTGGTTCCGCGCCGGCGTCGCCGCCGTGCTGTCGCAGATCGTCGACACCTTGCTGTTCATCAGCATCTCCTTTTACGGCGTATTCCCGATCCGCGACCTTCTGATCGGACAGATGCTCGCCAAGATCGTGCTGTCGATCGTCCTCGTGCCGCCCTTGGTCCAGCTTTTCGTCAGCTTCGGAAGGCGCCTCGACGCCCGTGCCTGAGGCAGGAGACCGGAGTGCCTGAAGCGGCGGACTGGGCGCGCGCCGTTGCCGAAGTCGTCGCCGAGCCGATGATCCTCGTCCGCGACGGACGCATCCTCCTCGCCAACGCCGCCGCGCGCGCCGTGCTCGGCGCCTGGATCGAAGGCCGCGACGTCCGCCTCGCCGTCCGCCACCCCGCGGCGCTCGAGCGGCTGCTCGGTCGCTCGGACGACGCCGACGACATCGAAATGACCGGCATCGGCGATCCCGACCGCCGCTGGACGATGACCGTCGCCTCCTTCGGCGACGGCTACCGCGCCGCCCGGTTCAGCGACGTCAGCGAAGCCGCCGCGGCCGAGCGGATGCGCACCGATTTCGTCGCCAACGCCAGCCACGAGCTTCGCACCCCGCTGGCGACCTTGCTCGGCTTCCTCGAAACGCTGCACGATCCCAAGGCGCGGGAGGACGAAGCGACCTTTGAGCGCTTCCTCGGCATCATGGAGTCGGAGGGGCGGCGCATGCAGCGCCTGATCGACGACCTGCTTTCCCTGTCCCGGATCGAGGCCGAGCGGTTCAGCGCGCCGAGCGCGACCCTCGCGCTCGAGCCGCTGGCGCAGGAAGCCGCCGGCCATCTGCGGCACGTCGCCGAGGCGCGCGGGTCCGAAGTGCGGGTCGAGGCCGAGCCGGGCCTGCCTCCGGTCTCGGGCGACCGGAGCGAGGTCCTGCAGCTGCTCGACAATCTCATCGGCAATGCGCTTCGCTACGGCCGCGCCGGCCGGCCGGTCACCGTCTCGCTTCGGCGCGACGGAGACCTCGTCCACCTCGCCGTCGCCGACGAAGGGGAGGGCATGGCGCCCGAGCATATCCCGCGCGTGACCCAGCGTTTCTACCGCGTCGACGCCGGAAGGAGCCGGGCCGTCGGCGGCACGGGCCTGGGGCTCGCCATCGTCAAGCACATCGTCGAGCGCCACCGCGGCCGGCTCGAAATCGCCAGCGTCGTCGGCAAGGGCACCACGGTTCACGTCCGCCTCCCCGCCGCCGAAACGGCGCGAAGCTAGAAGATCGGCCGGCCGTTCCGGTCGAAATCGAGGCGGCCGGAAAGGACGCTGAGATAAAGGGCGACGAGGCTGACCATCTTGAAAGGCTTTCAGGCTTGAGAATTCGCCGCTGAAATGGGCGCCTCGCGCCAGCCGTGCAAATGCAAGCTCGGCCCGCGCGAGTGCAGATGTTGCAGTGCAGCAGGAGCGGCGCTGGACCGGCGGCTGGGCCCCGCGCTAGAAGCGGCGGCATTTCGTCAGTCCGGAGACTTTCATGCGCCGCCTTTTGCCTGCCCTTATGCCGATCGCGGCGCTCGCCGGCTGCGCCGGATATGCCTCGGACTACTGGCGGCCGAAGCTCGGC
>DASVQT010000057.1:0-7406 GCA_036388975.1 Allosphingosinicella sp. | reverse complement strand
CGCTCGCCGAAGCCGCCGGGGACGAGAATGGCGTGGCAGGGCTCGAGGCTGGCGGCGACTTCCGTTTCCGGATGCTCGAAGAGTTCAGCGTCCAGCCAGCGTATGTTGACCTTGACTCGGTTGGCGAGGCCGCCGTGGATCAGCGCCTCGGTGAGGCTCTTATAAGCGTCCTGGAGGCCGACATATTTGCCGACGACGCCGATCGTCACTTCGCCTTCCGGGTTCCACAGGCGGTCGAGAATGTCGTCCCAGCGGGACACGTCCGGCTCGGGCGCGTCCACGATGCCGAAGGCGCGCAGCACTTCGGCGTCCAGGCCCTCCCGATGATATTGAAGCGGAACCGCGTAGATGCTCTTGGCATCGAGGGCGGGGATGACCGCTTCCTTCCGCACGTTGCAGAATTGCGCAATTTTGGCGCGCTCGCTTTCGGGAAGCGGCCGGTCGACGCGGCAAAGGAGCACGTCCGGCTGGATGCCGAGCGAAGTCAGGTCGCGCACGCTGTGCTGCGTCGGCTTGGTCTTCAATTCGCCCGCCGCCGCGATGTAGGGCACGAGCGTGGTGTGGATCGACAGCGTCCGGTCGCGGCCGAGATCGTTCCTGAGCTGCCGGATCGCCTCGATGAAGGGGAGCGACTCGATGTCGCCCACCGTGCCGCCGATCTCGCAGATCAGGAAATCGAGATCGTCGCCATTGTCGTCGAAGAGCTCGGCGCGGGCAAAGGCCTTGATCTCGTTGGTGACGTGCGGGATCACCTGAACGGTGGCGCCGAGATAGTCGCCGCGCCGCTCCTTCATGATGATGTCGCGGTAGATTCGCCCGGTGGTGATGTTGTCCGACTGGCGGGCGGCGACGCCCGTGAACCGCTCGTAATGGCCAAGGTCGAGGTCGGTCTCGGCGCCGTCGTCCGTCACATAGACTTCGCCATGCTGGTAGGGCGACATCGTGCCGGGATCGACGTTCAGATAGGGATCGAACTTGCGGATGCGGACCTTGTAGCCGCGCGCCTGGAGGAGGGCGGCGAGCGAGGCCGCCATCAGTCCTTTTCCGAGGCTTGAGACCACGCCGCCGGTGATGAAAATGAACCGGGTCATGGGAGGACAGGCTTAAGCGGGTGCGGCGCGAAAGGGCAAGGCGGAGAATCGCGCGGCGGCCGAAAATAATCGGCCGGACCGGCGCCGAACGCCGCGCGTCGACGCCCGGCTTACTGCTTGTTGGCGGGCGCGGCGGGCTGCTCAGCGGGCGGCGCGGCGATGCCGACGGGCGCCTGGCCCGGCGCGCCCGGAGCACCGGCGCCCGGGATCGCGCCCGGCGCCGCGCCCTGCTGCGGCGAGGTCGGCCCGGTCGGGACCACGGCGCCCGGCATTCCGGGGATGGGCTGGGTCGGGCCCTGCTGCGGCGCGGGCGAAGAGCCCTGGCGCTGAAGCGAGGCAGGATCGATGACGCGGGGGCCGCCGGCGCGGGCGGCGAGCGCCGCGAGCACGATGGACAGGACGACGAAGATCGTGCCGAGGATCGCCGTCGAGCGGGTGAGGAAGTCGGCCGCGCCGCGCGCCGTCATCAGGCCCGACGGGCTGCCGCCGGTGAGGCCGCCGCCTTCCGAGCGCTGCATCAGGATCACCACCACCATGGCGAGGGCGACCAGGGTCTGGATGACGAGAAGGAAGGTGAACAGGCCCATGGCGTCGCGGCTTTCGTCGATGTGTCGGGATGTGCCCGGGGACTTAGGGGATCGGGCGTCCGCGATCAATGGTGCGGTGCGGAAAGGCTCAGCGCCGCGCCGCCGCTTCGACGATCGGCACGAAGTCCCTGGCGGTGAGGCTTGCCCCGCCGACGAGGGCGCCGTCCACGTCCTCCACGGCGAGGAGCTCGGCGGCATTGTCCGGCTTGACGGAGCCGCCGTAGAGGATGCGCACCCGCCCGCCGCGCTCTCCCAGCCGCTCGTTGAGCGCGGCGCGAATGACCTTGTGCATGTGCGCGACGTCCGCCGGAGTCGCGACCTTGCCGGTGCCGATCGCCCAGATGGGCTCATAGGCGACGACCAGCTCGCCTTCCCCGGCCTCGTCCGGAATCGAGCCGGCAAGCTGGCGGCTCACCACCTCGGCATGCTCGCCGGCAAGGCGCTGCGCCTCGCTTTCGCCGACGCACACGATTGCCGTAAGCCCCGCGGCGAGCGCCGCCGCGGCCTTGGCGCGGACGAGTTCGTCCCCTTCACCCTGGTCCTGCCGCCGCTCGGAATGGCCGACGATGACGAGCCTGGCGCCCGCTTCCTTCAGCATGGCGACGGACACGCAGCCCGTATGCGCGCCCGAGGCGTTCGGGTGGCAATCCTGGGCGCCGATCGGCAGGCTTCCGCCGGCCCGCGTTGCGGCGGGCGCGATGAGCGTGAAGGGCGGGCAGATGGCGACGTCGGCGCCGGCGGCGGCGCGCGCCGCTTCGGAAATGGCCGCGATCTCGCCCAAGGCGGCGAGGCTGCCGTTCATTTTCCAGTTTCCGACGATCAGCTTGCGGCGAAGGTGCACGGTCTCGTTCGTCCTTGTTCTCGATTGAATGGGGTCGGCGCGCCCGGGGGCTAGCAGGCGCCGCGCGAACCGCCAAGGTCATGGGCGCAGGACCGATCCAACATCGCCGGTTGCGGGCGGGACACGCTCTTTCTATGGTCCGCCGCCACCGGGCCTCGTTCGAGCGCCCCACCCTCACCCGCCACCGCGCCCGTGCCAAAAGAGTGACCGATGAAGACCTTTCGCAGCAAGCTGACCCAGTGGCTGATGCTGGCTTTCCTGGTCCTCGCCGTGGGCGCGATCGTGATCACCGGCTTCGGCACGGACGGCATGGGCGGGCTGCCCGGCGGCGGCAGCGCCGGGCCGCGCGGCGGCGAGACTTTGGTCGAGGTCGGCGGCGAGGAGCTGAAATCGGCCGAGCTCGATGCCGTCCTCGAGCGCCGCCTGCGCGAGATCCAGCAGCAGAATCCGGACGTCACCATGGGCCAGCTGCTCGCCGCGGGCGCTTACGAAGCGGCGCTCGACCAGCTCATCACGCGCCGCGCCCTTTGGGAATATGGCCGCTCCAAGGGACTGGTCGTGTCCGACGCGATGATCGATCGGGTGCTCGTCGCCATTCCCGCCTTCCACAATCTAGCCGGCCAGTTCGACGACACCGTGTTCCGCCAGCGCATCGGGGAGCTTGGCCTCACCGAGCCCGAGATCCGGCGCGAAGTCGCCTACGACCTCATGGAGCGGCAGCTTCAGGAGCCGGTGGCGCGCAACGTCGCCCCGCCCGAGCCGATCACGCTTCAATATGCCTCTTTGCTCCTGGAGCGGCGCCGCGGCATCATCGGGGTGGTTCCGAACGAAGCCGTGTCCGCCGGGATCAACCCGACGGACGCGCAGATCGCAGCCCATTATCAGGCGAACCGCGCCCGCTACACGGTGCCGGAGCGCCGCGTCCTGCGCTATGCGCTGATCAACCGCGAGCAGGCCGCCGCCGGTGCGCGGGCGACCGACCAGGAAATCGCCGCTTACTATCAGCAGAACCAGGCCCGCTATGCCGGCACGGAAACGCGCAATCTGCAGCAGATCATCCTGCCCACCGAAGCGGAAGCGCGCACCTTCGTGCAGCGCGCCGGCGGCGGGGCCAATTTCGTGGCGGCCGCGCAGCAGGCGGGCCGCAGCCCGGCCGACGTCAATCTCGGCGCGCAGAGCCGCGAGCAGTTCACCAACATCGCCAACGCCCAGATCGCCGGGCAGGTCTTCTCGGCGGCGCAGGGTGCGATGATCGGCCCGGTCCGCTCGCCGCTGGGCTTCCACGTCATCCGCGTCGAAGCGATCAACCGCGCCGCGGCGCGTCCGCTCGAGGCGGTGCGCGGCGAGATCGTCGCGGCCGTGGAGCAGCGCAAGGGCGAAGAAGCGATGGCCAATGCGATCGGCCGCATCGAGGAGCGGATCGCCGGCGGCGAAAGCTTCGAGGAGGTCGCCCGCGCCGAGCGGTTGGCGGTGATCGAAACGCCGCCCGTGACGGCGGCCGGCACCGCCCCCGGCGTCCAGTGGCAGGCACCGGCCGAAATACCCGCGATCGTCCGCGGTGCCTTCATGATCGATCCGGAGGATACCGAACCGACCGTCGAGACGCTGACGCCGAACCAGCGCTATGCGCTCGTTTCGCTCGCCCGCGTGGTTCCCACGGCCGTGCCGCCGCTCGCCCAGATCCGCGACCGGGTGCGGACCGACGTGATCCAGCAGCAAGCGTCGCAGCGCGCGCGGACGGTCGCCGACCGCATCGTCGCCGCCATCAACAGGGGCATTCCGCCGGCGCGCGCATTCGCCGAAGCCGGCGTCCGCCTGCCGGCACCGCAGCCGGTCGATCAGAAGAGGATCGACATCCTTCGGCGCGGCGGCGACGTTCCGCCCCCGCTCGCCGCTTTGTTCAGCCTTCCGCAGGGACGCGCTCGCACCGTGGGCGCGCCGGCCGGCGTGTTCGTCGTCACGGTGACCGAGCGGATCGCCGGCCAGGCGAGTTGCCCCACCGGCCAGGCCGCGGCAGCGGCGGCGTCCACCGAAGGCTGCCAGGCCATTCAGGGCGCACGGGCCGACCTCCAGGCGCAGATGGGCGGCGAGATCGGCGAACAGCTCGCCCGCGCCGCGCGCAATTCGATCGAGATCCGCCGCAACGAGGAGGCGATCCGCCGCGCCCGCCAGGCGCTGCTGACGCGCTGAGGCAAGGCGGAACGCGGCGAAGAGCGGGGCGCGCGGCCGTGGCGGCAGCGCGGCGCATTTTGGTCATCGACAATTACGACAGCTTCACCTGGAATCTGGTTCATTATCTCGCCGCCCTCGGCGCGGACGTGAACGTTAGGCGCAGCGGCGATGTCTCCGCCGCGGACGCCATGGCGAGCGGTGCGGACGGGATCCTGATCTCGCCGGGTCCGGGCACACCGGACGAGGCGGGTGTCTCGCTCGAGCTGGTCGCCGCCTGCGCCGAAGCGCAGCGGCCGCTGCTCGGCGTGTGCCTCGGCCACCAGGCGATCGGCCAGCATTTCGGCGCAACCATCGAGCGGGCGCCGCGCCCGATGCACGGCAAGGTGTCGGCCATCGAACATGACGGCAGCGGGGTCTTCGCCGGTCTCCCCTCGCCGCTTGGCGCCACCCGCTACCATTCGCTCGCAATCGCGCCGGAAAGCCTCGCGTCCTGCCTTCGCGTGACGGCGACGGCGGAGGACGGGACAATCCAGGGCCTGAGTCACCGCGAGCTTCCCCTCCACGGCGTCCAGTTCCATCCGGAAAGCGTCGCGAGCGAGGGCGGACATGCCTTGCTCGCGAACTTTCTCGACCTTGCGCGCTGACCGGCGGCGGCGCACTTTACAAGCTCGCCGCGCTGGAGGACCATCGATCCATGCCGGGCAACACTCCTCTCTCCAAAGCGCCGCTTACCCTCGACGACCTGCTGATCCTTTCGGTGCGCCGCTTCCTCGCGCCGCTCGCGCTTTCCACGCTCGCTCTGGGGTGCCTGATCGGATCGATGCTGTCCCTCTTGGGAGGGGGAGGGTTCGGGGCCGACCTGCTCCTGTTCCTCTTCGGCATCCCGGCGGCCTTGTCCGCCGTCGGGCTACTCCTCGTCGGCCTTCCCGCCGGCTATCTCGTCGCCCGCTTGCGGCGCGGCCACCGGGAGAGCCTGTTCCTGCTCGTCGGCATCGGATTCGCCGCCGGCTTGGTCCTCCCCTGCCTGCTTTGGCTCGGCCTCGGCGGCTTCTTCGACATCTTCACGGCGCTCATCTTCGCAGGCTCAGGGGCGGTGGTGGCCTTTATCTGGGCGCTGCTGAACGGCGATCTGTTCCGGACCGACAACAACGGCGCTTGACACGTTCCCGGCCGTTTCCTACACGTTCCCCGTCCGTTCCTATGGGGATCCGAAGATGCTGACCCGCAAGCAACACGAGCTCCTGACCTACATCAACGAGCGTCTGGCCGACACGGGCGTGTCGCCATCGTTCGAGGAGATGAAGGACGCGCTCGATCTCAAGTCGAAAAGCGGCGTTCACCGGCTGATCTCGGCCCTGGAGGAGCGCGGCTTCATCCGCCGGCTGCCGAACCGGGCGCGGGCGCTCGAGATCACCAAGATGCCCGACGTGAAGGGCGCGTCTGCCGCGCCGGCAGCTGCCGCCGCGCCGCCCCCTGCCGCCAATTCGAACGACATCGTAGAGCTTCCGCTGCACGGCCGCATCGCGGCGGGCACGCCGATCGAAGCGCTGCAGGGCACGGACACCCTGCCCGTTCCCGCCGCCTTGCTCGGGCCGGGCGAGCATTACGCCCTCCAGGTCGCCGGCGACTCCATGGTGGACGAAGGCATTCTCGACGGCGACTTCGCCCTGATCCGCAAGACGGACGCGGCGCGCGACGGGGAAATCGTGGTCGCCCTCATCGACAATGAGGAAGCGACGCTCAAGACCTTCCGGCGCGAAGGCTCGATGATCCGCCTCGATCCGGCCAACCGCCGCTACGATCCCCAGCGCTACCGCCCCGATCAGGTCCAGGTGCAGGGCCGCCTCGCCGGCTTGCTGCGGCGTTACTGACGGACGCTGACGCGGCCCGCGCGAGGGCCTCGGCGCCGTTGCTCGGTGCCTATTTCGGTTCGTGATCCCGGCCACACGGCCGGCTTGATGGAGACTCGGCCATGGCGCGATTGAACTATGTGGAGCTTCCGGTCGGCGACGTTCCGGCGACGCGGGCCTTTTACGAAAGCGCCTTCGGCTGGAGCATGACGGCTTTCGGCCCTTCCTATGCCGCGACTCTGACCGGCGACACCGATATCGGTCTCCAGGGCGACGCTTCGGAGGCGAGCAAGGCGCCGCTGCCGGTGATCGACGTCGACGATCTCGAAGCGGCGCTCGCCGCCGTGGAGACGGCCGGCGGCCGCATCGTCCGCCCGATCTTCGCCTTCCCCGGCGGCCGGCGCTTCCACTTCCTCGACCCCGCCGGCAACGAACTCGCCGCCGTGAAGGCGGGTCCCGCCTAGCAATGAGGGAGCGGGGCGCGGCCTAGGGCAGCGCGTCGATCCAGCTTGCAAGCTCCGCGATGCTGGATAGCTCCCGGAAGCGCGGGTGCTCCTTTGGCACCTCCGCTGCCTCGTGCGACCAGACGAGGTGAAATGGAATGAGCGCCGCCCAGGCTCCGGCGGCGAGCACCGGCAGGATGTCCGAACGGACGCTGTTGCCGGCCATGACGGCATCGGCGGGCGCGGCGCCGTAGCGCTCGAAGATGCGGGTGTAGGTTTCCGGCTGCTTGTCGCTGACGATCTCCACCCCCGTGAACCAGGCGCCGAAACCGGACGCCGCGAGCTTGGCCTCCTGATGGTGGAGGTCGCCCTTGGTGACGAGGACCAGCGGCGCGCGCTCCGACAGGGCGGGAAGCGCTTCA